>NZ_RJVR01000189.1 GCF_003999195.1 Streptomyces soli
CGGCGCGCCGCCCGCCGCCAGCACGGCCCGCGCGTCGGCGACCGCGTCACCGGACGCCGGAACCACGGGGCGGCTGCGTGCAGACTCGGCGGCGGGGGCCGGTGTGGCCGCTCGATCCGGGGCCACCGAAGGCGAAGGCGCGGGCGCGGATGCTGTCGCCTTCGCCGCGGGCCGCTCGCCGCGCTCGATCGCCCGGACGGCCGCCGCCAAGTCCTGCAACTTGGGCGGCAGTTGTGCCCCCGCAGCCGCCGCAGGGCGGGCGGTGTCGTCCTGGTCGGTGCGGTCCTCGGTCACGATGGCCTCCGTGGTGCGGCGGACCGGCGCCTAGAGCGAGCTCCAGTCGTGGTCCGGATAGCGGTGCAGCGGCGCTGACACGTCGTCCAGCGCCTGGCAGATCTCATCCGGAAGACTAAGGGTCTCCACTGACAACGCGGCCGTGAGCTGCTGCGCGGTCCGCGGCCCGACAATCGGCGCCGCCACGCCCGGCCGGTCGCGCAGCCACGCGAGGGCGACCTGCAAGGGCGACGCCGCGAGCCCGTCGGCCGCTATGGCGAGGGCGTCCACGATGCGCCGGGCGGCCTCGTCCAGGTAGGGCGCGACGAACGGTGCCATGTCCTGGGAACCGCCGCGCGAGTCCGGCGGGGTGCTGTGCCGGTACTTGCCGGTGAGCACGCCCCGCCCGAGCGGCGAGGACGGCAGCAGCCCGACACCGAGGTCGAGCGCGGCCGGCAGCACCTCGCGTTCGACGCCGCGTTGCAGCAGCGAGTACTCCATCTGCGTACTGGCCAGTGGGGTGCGCCCCGGCACCGCCCGCTGCCAGGTCGCGGCCTTGGCGAGTTGCCAGCCGCAGAAGTTGGAGACCCCGACGTAACGGGCGCGCCCGGAGGTGACGGCGATGTCCAGGGCCTGGAGGGTCTCGTCCAGCGGGGTCGTGGGGTCGAAGGCGTGCACCTGCCACAGGTCGACGTAGTCCGTGCCGAGCCGTTGCAGGGAGGCGTCCAGCGCGGCGAGCAGATGGCCGCGAGAGCCGTCGAAGCGCCGGTCGGGGTCGGGCACGCTCCCCGCCTTGGTGGCGATCACCAGGTCGGACCTGGGCACGAGGTCCTCGATCAGCCGCCCGAGCAGATACTCGGAGCTGCCGTCGGAGTAGACGTCGGCGGTGTCCACGAGCGTCCCGCCGGCCTCCCAGAAGGCCTTCAGCAGGTCCGCGGCGTCCCGCTCGCCGGTGTCCCGTCCCCAGGTCAGGGTGCCGAGCCCGAGCCGGGACACGCGCAGGCCGGTGCGACCGAGATGCCGTTGCTCCATGACGGCTGAGATTACTGGCCGGAGGGGGGCTATGGGGTGCAGTGACGAACCCGACAGGCGCCGGATCGCCGCGAGGGCGATAAGGTCCGGGGAACAAGGACGTTACTGATCGGTAAGGGGAGCGGTATGCGGCTCGGGATCAACCTCGGTTACTGGGGCGCCGGGATGGACTCGGACAATCTCGCCGTCGCGCAGGAGGCGGACCGGCTCGGTTACGCCGTGTGCTGGGCCGCCGAGGCCTACGGCTCCGACGCGCCGACCGTGCTGTCCTGGGTCGCGGCACAGACCGAGCGGATCGACATCGGCTCGGCGATCTTCCAGATCCCGGCCCGTACGCCCGCGATGACCGCGATGACGGCCGCCACCCTCGACTCGCTCTCCGGCGGCCGCTTCCGCCTGGGCCTGGGTGTGTCGGGCCCGCAGGTGTCCGAGGGCTGGTACGGCGTCAAGTTCGACAAGCCGCTGGCCCGTACCCGGGAGTACGTCGAGATCGTCCGCAAGGCGATGTCCCGCGAGCGGCTGTCCCACGAGGGCGAGCACTGGACCCTGCCGCTCCCCGGTGGCCCCGGCAAGCCGCTCAAGCTCACCGTGCACCCCGTGCGCGAGCACATCCCGCTCTACATCGCCGCGATCGGCCCCAAGAACCTGGAGCAGACCGGCGAGATCGCCGACGGCGCCCTGCTGATCTTCCCCTCCGCCGAGCACCTCGAGGAGACCGCCCTCGCCCCGATCCGGGCCGGTCGCGAGAGGGTCGGCAAGACCCTCGACGGCTTCGACGTCTGCCCCACCGTCCCGATCGCCCTCGGCGACGACGTGGACGGGCTGGCCGACCTCTTCCGCCCGTACACCGCGCTGTACGTCGGCGGCATGGGCAGCCGTCAGCAGAACTTCTACAACAAGCTCGCCCGCCGCATGGGCTACGAGAAGGAAGCCATCGAGATCCAGGACAAGTACCTGGCCGGCGACAAGCAGGGCGCGGCGGCCGCCGTGCCGCGCGACCTGATCGACTCCACCACGCTGCTGGGTTCCGTCGAGCGGATCGCCGACCGCATGCGGGCCTACGCGGAGGCCGGGGTGACCACGCTGAGCCTCAGCCCGGCCGGCCTCACGCTGGACGAGCGCCTCGCCGCCCTGCGGGCCGGCACGGAGGCCCTGGAGCTGGCCGGACTCGCCTGACGCTCAGCCCGGGACCAGCCGGCCCAGAAGCCGCCCGAAATCGATGAGGCGCGATATCTGCCCCGCGCCTCCGTCGTCGAGGGACTTGCTGAAGCGGAAGGCCTCGGGCCGGAAGCGGGCCGCCGCGATGCCGCCGTCCGCGTCGCCGCTCTGGACGGCGCTCAGCTCGTGCGGCATGGCGGTGGCCAGGACGACGAAGACCCCCCGGTCGACGCGCCGCCCCTGCTCGTCGCTGCCGACGAGCGTCCGCATGCCGACGTGACCGATCGCGCCGAGCGGGAGCACCTGCACCGAGGAGTCGAGGACGGTGCCGCCGGGGGCGGTGTCGTCCTCGAGCTCCTCGCTGTGCCAGAGGATGAGGCGGCGGCCGTCGCAGATGGCGGCCTCCTGCCAGACCGAGGTGCCGGACTCGGAAAGGTCCACGACCCGCTCCAGGGTGAAGCCGCGGATACGGCGGCGGCCCAGCACCCCGGAGATCGCGTCCAGTGCGACGTCGGCGTGCAGGAAGTAGGCGTGCGCGGCGTCGTCGAGGCGGTCGTACGGCGACCAGTCCGAGCCCGCCGGCCCGAACCGGCTCGCCGTCGGACGGATCCTGGTGACCTTGCTGAACATGTCCACCCGCTTCGCGATCCCATACCTCTGGAGAGAGGGCGCCCCTCGACCTCGTTGTTGCACCTTACCCAGGAGGTACGACAAGTTACGCCGGGTTGTGAATCGCTTCGCTTTCTGCGGCCGTGGTGGGGGCTCGGGGGTCTTCCCCGCCACGGCCGTCACCAAACACAACGCACCTGAACGCCAAGGGTTACGAATCGGTTGGGTGTCCCGTGTTGCCCGTCTCGCCGAGCTGGACTTGACTTTTCCTCTGCATATATTCGCCTTTCGGGCGATTCGCGGAGGTATGTGATGCTGTCGGCCAAGAGCCTTTTCCAGGAGATTCTCGACAACGACGACTCGTTCCGGCTCTTCTGCTCGATCGCCGCCAGCGGTGAGTCGCAGGGCGGCTGGGAGAACGGACGGATCGCCGCCCTCGTCCCCGCGACCCAGCAGGACCTGGTCCCCAAGGTGACCCGGCACGGCGCCGACGAGGACAAGCACGGCCGGATCTTCAACGCCCTGCTGCACAAGCGCGGCCTCGGGCCCGTCCCCGTACCGCCGGAGACCGACTACACGATGCTCCTGGAGCGGGCCGGCATCGGCCTCGCCCACGACCAGCTGCGCCGCGAGGAGCCGCTGACCGAGCGGGACATCGTCACGTACCTCTCGCACAGCCGGGTCACCGAGCAGCGCGCGGCCGAGCAGATGGCCCTGCTCGCCAAGCACTTCGGGGACCACCCGGTCATCGGCAAGGCGGTGCGGATGATCTCGCACGACGAGGACAACCACCTCGCCTACTGCCACGAGGAACTGCTGCGCCTCGCCCGCGCGGGCCAGGGCCGCACCATCCAGCGCATCCTGCGCGAATGCGCGCTCACCGAGGTCCGCGTCTACCGCGACGTCAGCCTCGCCGTCACGGCCAACATGGGCCGCATCCTCGGCTGGCACCGGTCCAGGGCCCTGGCCCTGCAGGCAGGCATCCACGCCCTGTACGCCTACGAGCGCCTCATCGGCTGGCGGCGCATGGTCACCCTCTCGATGCCGGCCCGCCGCAACGCCATGGGCGGGGCCGCGCCCGCTCCGGAACCCGTTTAGGGCCTGTCCGGTCGATTTCCGCAGCGTCGCGTGCCTCCCCCAGCCTGGCGGCTGGGGGGGGTCCCCCCGGCCGAAGGCTGGGGGAGTGCCCCCACCACCTTGCGATCGCAGGCGCCAGACCCCGCTCCTTCTCCCACGGAGATCGGCCGGACAGGCCCTAGACCCTAGAGCCAGCCGCGGCGCTTGAAGGTGCGGTAGAGGCCGAAGACCAGGCCGGAGATCACCGTCAGGACCGTCGGGTAGGACCAGACGTAGTGCAGCTCGGGCATGTGGTCGAAGTTCATGCCGTAGATGCCGGCGATCATGGTGGGGACGGCGGCCATGGCGGCCCAGGCCGAGATCTTGCGCATGTCGTCGTTCTGGCGGACGCTCACCTGGGTCAGGTGGGCCTGGAGGATGTCCGACATCAGCCGGTCGAGGCCCTCGACCTGCTCGTTCACGCGGGTGAGGTGATCAGCGACGTCGCGGAAGAAGGGCTTGGTCCTGGGCTCGGTGTACGGCACGTCGCCGGCCGCCAGGCGGCTCATGGGCTGTGTCAGTGGCCCGGTCGCGCGGCGGAACTCGAGGACCTGGCGCTTGAAGTTGTAGATCCGGCTCGCCGTGCTCGCGGTACTCGCGGCCCTGTGCCGGGAGCTCGGCAGCGAGGACTCGGGCTGGAAGACCTCGGCCTCCAGCTCCTCCAGGTCCGTCTGCAGCTCGTTGCCCACCTCGGTGTAGTGGTCCACGACCGTGTCGCTAATGGCGTAGAGCACTGCCGAGGGACCGTGCCGCAGCACCTCGGGGTCGGACTCCATACGGTGACGTACGTCGGCGGGGGAGACGCCGGTGCCGTGGCGGACCGTCACCACGAAGGAGTCGCCGACGAAGACCATCAGTTCGCTCGCGGTGACGGTGTCCTTGGCGTCGTCGTAGTCGACCGGCTTGAGGACCACGAAGACCGAGTCGTGGTACACCTCCAGCTTGGGCCGCTGGTGTGCCTTCAGGGCGTCCTCCACCGCCAGCGGGTGCAGCCCGAACTCGGCGCTGACCAGCTCGAACTCCTGCTCCGTCGGCTCGTACAGGCCGATCCACACGAAGGAGTCACCCTCCGTGCGTGCTTTGTCGAGGGCGTCGGACAGGTCCGACGGCTCATCGACGCGATGTCCGTCCTTGTAGATGGCGCAGTCCACGATCACCCTGGATATCCTTCCGCGATCGCGACGATCCATGCCCGGTCCCTGTGCGGCCGATGCCTGGTCGGTGCCGCCCGGGCCCCGGACGTAGGCTGGCGTCCATGCCCACCGTGATCCTCGTCCGGCATGGCCGGTCCACCGCCAACACCGACGGCGTGCTGGCCGGCTGGAGTCCGGGCGTCGCCCTGGACGACAGCGGCCGCGACCAGGCCGGCGCGCTGGCCGGCCGGCTCGCCGGAGTGCCGCTCGCCGCTGTCGTCACCAGCCCGCTGCAGCGCTGCCGCGAGACCGTACAGCCGCTGCTCGACATCCGTCCCGAACTGCCGATGCACACCGACGACCGGATCGGCGAATGCCATTACGGCGACTGGACCGGCCGCAAGCTCGCCGAGTTGGCCGGGGAGCCGCTGTGGGCGACCGTTCAGCGGTATCCGTCCGGCGCGGTGTTCCCGGGGGAGGGCGGCGAGTCCATCCGGGCCATGCAGGCCCGCGCGGTCGACGCGGTGCGGGACTGGAACGACCGGATCGAGGCCGAGCACGGCCCGGACGCGGTCTATGTGCTGTGCTCGCACGGCGACATCATCAAGTCCATCGCCGCCGACGCCCTCGGCATGCACCTCGACCTCTTCCAGCGGCTCGCCGTCGACCCCTGCTCGGTCACCGCGATCAACTACACCCCCCTACGGCCCTTCCTGCTGCGCCTCGGTGACACCGGGGACCTCAGCGTCCTGGTGCCGCGCGATAAGCCGGACGCCGGAGCCCCGGGCGACGCGGTGGTCGGGGGCGGCACCGGCGCCTCGTGATCAGCTACAGCAGTAGGGTGGTGAGCCTGTACGAGTGACCCAACCAAAACGGAGCAGGAAGTGCCGCGTCAGGTGTTCCTCTATGACAAGCCGGACCGGTTCGTGGCCGGGACGGTCGGCCAGCCCGGTCAGCGCACCTTCTTCCTGCAGGCCACCGCCGCCGGCCGGACCACCAGCGTGGCGCTGGAGAAGACCCAGGTCGAGGCGCTTGCCGAGCGGATCGACGAACTGCTGGACGAGGTCGTCCGGCGCACCGGCGGTGCCGCCCCCGTCCCGGCCGTCGCCCCCGCCGAACTCGCCGACACCGCACCGCTCGACATGCCGGTCGAGGAGGAGTTCCGGGTCGGCACGATGGCGCTGGCCTGGGACGGCGCCGAGGAGCGGATGATCCTGGAGGCCCAGGCGCTCGTCGAGATCGACGCCTCCGACGAGGACGACCTGGAGGCCGCGGAGGAACTGCTGCTCCAGGACGACGAGAACGGCCCCCCGCTGCTGCGGGTCCGCCTCACCGGAGCCCAGGCCCGGTCCTTCGCCAAGCGCGCCCTCGACGTCGTCTCCGCCGGCCGGCCGCCGTGCCCGCTGTGCAGCCTCCCCCTGGACCCGGAAGGACACGTATGCCCGCGTCAGAACGGGTACCGGCGGTCGGCGACGGCCTGACCGGCCCGGCGGCCGATCTCGCGCTTCTCACGCACGGTGAGCTGACCGTACGTGGGCGCCTCCGCGACGCCTCCAACGCGGTGCTCTACTGCTCCGTCGAGTACGAGGGCCGGGAAGCCCACTGCGTGTACAAACCGGTCGCCGGCGAGCGGCCCCTGTGGGACTTCCCCGACGGCACCCTCGCGCAGCGCGAGGTGGCCGCGTACCTCGTCTCCGAGGCGACCGGCTGGGGGCTCGTGCCGCCGACGGTGCTGCGGGACGGGCCGTACGGCCAGGGCATGTGCCAGCTGTGGATCGAGACGGCGCCGGAAAGCGAGAACGACGGCCTGCTGGCCCTGGTCGACGGTGAGGAGCCCGAGCCGGGCTGGAAGGCGGTCGGCTTCGCCGAGGTCGGCCAGGGGCGTACCGCCCTGCTCGTGCACGCCGACGACCCGCGGCTGCGCCACCTCGCCGTCCTGGACGCCGTCATCAACAACGCCGACCGCAAGGGCGGCCACCTGCTGCCCACCGCCGAAGGCCAGCTGTACGCCATCGACCACGGCGTCACCTTCAACGCCGACAACAAACTCCGCACCCTCCTGTGGGGCTGGGCCGGCGAACCCTTCGACGCCGACACCCGCGACGTCCTCGGCCGCCTCGCCGCCGACCTCTCGGACGGCCTGGGCGACCGGCTCGCCGGCCTCATCACCGCTGTGGAGCTCCAGGCCGTACGCGACCGGGTCGGCGACCTCCTCGGCACCGGTCTCCACCCGGTGCCGAGCAGCGAATGGCCGGCCATTCCGTGGCCCCCGATCTAGGGCAGAAAAGGAAGGGTCACACCAAGCGGGTGCCCTCCGGTCGTTTTGCTTATCAGGCGGGAGGTTAATCTCATGACATGCATGCCTGGCCCGCTTCCGACGTCCCCGCCCTTCCGGGCAGTGGACGCGACCTCAGTCTTCACGACACCGCGACCGGCGGCCCGGTAACCCTGGTCCCCGGTCCGGTCGCCCGCATCTACGTATGCGGGATCACTCCATACGACGCCACCCACATGGGACACGCGGCCACCTACAACGCATTCGACCTCGTGCAGCGTGTGTGGCTCGACACGAAGCGGCAGGTCCACTACGTCCAGAACGTCACGGACGTCGATGACCCGCTCCTGGAAAGGGCGGCGCTCAACGGCGACGACTGGACGGAGCTCGCGGCGCGCGAGACCGATCTCTTCCGCGAGGACATGACCGCCCTGCGGATGCTTCCCCCCGCCCACTACATCGGCGCCGTCGAGGCCATCCCCGGGATCGTCCCGCTGGTCGAGCGACTGCGGGACGCCGGGGCGGCGTACGAGCTCGAAGGGGACGTGTACTTCTCGGTCGAGTCGGACCCGAACTTCGGCAAGGTGTCGAACCTCGACGCGACGGCGATGCGGATCCTCTCCGCGGAGCGCGGCGGCGACCCGGACCGGCCGGGCAAGAAGAACCCCCTGGACCCGATCCTGTGGCTGGCCGCCCGCGAGGGCGAGCCGAGCTGGGACGGGGGCAGCCTGGGCCCCGGCCGTCCCGGCTGGCACATCGAGTGTGTGGCGATCGCGCTGGACCACCTGGGCATGGGCTTCGACGTCCAGGGCGGCGGCTCCGACCTGGCCTTCCCGCACCACGAGATGGGCGCGTCACACGCCCAGGTGCTCACCGGCGAGTTCCCGATGGCGAAGGCGTACGTCCACGCCGGGATGGTCGCGCTCAACGGCGAGAAGATGTCCAAGTCCAAGGGCAACCTCGTCTTCGTCTCCAAGCTGCGCCACGACGGGGTCGACCCGGCGGCCATCCGGCTCACCCTGCTCGCCCACCACTACCGCGACAACTGGGAGTGGACGGACGGCGTGCTCGCCGAGGCCGCCGAACGGCTCGGCCGGTGGCGTGCGGCGGTGTCCCGTCCGGACGGGCCGTCGGCCGACGCGGTGGTCGAGGAGATCCGCGCCGCCTTGGCCGATGACCTGGACGCCCCCGCGGCGCTGGCCGCCGTGGACCGCTGGGCGGCCCGGCAGGAACGCGAGGGCGGTGAGGACACGGGCGCGCCCGGTCTGATCTCCCGGGCGGTGGACGCGCTGCTGGGCGTGGCGCTGTAGGGCCTGTCCGGCCGATCTCCGTGGGAGAAGGAGCGAGGTCTGGCGTCTGTGATCGCAAGGCGCCGGGATGCCCTCGATGGGGGTCCCCCCTGCTCGAGCGAAGCCGAGAGCTTGGGGGTGGGGGTACCTCCCGGCCGCCAGGCTGGGGGAGAGCTACTAGGGCATTTCGGCAACGCCGCGAGCGCTGGTGCCTGGGGGCACTCCCCCAGCCTTCGGCCGGGGGGACCCCCACCCAGCCGCCAGGCTGGGGGAGGCACGCGACGCCGCGGAGATCGGCCGGACAGGCCCTAGGACGCGAGAACGGCGGTGGGGCCCGGCGCTGCGCCGGGCCCCACCGCCGTTCCGTCTGTTCAGTCCTCGTCAGGCTCGTCCTCGTCCGGCTTCGTCTCGCGCGGCGGCTGCGGCGGGCGGTCGCGCAGATAGGGGCCGTCCATCGGCTCGCCGCTCTGGGTGGCGTGGCCGGGGGAGCCGGGCTCGCGGCGGCGCAGATAGCGCTCGAACTCGCGGGCGATGGCCTCGCCGGAGGCCTCGGGGAGCTCGGCTGTGTCGCGGGCCTCCTCCAGGCTCTGGACGTACTCGGCGACCTCGCTGTCCTCGGCGGCGAGCTGGTCGACGCCGACCTGCCAGGCGCGGGCGTCCTCGGGCAGCTCACCCAGGGGGATGCGCAGGTCGAGGAGGTCCTCCAGGCGGTTGAGGAGGGCCAGGGTGGCCTTGGGGTTGGGCGGCTGCGACACATAGTGCGGAACGGCGGCCCAGAGGCTGACGGCGGGGATGCCGACGTGGGTGCAGGCCTCCTGGAGGATGCCGACGATGCCGGTGGGGCCCTCGTACCGCGACTCCTCCAGATTGAGCGCGGCGGCCAGGTCGGGGTCGGAGGTGACGCCGGTGACCGGGACCGGGCGGGTGTGCGGGGTGTCGCCGAGCAGCGCGCCCATCACCACCACCATCTCGACGCCCAACTCGTGGGCGTAGCCCAGGATCTCGTTGCAGAACGACCGCCAGCGCATGCTCGGCTCGATGCCGCGAACCAGCACCAGATCGCGCGGCTTGGGGCTTTCGATACGGACGACGGAGAGCCGCGTGGTGGGCCAGGTGACCTTCCGTACGCCGCCGTCCAGCCAGACCGTGGGCCGGTTGACCTGGAAGTCGTAGTAGTCCTCGGCGTCGAGCGCCGCGAAGACCTCGCCCTTGAACTCCCGGTCCAGATGTCCGACCGCCGTTGAGGCGGCGTCCCCGGCGTCATTCCAGCCTTCGAACGCGGCCACCATGACCGGGTCGATCAGCTCGGGCACACCCTCGAGCTCGATCACCCAGCGCCTCCTTCCGGCCGGAGGGGGAGTTTCGCCGCCCCCGCCGGCTGTCGTACTTTCGTCGCTTCACGTGCGGCACCAGCCTACGGCTTCCGGGGGCCGGTGCCGGCAGCCCCCGTAGAGGGATGATCCCCACAGTCATCGGACGTACGCGTCCGGTCACGCCTTGCCCCACGAAGAGCGGTATGCGGCCCAATCCTCCTCGGTCGCGGTGAAGTCGACATAGAGCGCCAGTCCGAAACTCTGGCGGCCCGCATCGTGCCGCGCCAGCCCGAGGCGCGCGCCCCGCACGGCCGCGGTGACCGTCTCGGCGTCGGCATGGTGACCCATGGTGTCCTCGCGGTAAGCGGGCAGGCCGATCAGCAGATCCGTGCCGGGCGGGGCCACTTCGAGCGCCAGCGCCGTCTGCTGGGCCACGTAGCCGCCGTACAGGCTCTCCAGCGGCATCGCCGTGTCGTATGCCATCACCGCGACCTGGTCGACGCGGCGGGCGACCTGGCCGAAGTACTTCTGGGTCCACCACTTGGGGTGGTTGAAGAGCGCCCCGGACGGGGCGTGCAGGCCGGGAAGCGGGTCGATCTGGTGCGTCGCGACGGAGAGCGGGGCGTCGCGCGCGGCCGTCATGCGGTGTGTGGCGTCGAGCAGGTCCAGGAAGCCCTGGTCGCCCGAGTACATCGGCTCCAGGTCGAAGTGGACGCCGTCGAAGCCCACGTCGAGGGCCTGTGCCGCGCTCGCCCGGATACGGGAGCGGGTCGCCGCGTCGTCCAGCCGCAGCCCCGGCGAGCCGTCGTGCGACACGATGTCCCCCAGCCACGCCTGCACCCGCACCCCGGGGAGGGCGCGGTGCACCTCGCGGACCAGCCACTGGGCGTCGGGGTAGAGCGACGCGTCCAGGCTCCCGTCGTGCGCCAGCGGCCCGGTGTGTACGTACAGGTCGTGGATCCCGGTGCCCTGCACGCGGCGGACCAGCGCCGTCAGATCGGCCGCGTCCCGGCGGCCGTCGACCCATGCGTGGCCGAGCCACACGGCGTCCCGGCCGCGCGTCCGGCCGGCGGCGTCGGGGTCGCCCGCGTACTCCAGTCGCAGGGCGACGCCGATGGCTGTCGCCGAGAACAACACCGTCAGGGCCAGGGCGAGTGCGCCCCGGCGCGCCCAGCGGACGGCGCGGCGTCTTGCGGGCTTGCCCATGCCGTCTTGGCCTTGCGTGGTCACCGCTTCTTGGTCAGACATCCGATCCTTCTCCCCCCATCTGCTGTCGGCCCCTGGACCTGACGATATTTGTAGCGCTATACATCGGATGTAAGGTGGGTCATCCGATGTATCAAGGCGGGTGGAGTGCGTATGAGTCCGACCATTACGGGCGTCGAGGTGATCGACGTCCGATTCCCCACCTCGGAAAAGCTCGACGGCTCGGACGCGATGAACCCCGATCCCGATTACTCCGCCGCCTATGTCGTGCTCCGCACCGACGCCCCCGGCGGACTGGAGGGGCACGGCCTGTGTTTCACGATCGGCAGGGGAAACGACGTCGTCGCCGCCACCATCCGATCACTCCGACCCTACGTGGAGGGGCGCACCGTCAGCAGCGTGACGGGTGATCTCGGCAGCCTGTACCGCGAGCTGACGCATGACTCGCAACTGCGCTGGCTGGGTCCGGAGAAGGGCGTGGTGCACATGGCGGCCGGGGCCCTGGTCAACGCGACCTGGGACCTCGCCGCCAAGGAGGCCGGAAAGCCGGTGTGGGAGCTCCTGGCGTCGATGACGCCGGAGGAGATCGCCGACCTGGTCGACTACCGCTACCTGACGGACGCGCTGACCCGCGACGAGGCCGTGGAGATCCTGCGCGCCGCCGAACCGGGCCGGGCCGAGCGCACGGCGCGGCTGCGCGAGCAGGGATATCCGGCGTACACCACGTCGCCGGGCTGGCTGGGCTACTCCGACGACAAGCTGGTCGGGCTGGCGAAGGAGGCCGTCGCGGCCGGCTTCACGCAGATCAAGCTCAAGGTCGGGGGCAGCCTCGACGACGACATCCGCCGGATGCGGCTGGCCCGCGAGGCCGTCGGCCCGGACGTCCGGATCGCCGTCGACGCCAACCAGCGCTGGGACGTGGACACCGCCATCGCCTGGATGACGGCACTGGCCCCGCACGAGCCGTACTGGATCGAGGAGCCGACCAGCCCGGACGACATCCTCGCCCACGCCGCGATCCGCGCCGGACAGCCGGTCAAGGTGGCCACCGGCGAGCATGTCGCCAACCGCGTGGTGTTCAAGCAGCTGCTGCAGGCCGAGGCCGTGGACTTCGTACAGATCGACGCGGCCCGGGTCGCGGGGGTCAACGAGAACATCGCGATCCTGCTGCTCGCCGCCAAGTTCGGCGTGCCGGTGTGCCCGCACGCGGGCGGGGTGGGGCTGTGCGAGCTGGTGCAGCATCTGTCGATGTTCGACTACGTGGCGGTGTCGGGGAGTTGGGACGGCCGGGCGATTGAGTACGTCGACCATCTGCACGAACACTTCACCGATCCGGTCGTCGTCGAGAACGCCCGATATCGCCCACCGAGCGCGCCCGGCTTTTCGGCCGCCATACGCCCCGAGTCCGTCGCCGCACACCGCTATCCCGAAGGGCCCGTCTGGCGGGCCCGGCTGGGGGGAGACCAATGACAACCAACACTGACTTCGCAGGCCTGAACGCCATCGTCACCGGCGGTGCGTCGGGCATCGGTGCGGCGACCGCCGCGCTGCTCCTGGCGCGCGGCGCACGGGTCGCCGTCCTGGACCGGGACCCGTCGGCCGCGCCGGCCGGGGCCCTGCGCCTCAAGGCCGACGTGACCTCGGACGAGACCGTACGGGCCGCTGTGGCCGACGCGGCCGAGGAGTTCGGCGGACTGCACATCGTCGTCAACAACGCGGGCATCGGCGCGATCGGCACCGTCGAGGACAACGCCGACGACGAATGGCAGCGCGTCCTGGACGTCAACGTCCTCGGCATGGTGCGCACCAGCCGGGCGGCGCTGCCGCACCTGCGGCGGGCGGCGGCCGAGGGACGGACTACGTCGATCACCAACACCTGCTCCATCGCCGCCACCGCCGGTCTTCCGCAGCGCGCCCTCTACAGCGCCACCAAGGGCGCCGTGCTCTCCCTGACCCTGGCCATGGCCGCCGACCATGTGCGGGAGGGGATCCGGGTCAACTGCGTCAACCCCGGTACGGCCGACACGCCGTGGGTCGGCCGGCTGCTCGACCAGGCCGACGACCCCGACGCCGAGCGCGCCGCGCTCAACGCCCGCCAGCCCCTGGGGCGGCTGGTCGGCGCGGACGAGGTCGCCGCGGCCATCGTCTACCTGGCGAGCCCCGCCGCCGCGAGCGTCACCGGGACGGCGCTGGCCGTGGACGGCGGGATGCAGGGGCTGAGGCTGCGCCCGGCGACGTAGTACAGGAAGCACGTCACAGGTCCACCCACACGGGAAGGCTCGCGCCGGCCAGCACCTCCGGGTGGAACCGGGTGAGGGCCGCGCCGGTCAGCCACCAGCCGCGCTGGACCAGGCGGTGGCAGATCTCGAGCGGGAAGCGGTCGAAGGAGGTCTTGTACTCGGCCAGCTCGATCCGCCACTCCGGGTGCTCGTCCCGGTCCGCCCACTCGGGGGCGATGTGGTCCGGCCCGAAGGTGGTCGCCAGGCCGAAGAGCACGCCCTGGCGTCCCCAGGACGGGGGCTCCTGACCGGCGCGTACGGCCTGCTCCCAGGCCTGGAAGCGGTCGACCATGTCGCGGGCGCGCAGCGCGGTGGACTGCCGGTAGAGCAGGGAGTTGGCGCGGGAGAGGTCCCGGAGAATGGGGATACGGCCGTAGGCGGAGCCGGTGTGGAACAGGCCGCCGGCGTTGACCCCGATCAGCAGGGTCTGCGGCAGGTCGTCGACGGCCTCCAGTCCGGAGTTGTCGTAGGCGCCGCCGTCCAGCAGCTTGATCGCCTGGCCGTTGGCGCACGGGAAGTCGACCCCGCGCAGGGTGAAGGGCGCGAAGAAGCCGGGCACGGCGGCGGAGGCGGCCGCCGCCTGTGCCACCCGGATCCCCGTGCCGGCGGTGCTGACCTGCCCGACCACCCAGTCGCCGACCCGGTCGCGCTCGAAGCCGAAGCGGACCCCGCTGGTGAAGGACGCGGCATTGAAGACGAAGCGGCAGGACGGCGACAGGCTCTCCAACTCCCGCCGCCCCAGGAACCAGTGATCGAACTGCTCGGCCAGCAGATCGGTCCGGGAGATGTGGGGACTCGCCGTACGCCAGAGATTCCGGGCGAGCGTCCAGGTCAGGGACTTCGTGCTGATCCGCTCCACGAACGGCCGGACGACCAGCTCGTCCAGGGCCTCCGGCGCGAACTCCCGCTTCTCCAGCTCCTCGTAGTGGCAGGCGAACAGGGAGTTGGCCACCGACCCGCCTGATACGGAGGACACATACCGCACCTGCGGCAGCAGCCCGGCCTGGGCCAGGAACCGCAGTATCCCCAGGGCCGTCAGCGTCGCCCGGAAACCGCCCCCGGAGAACGCCAGCGAAAGGGCGGGCGAGCGCGGCGGATCGGGCGGAGGCGGCTGCCGGGGCAGTCGCACCGAGCAGGCCGTGATGAGGTCGTTGGCGGCGGCGCCGGTCGACCTGGAGGTGAGAGGCGACTTGGAGGTGAGGGGCGACCGGGTGGCCGCCGCATTCCGTAGCATCGTTTGCACAACCCCCGTGAGTGATAAGGGGGAGTCAATCTACAACGTCACACATTCTCCAACGTCGACCGCAGCCACTGCTCCACGCTCGCGATGTGCACCGTCGCCCACGAGCGCGCCGCCTCCGTGTCCCGGTCGCGCATCGCGGCCAGGATCGCCCGGTGCTCGTGCAAGGTGCGTCTCACCGCGTCCTCCTGCGTGATCCCGCGCCATATCCGCGCCCGGGTGGTCGGACCCGACAGCCCGTCAAGCAGCGAGCACAGCACGGAATTGCCCGAAGCATGGACGATCCCCCGGTGGAACTCCAGGTCGGCGGCGACCAGTTCCTCCACCGACGGCTGCTCGCCCAGCGCGTCGAGCTGCGCGTCCAGCACGTCGAGGTCGGTGCCGGGGATCCGGGCGGCGGCCAGCGCCGTCGCGGCGGGCTCGAGGATCCTGCGGACGGCGAGGAATTCCAGGACCGTGTCATCCCGGTGGAAGTCCACGACAAAGCTCAGCGCCTCCAGGAGGAGCTGCGGGTCGAGGCTGGTGACGTACGTGCCGTCGCCCTGCCGTACGTCCAGGATCCGGATCAGGGACAGCGCCCGCACCGCCTCGCGCAGCGAGTTGCGGGACAGGCCCAGGTCGGCGGCGAGCTCACTCTCCTTGGGAAGCCGGTCGCCGGGGCGCAGCGCGCCGGAGACGATCATGTCCTTGATCTTTTCGATCGCCTCGTCGGTGACCGCCATGAGCGACCTCCCTTCCCTTCTCCGGACTCGCCGCGCCGCCTGGGCCGCACGGCCGAGCCAGACCTCCGATGTATCGTTTCATTATGCCCCGGCGAGCGTGCGGTCGATTCCGGCTCGTACGAATGTCCTCGCCAGCCACGCCCGCCGCAGCCGCCACACCCACGACACCGGCCGCTCAGGCCCGTACCGCCGGGCCCGGATGTCGGCGATCACCTCTTGTGGCGCGCCCAGCTCGGCCAGCACGTCGAGCGCCTCGCCCTTGGTGATCAGCCGCCCGTCGCGCAGCGTCACCGCAGCCCTCGCCAGGGTCACAGGACCGAGGTCCACCCAGACGTCGCGCAGCCAGATCCCCGAGCGCGCTGAGGAAGCGGTCGAGGAGCTCGGAGGTCCGATCGTCATCGTCAGCCATGGCGGTGACTATCGCACTGAAATCCTTGGACAGGACAGCATTACGCCTGCTTCCGTGACCCCATGACATCGATGTGGACAGGGCAGCGGGTACGCCTGCGGGGGATAGAGCCGGAAGACTGGGAGAAATTCCGGGAGTTCAACGCGGACTCGGACATCCAGCGCAAGGGATTCGTCGTCTTCCCGCCGCGCTCGGACGAGGTCTACAAGGCCCGGGCAAAGGAGAGGGCGGAGACGGAGCAGGAGGCGGACGACTGCGAGTTCTGGCTGGCGATCGAGTCCCTGGACGAGGGCGTGCTGGTCGGATCGCTCGGCACCCACCACGTCGACATCCGCGCCGGCCGCTTCGAGTACGGGATCGGGCTCGGCGGTCAGTACCACCGGCGCGGCTATGCCTCGGACGCCGTACGGCTCCTGCTGGCCTTCATGTTCCGCGAGCGGCGGTTCCACAAGTGCGAGGCCGGGGCCTGGTCGTTCAACGCCGCCTCGATCGCCTTCCACCTCGGCTTCGGCTTCAAGGAGGAAGGGCGCCTGCGCGACCACGACTTCGCCGACGGGCGGTACTACGACGAGGTCCTGTTCGGAATGACCGCCGAGGAGTTCGCCAAGCTCTACCCGGCCCCCTCTATCCTGGCCTGATGCTGAGGGGGATATGGCTGTGCGGGACGGTCGTGCTGACGCTGGGCTGCTACCTGGCGAGCATCGCACTCGCCCCGGCCGGCTCGGCGCAGCCGGTGCCGGCGCTCGGCGGGCTGCTGTTCCTGGGCACGTCGGTGCACGTCGCCGCGACCGCCTGGTTCTGGAGCGTGCCCGAGGTGCGCGGCCACATGCTGGCGCGGCGCGGGCGCTACGTCCTGGCACCGGTCGCCCTGGTCGTCGGTACGGCGCTGCTCGCGGCCGCAGCGTCGCCCCGGGCCTTCGTCTGGGTCCTGCCGGTGTTTCTTGCCTGGCAGTTCTTCCACTTCCAGAAGCAGAATCTGGGCCTGGCCGCCCTCAGCGCCACCGCCTACGGCGACGGCCGCCTCGACCGCGCCGAGCGGGCCGCCGTCACCGCCGCCGGGGTGGCCGGGATCGTGGCGCTGCTCTCGCGGCCCGAACTGCTGCAGCTGACCGTGGACCTGCGGCTGCGCTTCCTGTTCCCGCCGGCGGCCATCGCCTACTCGGCCGCGGTCGGGGCGGGTTGCGTACTGCTGCTGCGCCGCCGGCGGCCCGGTGGGGCGTTCGTGGCGGTGTACGTCATGTCGCTGCTGTTCTTCCTGCCAGTGTTCGTCTTCGCCTCGCCGTACGCCGCCGTGGCCGGCCTCACCGCCGCCCACGGCTACCAGTACCTGCTGATCATGGCCCTGGTCGCAGGCGGTGGCCGGCCCGGGCTGGCGCGGCTGGTCAGCCTTGCGCTGCTGCTCAATATCGGGCTGCTGCTCGGCACCCTACTCAACCTCGCCTCGCACTTGCACGGTTCATCCGCCGCCGGGCGCGCGCTGTACGGTGCCTACCTGGGCGCGGTCATGGCCCACTTCGTGATCGACGCCGGGCTGTGGCGGCTGCGGGACGAGTTCCCGCGCCGTTTCCTCACCCGGCGGCTCCCGTATCTCCTCGGTGCGGGACGGCCCTCAGCCGCCGCCGCAGCCGCCGACCGCGTTCACTGACGGGGCGACGAGCACGACCAGCCCGACGGCCACGACGCCGAGCGCCAGCAGCACCAACAGCCCGACCAGGAGCCTGCCGCGGTTGTGCGGAGCCTCGTCGGCCCCGGCGGCGTCATCGCTGAAGGGCCACCCGTCGTCCAGGGGCTCGGGCTCCGCCGTGCTCATCTCAGGCGCCAACGCCATCCTGACTCCCCTGCTCGGATGCTGATGCTCGATACCACTGGGACGCCATAGTGCCTGACCCGGTTCCTGAAGAGGAAGCCGGCCACCGGCACTTGTCGGCGAACGCCCTGATGCCGGGGAGCGCCAGCACAACGACCCCGGGCAGGCTGGCGACGAGGGTGAGCACTCCGTACACCACGGCGGTGGCGAGTCCCTGCGTGGCTCCCAGGCCCGCCGCACCGAAGGCCAGCGTGGAGGCGGCCTCGCGGGGCCCCCACCCGCCGATGTTGACCGGCAGCCCCATGACCAGAAGCGCCAGGACCGTCGGGGGGACCAGTGCGGCGAGCGGCGCCGGCGAGCCCGCCACCCGGGCCGCCACGAGGAACAGGGCGACATGCCCGACGAGTCCCGCCGCCGACAGCAGGACCACCCCCGGCCAGGTGCCCCGGGCCAGCAGGCCCTTGCGTACGTCGGCCAGCCCCGCCGCAAAGGCACGGCGCCCGCGCGAGGCCCCCCGCCTGCGCAGCGCCCACGCCCCGAGGAGGACCAGGACGGCGAGAGCGCTCAGCACCACGGCCAGGACCGCGCCGCTCGGCAGGAAGTGGCCGGCCATGGAGGAGACCAGGGCGGGCCGGGTGAGCAGTACCGCCGCGCCGAGAGCCAGGACGACCACCTGCCCCCCCGCCCGTTCGAGGAACACGGCGCGCACCCCCCGGCCCACGTCACCGGTACGACGGCCGTGCCTCACGGCGCGGTCGACATCACCGAGCACACCGGCCGGGAGCACCGCGTTGAGCAGCAGAGCGCGGTAGTAGTCCGACACGGCCTTCGCCAGCGGCAGCCGCAGGCCGAGGCGGCGCGCCACGAGGCACCAACGCCAGGCGCTGAAGACAGTGGTGAGCAGGCCGATCGCCAGCGCCGCGAGGATCGATCCGCCGTCGATGACGCGCAGCCCGCCGACGAACGCGGTGGCGCCCATACGCCAGACGAGCGCGGCGAGAATGCCCGCCCCGATCAGCAGCCGCAACCACGGCCAGATCCGTCGCGTCACCGTGCCCCACCTCCCGGGGTCCCCGGCAGGGCCAGGAGATCGCTGTGCCCGACCAGTACGCGCAGCTCACCGGCCGCGCTCGCGCCGAGCCGGCGGTGCAGGTACGCGTCTTTCTCGGCGGCGAGGTCCGGCCGCTGCTCGCAGGCCGCACCGACCCAGCCCCGCAGCCACTCCCGCGCCAACTCGCCCTGGTCCGCGCCGAGCCGCCAGGGGCTGGGCCGGGTCAGCAGCCGGACACCCCGGCGCTCGAACGCCTCGGCGGCGGCGGTGACCGCGTCGGGGCCGAGCAGCCGGCGGCCACCGGACTCGCGCCGCTGGTGGGTGTCGAAGGCGGCGGCGATCTCGGCATCGAGCGGGTCGGCCGGGTCGAACTCGACGCTCCCCACGACCGAAAGGGTCAGCAGCGCCGGGCAGTTGGCCCCGACGCACGCCTCGGCGAGCGCGTCGACCTCGCCGAAGGTGAGCAGGTCGAGCAGTGCCGAGGCGGTCACCAGCGAGGTCCCGGCGAGGTCCGAGGCCCGGAGCCGGGTGAGATCGCCCTCCCGGGTCTCGACCGTGACCGGGCCGCCGTCACGGCCGGCCAGACCGGCCAGGCTCGCGGCCGCGAGGGAGAGCAGCCGGGGATCACGGTCGTGCAGGATCCAGTGCTGCGGGCCGGGCAGTTCCCGGGTGAGCCAGCGGCCCAGCGATCCGGTGCCGCAGCCCAGGTCCCGGACGACCAGCGGCCCGGCGCCGCGCCGCGTACTCTCCAGGTGCGCCCGCAGCGGGTCGAGCAGCGCGGCCGAACGGGCGTCGGCGTCGGCGTCCTCGCGCAACGCCAGCCATTGCGGGCTGAAGGCGGCTGCCGGCGACGTACTCAAGATGATCCCTCCCGCAGCAGATCCAGTACCGCGTCCATGCGTCGCGAGGCCTCGTCCCAGCCTTGGAGCGTGTCACGCCGCTGCCGGGCCGAAGTCCTCAGGCGGCGCCTCCGCCCGCCGTCGTCCAGCCAGCGGCGCAGCGCCTCCGCGAGCGCGGCGTTCTCGTGCGGGGGTTCCTGCGGGGGTACGAGCATCCCAGGCAGGCTGCCGTCGGGCGCCTTGCCCAGGGCGTCCGGTACGCCGCCCGTGGCCGTCGCCAGCACCGGAATCCCGCGCATCAGGGCTTCGGTCACCACCATGCCGTACGTCTCGGCGCGGGACGGCAGCACCAGGAGGTCGGCGGCCGCGTACGCCGTCTCCAGGGGTTGGCCGGTCAGGGGCCCGGCGAGCCGGACGCGTTCACCGAGACCGTGCTGGGCGATGAGCTCCCGCAGGCGCGCGACGTATTCGGGGTCGTGGCCCAGCGGTCCCACGCAGACGCAGCTCCAGGGCAGGTCCGCGAGGGTTGCCAGCGCCTCGACGAGCCGGTCCTGCCCCTTGCGTGGCGTCACGGAGGCGACGCACAGCAGCCGCGACGCGCCGTCGGTGCCGGGCGCGAGCGGCGCCGGATCGGTGCCCGGGGTGACGACGTGCACCCGGTCTGCGGAGAGCCCGTGGTGCTCGGCCAGGCGGCGCGCCGCCCAGGGGCTGGTCGCCACCACCAGGCTCACGCCGCGCAGGGTCTCCCGCTCCAGGGCGTCCAGTTCGGCGGCGAGCGCGGGCGTCAGGCCTGTCTCGTCGCCCAGCGGCAGGTGCACCAGCACCGCAAGGCGCAGTCTGGGCGCCTGCGGGACGACGATGTCCGGGACTCCGCAGGCCACCAGCCCGTCCAGGAGGACGACGGCACCGTCGGGCAGCGCCGCGAGCGACCGGGCCAGCCGCCCGCGCGCGAAGGCGTCCGGCCGTGGCCAGGTCCCCGGTACGGCGATTTCCCGCACCGGGCGGCCGGCCGCCGCGAGGCACTCCTTCACGCGGCGGTCGAAGACGTTGCCACCGCTGGGCGCGGTCACATCGTCCACGTCGCCGGGCACGACGACGTGCACCGAGGCCACGTCCGAGGCGGCGGCGCCGCTCGCGGTCACAGCGGCCGCTCGTAGCTGGCCCAGGCGACATGGGACTCGTGCAGGGTGACCGCGATCGTGGTCAGCCCGCGCGCTCCCTCACCCAGCGCGCCCGCGCTCACCCGGTCGGCGAGCCGGTCGGCGATGACCTTGGCCAGGAATTCCGTCGAGGTGTTGATACCGGCGAACGCGGGCTCGTCGTCCAGATTCCGGTAGTTGAGGTCGGCGAGTACGAGGCGGAGCTCCTGGGTGGCGAGTCCGATGTCGACGACGATGTTGTCGGCGTCGAGCGCCTCACGGCGAAAGGTCGCGTCCACCAGGAACGTCGCGCCGTGCAACCGCTGTGCGGGGCCGAAGACCTCGCCGCGGAAGCTGTGGGCGACCATGACGTGGTCGCGAACGGTGACACTGAACACGGGCCTACCCTCCAGGGCGGTGAACCGCCCCACGCTGCTGAGCGGGACGATAGGCAATACGGTGGCACAGCCCGGAAAGTTCACCGTCGGCGACGAGGCCCATCACCCGGGGCAGATCCTCGAAGTCGCTTTGGCCGGTGATCAGCGCGTCGAAGCGGGCGTCGGCGAGCAGCCGCAGCGCCAGCGACATACGGTCCGCAAAGCCACGGCGCGTACGCCGGTTCGGTGACACGGTGCCCACCTGGCTGCCGCGCACGACCAGCCGGCGGGAGTGGAAGGCCTCGCCCAGCGGCAGGCTGACCCGTCGGTCGCCGTACCAGCTCAGTTCGAGGACCGTCCCTTCGGGCTCCAGCAGTTCCAGGGACCGGGCGAGCCCCTCCTCGGTGGCGCTGGCGTGCACCACCAGGTCACACCCCGCCTCGGCCTGCCCCGGCTGCGCGAAGCCGACGCCGAGCGCCTCGGCCACGGCGGCCCGCGCGGGGTCGACGTCGACCAACTGGACCCTGACCCCGGGGATCCCCGCAGCCACCGCGGCGACGCTGCAGCCGACCATCCCGGCGCCGACGACCGCGATCCGGTCACCGATCAGCGGGCCCGCGTCCCACAAGGCGTTCACCGCGGTCTCCACGGTCCCCGCCAGCACGGCCCTCTCCGCAGGCACGTTGTCCGGCACGGGAGTCACCGCGCCGGCCGGGACCACGTACCGGGTCTGATGCGGATAGAGGCAGAAGACGGTGCGGCCGAGCAGGTCCGGCGGCCCGTGCTCCACCGCGCCGACGTTGAGGTAGCCGTACTTGACCGGCGCGGGGAAATCGCCTTCCTGGAAGGGCGCCCGCATCACCTCGTGCTGGCTCTCGGGCACCCCGCCACGGAAGACCAGGTTCTCGGTCCCGCGGCTGATTCCCGAGTAGAGGGTGCGCACCACGACCTCGTCCGGGCCCGGCTCCGGGAGGATGACGGACCGGACCTCTCCCTCGCCGGGGGCCCGCAGCCAGAAAGCTCGTGCCGAACGCTCCACCGGTTTCATGCGTACTCCTGCGTGACGGCGACTATCAGGGGACGTGATGACCGTACGATCCGAACAGCGCAATGGCTCAACGGGGCGGGATCAAGCCGTCGCGGCGGCCGCCCAACTCCTCCTGCTGGCCCTGCTGTGGAACTCCGCAGGCCTGAGCCCGGTGGGCTGGCTGGCCGGAATCGCTTACGCCGCGGGCCTGTGGGCCATCCTCGACACCGCCCTGCGCCGGTCGCGGACCCGTTCGCTGGGACCGGCCGACCGCGTCACGCTGGCCCGAGCCACGCTCGTCGGTGGCGTTACGGCCCTGGTGGCGGCCGGTGCGGGGCAGGGCGTACCGCTCACCTGTCTGGCCACGGTGGCACTGGTCCTCGACGCGGTGGACGGCCGGGTCGCCCGGCGCACCGGGACGGTCTCGTCGCTGGGTGCCCGCTTCGACATGGAGGTCGACGCCTTCCTCATCCTGGTGCTGAGCCTGCGGCTGGCCACCTCGCTCGGGGCATGGGTTCTGGCGATCGGGGCCATGCGCTACGCCTTCGTCGCGGTCGCCCGGGTGATGCCGTGGCTGCGCTCCGCGCTGCCGCCGAGCTTCGCCCGTAAGACCGTGGCGGCGGTGCAGGGGCTCATCCTGGTCGTGGCGTGCTCGGGGGTCTGCCCCGGCCCGGTCGCGGCGCTCATCACCGCGTCGGCGCTGGCGTCGCTCGTCTGGTCCTTCGGGCGCGACATCGGGTGGCTGTGGCAGAACACGGCCCCGGCCCGCCGGCCCCGTCCGGTCAGTCGTCGTGTCGCGGGAGGTAGCGCAACAGCACCACGTCGCCGATCTGCCGTGCCTCTGTCAGTGTCATACGCTGCCCCGGGCCCTGTGGGAACACAGCCGGATTGACCATTCGCGGCGCGTCGGCCTGGCCGACGAAGAACGGGGCGTACACGAGGTGCAGCTCGTCGACGACCCCGGCCGCGAGGAACATGGTGTGGACCGTGCCTCCGCCTTCGACCATGAGGCGCTCGACTCCGCGCTCGGCGAGGTCGGCCAGCACGGCGCGTACGTCCAGCGGATCGCCCGCGCCGATGACGGCGGAGACCGATCCGAGGCGGTCCCGGACCGTGGCCAGCGCACTGGTGCTGGTGTAGACGAGCTTGTCGTTGTCCCCGGTGGTGAAGAACCTGGCGGCCGGGTCCAGCTTCCCGCTCTCGGTCAGGGTGACCTTCACCGGCGTCGGCGGCAGGCCCGCGCGTATGCGCCGTTGCCGCCGCGCCTCGGAGCACACCAGGAGCCGGGGGTCGTCGGCCCGTATGGTGTTGGCCCCCACGAGGATGGCGTCCATCCCGGCTCTGACCTCGTCGACCCGGTCGAAGTCCTCGTCGTTCGACAGCAGCAGGCGGTCCGTACTCGTGTCGTCGAGACAGCCGTCCAGCGAAGCGGCGACCGACAGCAGTACATGCGGGCGCGATCTCATGAGGACAATGATCCCCCTCACCGCCCGGCTTGGGTGTGGTTCCGGCGCTCCCCGCGAACTCGTGGCACCGCAATCCGCTGCAGTCACCTCGGCGCCGGTGCCACGACGGAAGGCGTCTGACGTCGGACCCGAACCGGTTACGGCGCCTTGAAGAACCCCGGAAAGCGCGGTGCGAGCCAGGGCTTACGGCCCCAGGCGACGATCTTGCCGCGTGCGATGACGGAGGCCGGGCTGCACCTGCCGAGCGCGAGCAGCAAGAACGCCACCGGCTCCAACATGATCGTGCAGTCGGTGCGGCCCGTGGGTTCGGCACTGACGGTGACGACGCCCTCGTCGAAGGTGACCGCGAACCGGGAACCGCCACGCAGCCTGAGTGCGTAGCGGGCGCTGAACCCCGCGGCAGTGCGTTCGTCGACGATGCGCGGCATGCCGGTCATGAGGAACGGCAACGCCAGCTCCACCCGCTCGCGGTCGACCATGTGCGGTTGGCGGAGCGCGACGGCGATGTCGTAACCGTGCCCCATCATGTGGGTCAGCAGGTAGGCGCCCAGCGCGCCGAGGTCCATGGGCCCGAGCGGGGTCACCGTAGGCTCCGTCGCCGGCCGCCGGGCGGCCGCATCGGCGAATGCCTGCGCATGCCGGACGATCCCCTCCAACAGGACCGTCGCGTCGCGCTCGCCGAAACCGGCCAGTGACTCGGCGTTCGCCGCGGCGAGGCTTGCGGCGGTCCCGTCCCCGTAGCTCTGCTCCTGGCCCGCCGCGAGGGTGGCCATCAGCTCATTGGCCACCACCAGGTGCGCGGCGGCCTCGCCGACGGTCCACTCGGCTCCCAGGATGGGCACGGTGGTGTCCGTACAGGACCGGAGCGTCCGGGCTATGTCGGCGGCCGTGTCGCGGATGGCCTCGAGCAGTTCCGGGCGCACGTCCGTCGGCGGATTCAAGGGGGTGGTCACGAGCGTGAAGCCTGGACCAGCACCCGGGTGCCTGTCCAGAGGCTTCCGGCCCGAGATGTATTCGCCCGCAGTCCCGTCTCCTGGCCAGACGCCCGGCCGGAAAGCTATCCTGAGCGCGCTACTGTCCATGAGCTGCGGCGGTGGTGGGAGCACATCACTATGGGGGCCTCACGTATGAGTGATATTCGCGAGGTCGCGGGCGTTGTCCTGCCGGACTATCCCGAGCCTCTGTGGATTCAGGCGGTCAACCTGATCCGCGGCGAAATCGAGAAGAGGGTCCTGAAAGCCGGCATGCGGCTCCCTCCCGAACGAGAGCTGTGCAAGCAACTGGGTATCAGCCGGGTCACCTTGAGGAAGGCTCTCGGGCGCCTGGTTGAAGAAGGGATCCTCAACGCGTCACACGGCCGGGGATGGTACGTCGCTCAGGTCGGCGCCAAGAAGGAATGGCCGAACAGCCTCGAATCGTTCAGCGAGACGGCCGCGCGAATGGGATTGACGCCGCGCTCGGAGGTGCTGGAGGCGGAGGCGACCCCGGCCACCATTGACGAGGCCGAGTCGCTCGGCATCGCCCCCGGAGCTCTCCTTTTCCGGCTTGAGCGGGTCCGGCTGCTGGAGGGTGTTCCCATTGCCCTCGACCTGACCCGAATTCCCCTGGCTCTCGTTCCGGATATCGGCAAGGTCGACTTCGGAAGCCACTCGCTTTATTCCACGCTCTCCGAGGCCGGGGTCGAGCCGATGCGCGCCGACAGCACCATCGAAGCCACCAAGGCCGGGGACCGCGCGGCCGAGCACCTCCGTGTCGCTGCGGGCGATCCGATCCTCGTCATGCACCAGCTCGCGGTGAACGCGGACGAGGATCCGCTGTTCGCCTCCACGATCCAGTACGCGGGCGACCGCTACCGGCTCCGCACGTCGTTCGCGCGGTCGTAGGCAGCGGTCGTAGGCAGCGGTCGTAGGCACCACACGTCCGACGGGCGCCGTCCGGGCTGTGCGGTGGCCCGGACGGCGCCCCCTCTCAGAGGTCGGACGTCAGCAGTAGAGGTTGGCGCCGGCCGAGACGCCGAGGATCGATACGAAGCGGTTGTAGGCGTCGACCCGGCTCTGGACCTGGGCGGGGTTGCGGCCGTCGCACTCGATCGAGCCGTTGATGCTGCGGATGGTCTGGCCGAAGCCGGCGCTGTTGACCATGGCGTTGTGGGGGGTCATCGTGCCGGGGCCGGACTGGGTCATCCAGTACCAGAGGCCGGTCTTCCACGCCACGGCGGCGTCGTTCTGCACCAGCCACGGGTTGTTGAGCAGGTCGATGCCGAGCGCGTCACCGGCCGCCTTGTAGTTGAAGTTCCAGCTGAGCTGGATCGGGCCTCGGCCGTAGTACGCGGACTGGCCGGCCGGGCAGCCGTACCACTGGCTCCAGTCGCAGTAGTTCGGGTAGTTGGCGGTGTTCTGCTCCACGATGTAGACCAGACCGCCGGTCTCGTGGTTGACGTTGGCCAGGAAGGCGGCGGCTTCCTGCTTCTTGACCGTGTCGCTTCCGGTGGTGGCGAAGGCCGGGTAGGCGCTCAGGGCAGCGGTCAGACCGCTGTACGTGTAGAAGCTGTTCCGGCTCGGGAACATCTGGTTGAACTGGGCCTCGGAGACGACGAATCCGCTCGGGGTGCCGCTGGCGGCCGGCGCCGTCCATTTCTGGTTGGCGCCGCCGGTGCAGGTCCAGATCTGCAGCCGGGTGCCGTTGGCCGAGTTGTTGCCCGTGACGTCGACACACTTGTTGGCCGAGACACTGACGATGTCCCGTGCGGCGGACACTGTCCACCGCTGGTTCGCGCCACCTGAGCAGTCCCACAGCTGGAGTACGGCCCCGTCGGCGGTCGAATTGCCGGTGACGTCCAGACACTTGCCCAGGGCGCGGATGGTGCCGTCCGAGCCGACGGTCCACTGCTGGGCGCCGGTGCCGTTGCAGTCGTAGAGCTGCACGGCGGTGCCGTTGGCGCTGGAAGCGCCCGCGACGTCCATGCACTTGCCCGCCAGCCCGCTGATCTGGCCGGTGGCGGCGGCGGCGGGGGATGCGGGCAGCACGCTCAGCAGAGCTACGACGAGGGAGCCGACGGCCGCGTACGCCGCCTTACGGGCCAGCGCGCCGGGACGTCGAGCGGCCGTGCGTCTCCAGTGAAGTTTCATGCCCATGTCATACCTTTCGCCGATGCGCGCGCATGTGGGGGAGCTACAGGGAGGGTTCAGGGGTTCACTGCTTGATTTAAGGCGTGAGCGAAGTGCGCGTCAAGGGTTTGGTATAGACCATTTACCGAGGCGGGCGGTGGCTCCGGTGGTGTACCTTCATAAGACCAAACTAAAACCACTTGGCTATCATGAGAAGTCAGCCCGGGTCCGAACCTGAACGGCGCCCGCGGCCGGTACAAGGGGGAAATGCGTGATCGACGTGGCTCCGGTGCTCGCCGCCGAGTACCCCGAGCCGCTGTGGGTGCAAGCCAAGGCCGCGCTGCGCGCGCAGATCGCCGAAGGCGAGGCGCGGCCCGGGTCCCGGCTGCCGCCCGAGCGGGAACTGTGCCGGATGCTCGCCATCTCCCGCGTGACCCTTCGCAGGGCCCTGACCGCCCTGGTGGACGAGGGCGTGCTGCAGTCCGCGCACGGCCGCGGCTGGTATGTCGCCGGTGCCCCTGAGCGTAAGGACTGGCCCAACACCCTCGAATCCTTCACGGAGACGGCCCAGCGGATGGGCCTCGTCGCCGGCTCACGCGTGCTGCGCTGTGAACTGGGGCCGTCGACCTTCGACGAGGCCGAGGCGTTCCAGATCGCCCCCGGGACACCGCTCTACCGCCTGGACCGGGTGCGGATGCTCGACGGGGTGCCGATCGCCGTGGACGAGTCGCTCGTTCCCGCCGACATCGCCCCAGGTCTCGACGGCGTCGACTTCACGACCCGCTCGCTGTACGACACCATCACCGGACTCGGCTCCCGTCTCGCCCAGGCGGATTCCACGATCGAGGCGCGCCCGGCCGACGCCGCCCTCGCCGGACACCTCGCCATCGCGGTCGGCACTCCCGTGCTGGAGATGCGCCAGATCGTCCGCGACGAGACACAGCGTCCGCTGCTGTCCTCGGTCATCCGGTACGCCGGCGATCGCTATCGGCTGCGCACGTCCTTCGTACGGAGTCCCGGCGCATGAGCCGGCTCCGCGGCCGGACCCGACCCGCCCCGACCCCTGCACACAGCGGAGCTCTCATGACGACAACGACGCAAGACACCTCTCACATAGTCCGTGCCCTCGCCTCGCTCCGTCCGGACGAGATCGCCGCGAGCAAGGCCATCCTGCAGCGGGAGGGGCTCTTCGGTCCCGACACCCACGTCTCCTACTTCGGCCTGGCCGAGCAGGACAAGCGCGAACTCCTCGCTGGCTCGGTCGCACCGCGCCGCTTCCACGTGATGCTCATCGACATGCGCTCGGGTGTCTCGCACGACGTCGTCGTATGCCCGCAGGAGGACCGGGTCGTCTCGAGCCGGGAACTCGACGTCGCGGTCGACGGACATGTCCCGGTCGTGGTGGCCGAGTTCTCCATCGTCGAGGAGATCGTGCACCAGGACGAGCGCTGGCTCGCGGCCATGCGCAAACGGGGGCTGACCGACCTGTCGCAACTGCGCGTCAACCCGCTGTCCGCCGGTGTGCCCTCCGACGCCGAGTCCGGCCGACGCCTCCAGCGCTGCTTCACCTTCGTCCAGAAGACCCCCGACGACCTCGGCTGGGCTCACCCCGTGGACGGCGTCACCGTCATCGTCGACGTGGTGACCCGAGAGGTCCTCGATGTGATCGACTACGTCGACCTGCCCGTGCCCGACGAGGACGGCAACTTCCACGACCCCGCGTGGGTGGACCAACCGCCGCGGGCGGGCATGAAGCCGATCGAGATCACCCAGCCGGAGGGACCGAGCTTCACCATCGACGAGGACGGCGTCCTGCACTGGCTCGGCTGGTCCATGCAGGTGGGATTCGACCAGCGCGAGGGCCTGGTGCTCCACAACGTCACCATCGACGACGCCGGAACGCCGCGCCCTGTCCTCTACCGCGCCTCGCTCGCCGAGATGATGGTGCCTTACGGCGACCCGAGCCCGCAGCGCTGGTTCCAGAACTTCTTCGACTGCGGCGAGTACCTGCTCGGCGGCTTCGTGAACTCCCTCGAACTCGGCTGTGACTGCGTCGGCGAGATCACCTACCTGGACGCCGTCCTCGCCGACAGCGCGGGCGAGGCCCGCGTCGTGCCGCAGGCGATCTGTATCCACGAGGAGGACTCGGGGATCCTGTGGAAGCACTTCGACAACTGGAACGGCTCGACCGCCTCCCGCCGTAACCGGCGCCTGGTCGTCTCCTTCTTCGTCACCGTCGGGAACTACGACTACGGCTTCTACTGGTACTTCTCCCTCGACGGTTCGATCGAACTCGAGGTCAAGGCGACCGGCGTCGTCTTCACCTCCGCCTATCCCGGCCCCGGCTACGAGTTCGCCTCCGAAATCGCCCCGGGCCTCGGCGCCCCGTACCACCAGCATCTCTTCAGCGCCCGGCTCGACATGATGGTCGACGGCACGGACAACGCCGTTGACGAGGTGGAGTCGGCGCCCGTGCCCCGGGGTCCGCGCAATCCGACCGGCACCGGGTTCACACAGACCGTCACCCGGCTGCGCACCGAAGCCGGGGCGCAGCGGCTGGCCGACAACGCGCACAACCGGTCCTGGCTGGTCACCAATCCCTCGGTGACCAACCGGCTCGGGCAGCCGGTGGGCTACATGCTGTATCCCGAGGGCAAGCCCGTTCTGCTGGCTGACGAGGAGTCAGACATCCACCAGCGGGCGACGTACGCCGCGAAGCACCTGTGGGTGACCCCCTACGCGCCGGACGAGAACTACCCGGCCGGCGACCTGGTGAACATGCACTCCGGTGGCAGCGGACTGCCCGCCTGGACCGCGGCGGACCGTGACGTCGACAACACGGACATCGTGTTGTGGCACACCTTCGGGCTCACGCACTTCCCCCGGCCCGAGGACTGGCCCGTGATGCCGGTGGACACCACCGGTTTCGTCCTGAAGCCGTACGGCTTCTTCGCACGCAACCCGACGCTGGACATCCCGGCACCGGGTGGCAGCCACTGCCATGGCGGGTGACCGGAGTTCCAGGCCTGACACAGATAGAGGTATGGGAGCCCCCCAGGTCCGGCACAGGTAGATGTGCGAGCATGCGGTCGGCCTGAGGACGGAGGGTGGCGCCCCCCTGCGGGCGCCTCCCGGTCCTTTCGATTCATCTCTGGAGAGTCACATGTATCGCCACCGTCGCACGACGCTGCTGGGCGCCATCGCGGTCGCCGGAGTCGCGGCCACGCTAACGATGGCCCCTGCCTTCGGGGCCACCGCCCCGCTGTCCCAGGCGCGGGAGGTCGCTCACTTCGACATCACCACCCAGCAGCAGCCGGAGAACATCACTCTGGAGCCCGACGGGGCTGCCGATGTCACCTTCAACCGGGCGAGGCAGATAGCCCGGGTCACCCCCGACGGGAAGACGACGATCCTGGCGACGCTGCCCGCCCCCGCCTCGGGCAGCGCGACAGCGTCGGGCATCGTGCGCGCCGCCGACGGCACGCTCTACGTCAACTACAACGCCGGCAGCCTGTCCGGCGTCTGGCGCATCCGCCCGGGCGGCACTCCCGAGCAGGTCGCCGCCCTCACCGGGGTGAAGGTCGTCAACGGCCTCGCGCTCGACGAGCGCACCGACACCCTCTACGTCACCGACTCCACCTCCGGCACCGTGTGGAAGGTGTCGCCGCGGACCGGCGAGACGTCCCTGTGGGCCAGCGGCGAGGCCCTTCAGCCGGCCACGGCGAATTCCTCCGGGTTCGGGGCGAACGGCATCAAGGTGCACAACGATGCGGTCTGGGTGAGCAACACCGACAAGGGCACCCTGCTGCGCATCCCGATCGGCGCGCACGGCACCGCGGGCACCGTCACGACGAAGGCCGAGGGTGTGGCGAGCTTCGACGACTTCACCTTCGTCGGGCAGGACGACACGGTCCTGGCGGCGCAGAACTTCGCGAACTCCGTCGCCCTGATCAACCCCGACGGCACGCACCAGACGGTGCTCACGGCGGATGACGGGCTGTCCAACCCGACCTCTCTCGCGGTGTGCGGAAGCACCGTGTACGTGGCGAGCGGGGCGTATTTCACCCACACCGACCCGAACCTGCTCCTCGCCCACATCGATCACTGATCTCCGTACGGGCGGCTCGGGGGGTTACTGGGTCAGGTCCATGACCATGACCGCCCCCCAGTCGTCGCGGGACGTCTCCGTGAAGCCGACTGCCAGGTAGAAGGCGTGCGCTCGGGGGTTTCCGCTGCCGACCCCCAGGTGGACACCGGACACCCCGCGGCCCCGGAGGGCCGTCAGCAGCGTTGTCATCAGGCGGCGCCCCAGGCCGGTTCGCTGGCCGCGCGGCAGGATGTCGATGTGCAGATGCGCGGGGAAGCGCTCGTAGAGCGGCTCGTCGACGGGCCGGGCCTGGTGGATGTGGGCCACCCGCTGCCAGTCGAGGGTGCCGTCGCCCGGGTCCGTGGCCAGAGCCTCGGGGTAGCGCCCGCGCAGCGGCGGCCACCAGTGCTCGGCGAGCCACTCCTCGAAGGCGTAGGTGTCGGCCGTACCAACGACGTAGCCCAGCAGACCCTCCTCGTCGTGGGCGACGAAGGTCAGACCGGGATCGGCGGCGGGGTACGGTGCCGCGTAGATGTGCGCCAGCAGATCCGGATCGCGGTAGAGGGCGGTCGCATCCCGTCCCGAGTCGCCGGTCCGCAGGCACACCCGGTACACGCCGGGCAGGTCGACGAGCGTGAACGGGCGTACGGCGGTGGGCGGCGACGGTGGCCCGGCGGCCGTCACCGGGCCGCCGACATGGCGAGCAGGAACCACGCCGAGTGCGGGATCCACTGCTCGGCCCACCGCCAGCCGTCCGTATCACGGTGTTCGTCGGGCATGAAGGCGATGTCCCGCTCGTCCTCGAAGCCGGCCGTGATGCCGTTGAGAATGCCGCCCGGGACGTTGGGATAGTCCGGGTGGTACTCGACGTTGTTGCGGCCGGCTCCCTTGATCATCGAGGAGTCGAAGGGGTTGAGTCCGACGATCCACTGCAACTGGTCGTCCGCGAGGCGGAGCAGCCGTTCACGCAATTCCGGGTCGCACTCGGGAAGTCCGGCGGTCAGCTCGGCTGCGTACGCGACTGAGCAGATGTTGGCGTTCTCGCCCTGCCACCAGTAGCCGGTCTCGTTCGCGTGCGGATAGAAGAAGCCGGTACGGGGTGCGGCGTCGGCGGGCTGCGCGTACTGGCGCGCGTAGCCGAACGGGTTGGCCACCTCGTCGGTGAGGGCCGCGGTGTCCCGCAGCAGCGCCACGGCGGTCGTACGCGCTCGGTCCGCGAGCGCTGACGACGGGCAGACGCGGGCGAAGCGCATCAGCGCCACCGCCGGGAGACCGGATTCCGCGGCATGGAAGAAGGGCCGGCCTTCGACGTCCCCGAGCAGATAGCCGAAGCCGAGGCCGGTGCCGTCGGTGTAGCGGTCGACGAGCTGGGCCGCCCGGCGTTCGGCAGCCGCCTCGAAGGCGGGTTCGCCCGGTGCGGCACTGACGAGTTCGGAGGCGGCCAGCAGGGCGCAGTAGTCGTCGATGACCGACTCCTCGCCGTCGTACAGATACTCCCGGTTGTGCTGCTCGAGGTGCTCGAACCCGCGACGGGCGGCGGCGAGATACTCCTTGGACGTGAAGTCGCCGTGGTCGTCGAGCGTCGAGGCGCGGGCGAGCGCGGCGATCGCCAGGCCGCCGCCCTGCCGGTAGGCGGCCTGCCAGCGGGTGGTGCGGACCGAGTCCTGCAGCGGGGCGTTGATGACCCGTTCGTCGAGATCCTTGGTGAGGGCGTCGAAGATCGCCGTGTAGAAATAGCCCTCCGGCGACTGGAAACGCACCAGGAAGTCCGCGCCGAAAAGCGCCTCGTCCCGCATCCGCCCGCCGAGCGTCGTGTGCAGGCGCGGCTGACGCTCGGCGAGTGCGCCGGCCGCCTCCATGAACGCCCAGGCGCACAGGGGTAGTTGCTGGGGGTTCATCATGCGGGTGTAGTTGAGGTGGCTGAGGAACTTGCTGAAGTCGCCCGAGGCGTCCAGCCAGCCGCCGCGTGCGTCCACGGTGCGGTCCGAGTCGTCCGCGAAGAAGCGGGCGTTGCGGTCCTTGCGGTCGATGGCGCCGCTGGAGCGTACGCACCGGAAGTAGTAGAGCACGTCGGAGAGCGTGCTGTACTGGAGCACGCGCTGCCCGATGGTGAATGGCTCGGACTCCACGTCTCCGTACGCGATGCGGAAGACGCCCTCCGTCCGGACGTCGGAGAAGTCGATGTGCCGGAAGGTTCCGAGCGACCAGCGGTCGACCCGTTGCTCGGGGCCGATAGGCAGCTCGATGCGGGTGCCGTCGTCGCCGACGAGGTACGCGGTGGGTGCGGCCGCCGGCTCGTGGGCGTCTTTCAGCAGCACCACGGCTTTCTTCGAACCGGCGCTGTTGTACCCGAGATGGCTGGTGAGGATCTTCGTCACTGCGGGTGCTCCCTGGATCACGGCCGTCCGGATATCGATTCGAGCCACGCGCGGGTCTCCTTGATGCGGCCGGGCGAGCTGCGCCGCCACACTCCCGTGCCGCCACTCTGCCAGGGAAGGGGCCCGTCCAGCGGCCGGTAATCCACGCCCATCGCGTCCAGCCTCCGCAGGTGCCGGCCCAGGCGGGCGCGGAATTCCGCCATGTCGTCGACTGCGCCCGACCACAGCACCTCCGCGAGGGCGCAGGCACGCGGAAACGCCAGATAGTCCAGGTGCCGTTCGGAGGGCACCCACTCCGTCCAGATCTGGAACTGGCCGCCGATGACCCGGTCGCGCTGCTCCGGTGACCAGGAGTCCGGAGCCGGGGTGAAGGCGGCCACGTCCTCGAGGGTGATCGGTCCGCCCTCGGAGCGCCGTTCCTCCTCCAGGTCGGACTGGTCGAAGTTGAAGTAGGTCGGGAAGAGCGGGGAGCGTACGAGGTCATGGGTGGCCGCCGCACGCGCGGAGGCCTCCTCGCCGCGCCACGCCATCACGATGCTGTCGTCCAGGACGCCACCGGTGAGATGTCCTTCGTCCCAGACGATCATGCGTACGCCGCGCTCGGCCAGGAAACGCCCGAGCGAGCGCAGGAAGTGGCCGTGCATCTGCTGCGGCTCGGTGCAGCCCGCCGCCGCCATCGCCGCGGCCACCTCGGGATCCTCCGACCACCAGTCCATGGAGCACTCGTCGCCGCCGAGGTGGACGTAGGGCGCGCCGGTCGCCTCGATGATCTCTTCGAGGACGTCGTGCAGGTAGTCCTCCGTCGCGGCGGTCGGGGCGATCGAGGTGCCGCCGGCCCACACGGTGTCGAGGACGGCCTGCGGCTCGCCGGGCCGGCCGAGGCCGGGGGCGGCGGCCCGCAGAGCCGAGGTATGGCCCGGCACATTGATCTCCGGGACGACGGTGATACCGCGCAGCCGGGCGTACGAGGCGATCTCGGCGAGGTCGTCGAGGGTGTAGTAACCGCCGTACGGCGTCCCGTCGTCGGGCCCGTCGGGGCCGAGCCGGGTGGAAGGCCGCCAGGAGCCCGTCGTGTGCAGCTCGGGATGGCGAAGGCTCTGCACCCGCCATCCCTGATCATCCGTCAGGTGGAGATGCAGCCGGTTGAAACGGTGCGCGGCGAGCAGGTCGACGTACCGCAGAACGGTCCGCTTGGGGAAGAAGTGCCGGACGACGTCGAGCATGGCGCCCCGCCAGCCGTACGCGGGCCGGTCCTCGACCACGCCGCACGGCGCACGCCAGCCCTCCGCCGGGGGCGCGGCGGCGCGGCGCCAGATGCTGTCGGGCAGCAGCTGTCGCACGGTGGTGAGGGCGCCGGCCACGCCCTCGGAGTCACCCGCGCGGATCTCCAGCCGCTCGGGTGTGACGCGCAGGGTGTAGGTGCCCGGGTCTCCCTCGCTGTCGGTGATGACGACTTCAGTGGACCCAGTGGTATTGACTGGTATGGCGTTGTCGTACGGCCGCAGCAGCTCGGCAAGGAAACTTCCCACCATGGCGTGCGTCGTCCCCGATCCGCTGAGGGTGACCGGGATATCGGGCGTCAGCTGGAAGAAACCCGAGGTGGGACGGGCTTTGACGGGCCGAGGCAACAGGGCGGCGTAGGCGTCCAAGACAGGTCCCAACTGTGGTCCAACGGGGGAGGGTTGTCGTCTCGCGTTGGACGAGAGGTTAACCGTTGTATTCACTTGGTTCAAGTGGTACGTTCCTCGCACTTCTTTGCTATCTGCGCAGTTCCGAGCGAGGAGAGGTGCGCATGGCAGTCAACCAAGCACTGCCCCGGGTGCTGAGAACCTTCAGGGGGAGACCTCCGGACTCACCGGACTCGCCGGAAGTGCCCGGGAAACAACCAAGGCCCGCCGCGCGGGCGAAGTCATTCGTCATGCGGATGAGGCAGGACTCGCCGCTCCTGCTGATGACAGCGCCGGCCGTGCTCGTCCTGTTGCTCTTCACGTACATACCGCTGCTGGGCAGCGTGGTCGCGTTCATGGACTACGTGCCGTTCCTCGGCTTCACCAACTCACAGTGGGTGGGCTGGAACAACTTCACCGCCCTCTTCCAGGACAACCTCTTCTGGGGAGCCCTGGCCAACACCTTCGAGATCACCTTCCTGCAACTGCTGCTCTTCTTCCCTGTGCCCATCATGCTCGCGGTGCTGTTCAACTCCGTGGCCATGCCGATGGTGAAGAAGTTCGTGCAGTCGGTCATCTACCTTCCGCACTTCCTGTCCTGGGTCATCATCGTGGCCCTGTTCCAGCAGATCCTGGGTGGCGGTGGCGTCATCAACCGCATCCTCGCCACCCACGGCATGAGCGGGTTCGACATCATGTCGGACCCCAACACCTTCCAGTTGCTGCTCACCTCGCAGGCCGTCTGGAAGGACGCGGGCTGGGGAACGATCATCTTCCTCGCCGCGATCGCTGCCATCGACCCGCAGTTGTTCGAATCGGCGGCCATGGACGGAGCCGGTGCCTGGCGCAGGTTCTGGCACATCACCCTGCCCGGCATGCGGCCCATCATCATCCTGCTCCTCATCCTGCGGCTGGGCGACGCGCTCACGGTCGGCTTCGAGCAGATCCTGCTCCAGCGTGACGCGGTGGGCCCCAATGCCGCCGAAGTCCTCGACACCTACGTGTACTTCAACGGCGTCGTGGACGGGAACTGGGGCGTGGCCACGGCGGCGGGGTTGCTCAAGGGAGTGGTCAGCCTGCTGCTGGTCCTCGCCGCGAACAAGCTCGCCCACCGGTTCGGCGAGGAAGGGATCTACCGACGATGAGTGACCGTCCGGTGTGGCAGGGCAAGCCCAGGCCGATCGCGCTCGCCCTCAAGGGACTCGCGCTGTTCCTGATCTGCGCTGTCGTGATCTTCCCCTTTCTCTCGGTCGTCTCCACCAGCCTGGCGACCAAGCAGCAGATCGACGCCAACGGCGGCTACGTCCTGTGGCCGACCAGCATCTCCTTCGATGCGTATCGGCAGATCTTCGACGGCACGGGCGTAGGCCGCTCCATTGTGATCAGCCTCGGGGTGACCGTCGTCGGTACCGCCTTCAGCCTCTTCTGCACGGTGCTGGCGGCCTACGGCCTGAGCCGCCGCAACATGCTCTTCCAGCGCGGGCTGCTGTCCTTCGTCCTGATCACCCTGCTGTTCGCGCCGGGCATGATCCCGGTCTATCTGATGGTCAAACAGATGCAGATGCTCGACACCTACTGGGCACTGATCATCCCGTCGGCCGTGAGCGCGTTCAACATCGTGATCGTCCGCGGGTTCATCCAGGCGATCCCGCATGAGCTGTTCGACTCGGCCCGGATGGACGGCGCCGGCGAATGGCGGATCTTCTGGTCCCTCGTGCTGCCGCTGTCCAGGGCGGTGATCGCGGTCGTCGGCCTCTTCATCGCCGTCGGCTACTGGAACAACTACTTCGGACCCCTTCTCTACCTCAACGACCAGACCAAGTGGCCGCTTCAGCTCGTCATGCGGTCCTTCGTCCTCCAGAACCACGTCACATCGAACTCCTCCGCACAACCGGGCCTGGCCGCGCCGCCTGCCCAGTCCGTCCAGATGGCGCTCGTCGTCATCGCCACGCTACCCATCCTGTGCGCCTACCCCTTCCTGACCAAGCACATGTCCAAGGGGATGCTCACCGGGGCCATCAAGGGCTAGGGCCTGTCGTGTGGACCTCCGCGGCGTCGCGTGCCTCCCCCAGCCTGGCGGCTGGGAGGTGCCCCCACCGGCCGAAAGCTGGTGGGGGTGCCCCCGGACGGAGTCTGGGGGAGAGTGCCCCCAGGCACGCACGCTCGCCGCGTTGTCGTCAGTCAACGACGCTCCGCGTCGCTTCCATCTCCCCCAGCTAGACGCTGGGAGGTGCCCCCACCGCCTTGCGATCGCACGCACCAGACCCCGCTCCTTGCCCCACGGAGACCCACAAGACAGGCCCTAGGAGAGAACATGTCGACCCCCAATCTCAGCCGCAGAACCCTCTTCAAGGGCGCCGCTCTGACCGCCCTCAGCGGTACGGCGCTCAACTCACTCACCGCGTGTTCCCCGGGCACCGGGGGCAGCACAGCCGCGGCCGGCAAGGCCGTCCCGGTGCCCACCTACGTCGAACCGGTGAAGCCCAAGCCGCAGTACGCGGGCAACGCGCAGGGCGTGATGGACGTGTACGCCGCGTTCCCCACCAACGGTCCGACCACCGTGACCGGCGGCCCCGTCGGCGACGGCAGCGACTTCAACGTGCTGGTGATGACATACGGCCAGCCGGCCCCGCCGCTGGAGAAGAACGCGTACTGGCAGCTCCTCAACAAGGAGCTGAACATCAACGTCAAGCCGCAGCTTGTGCCCGCCGCCGACTTCCAGACGAAGTTCCCGGCCCTGGTCGCGGGTAACGACCTGCCCGAGGTCGTCTCCATACCCGTCTACATGAACGTCGCGCGGCTGCCGCAGCTCGCCGAGGCCCAGTTCACCGACCTCAGCGAATACCTCTCCGGCGACGCCGTGAAGAAGTACCCGAACCTGGCGGGCATCCAGGAGGCGAACTGGCTCAACGGCTATCTGAACGGCCGGATCTACGGCGTGCCCAAGTCCGACCCCGTCTTCACCTCGACGCTGTACACCAAGACGGACGTCATCAAGCGGGCCGGCGGCAATCCCCAGCCCACCACTCTCGCGGAGTTCAAGGACCTCGCGAAGGCGGTCAACAACCCCAAGGCCGGTATCTACGCGTTCTGCGGTGGCGTCGACGACATCACCTTCGCGGAGTCGCTGATGATGTCGTTCGGTGTGCCCAACAAGTGGACGCAGAAGAGCGACGGCACCTTCGTCTCCTCCTACGAGCACGAGCAGTTCATCCCCGCTGTCGCGGCCGTGGCCGACCTGCACGCGAGCGGCTACTTCCACCCGGACACGGCGACCATGAGCAAGGTGCAGCGCGACGCGCTGTTCCGGTCCGGGAAGCTGGCGGTTGTCGCCGACGGCAACCGCGCCATGGGCATCATCGCCGATGACCACGCCCTGGAGTTCGGGATGATCGCCCCGTTCGCGCAGGACGGCGGCAAGGCCGCGTACTGGCAGGGCGGCGGCGCGTACGCGATCACCATGCTCAAGAAGACCAGCGACAAGAAGAGAGTCGACCGCTTTCTGAGGGTCCTCGACTACATCGCCGCCCCGTTCGGCTCCCACGAGTCGTTCGTCATGAGCTACGGCGCCGAGGGCAGCGACTACACCGTCCAGAACGGCGTACCGGTCCTCACCACCCGTGGCCAGCGCGAGCAGGACCTCGGCCTGGCCTACATCGTGGGCGGCCCCCAGGTGCTGTGCGATCCGCAGGGTGCCCCCGGTGTCGACAAGCAGTACTACGACTGGCAGCAGAAGGCCGTGCCGCTGCTGGTGCCCAACCCGGCCGCCCACCTGTACTCGCAGACGTACAACACCAAGGGCTCCTCCCTGGACCAGAAGATGCGGGATGCCATCATCTCGGTCTTCCTCGGCCGCTCCACGGCGTCCTCCCTGAAGGACGCCGTGGCGACGTGGAAGCAGAGCGGCGGCGACCAGATGGCCCGCGAGTACGCGGACTCCCTGAAAAAGTCCAGCTGAACGGCACTGCCGGAAGGACCCTGATGAAACTGCGAGGCTCTGCCTCGGCCATGGTCGTGGTGGAGGGCACCGACCTCCACCACGACCTGATCGGCGCTGCCCTGGCGCTCCAGGAGATCGTCACGGAGGCGGGCCTGCCCACCGCACGCGCCGTCGGCCTCGACCGGTTCGTCGACCCGCTCGAGGCCACGGCCGAGGCCGACGTGTACGTCCTCTACCGCTCGTCCACCGTCTTCGACCCGCGCCAGCAGCAGGCCCTGGCCGACCTGGTGGCGGGCGGCAAGGGGCTGGTCGCCCTGCACGCCAGCAACCTGTTCGGGTTCGGGGACGGGGGCCTCGACGCCGACCGGACGGCGTACGAACTGATCGGATCCCGGTATGTCTCGCACGGCGACGCCGGCTCCGAGGGCCGCTTCGACGTGCGGGTGCGCGAGGAGCACCCGGTCACCCGCCATCTGGAGGACTTCGCGATCGACGACGAGTACTACGTCCTCGGCTACGCCGACGATGTGCGGGTCCTCGCCGACCGCGAGACCCCCACCGGTACCGAACCCCTGGTCTACGTACGCGAACACGGCGCGGGCCGGGTCTGCTACAGCGCGCTCGGACACGACTCGCGCGCCTGGGGCAACCCTGGCTTCCGGCAGCTCGTGCGGCAGGCCGCGCTCTGGGCGGCCGGAATGGACGACGACAGCATCGGGACGTGGTCCACCCGCTGGCCGCTGGGCAACGCGCGCACGATCGGAGACCGCCGATGACCTCTGACCTTCCCCCCGCCGCCCCACCCCCGATCGCCGCCCAGCTGTGGTCGCTGCACGAGGAGGCGTCCCGGGACCTGCTCGGCGTCCTGGAACGGGTCGCCGAACTCGGCTACCCGGCCGTCGAGACCATCAGCCTCTACGGCCATCGCCCGGCTGCCGTCCGCGCCCGGCTGGACGCACTCGACCTCACGCTGTGCAGCGCCCACGCTCCCTTCCCGGCCGGTGAGGCGGCGACCGCCATCTTGGACGAGTACGAGGAAGTGGGCGCCGACACCCTCGTATGGAGCCTGGAACCCGAGGAGTTCAGCAGCGCCGATGCGATCATGCGCGGCGCAGAACGCATCAACGAGGCCGCCGACAACGCCGCGGCACGCGGCATGCGAATCGCCTACCACAACCACTTCGCCGAGTTCCGCACCCGCTTCGCGGGCCTGACCGGTCACGAAGTCCTGACCGGCTACGACCTGCTGCTCGGGGCGCTCGACCCGGCCGTCGTGCTCGAACTCGACACCTACTGGGCCCACACCGGGGGCGCCGACCCCGCGGCCGTCGCCGCGTCGCTGGGCGCGCGCCTGGAGTCCGTGCACCTCAAGGACGGACCCGCGCAGGGGATGGACGACCACATGGTGCCCTTCGGCGAAGGCGTCGTCGACGTCGAAGCCGCGGCCCGCGCCAACCCGCGGGTGCGCTGGAACATCGTCGAGATGGACCGTTCCCACCACGACATGTACGAGCTGCTCGGCCGCTGCCACGACTACCTCGTGGGGCGCGGCCTGGCGCGCGGGAGGCGGTGACCGCCATGACCGGGATGCGAGTCCTCCTTCTGGGCGGCACCGGAGTTCTCAGCTCCGCCACCGCGCACGAACTCGTCTCACAAGGAGCCGAGTTGACGGTCATCACGCGGGGCCGCGACATCAGGCGCCCGCTGCCGGACGGCGTCCGCGCGCTGTGCGCCGACGTACGGGACGACGCGCAGCTGCGTGGGGTGCCGGCTGCCGACGAGACCTTCGACGTCGTGGTCAACTTCATCGGCTACCACCCCGACGACATCGCCGAGGACGTAGCCCGTTTCGAAGGGCGCACCGGCCAGTACGTGTTCATCTCCACCGGCTCCGTCTACGCCCGCCCCGCGCCCCGGCTGCCGGTCGACGAGTCCTCGGCCCGCCGGGCGGGGGCCTTCGACTACCCCCGGCTGAAACTGGAGTGCGAGGACGCTCTCGAACAGGCCTACCGGCGGCGCGGATTCCCCGCCACCATCGTCCGGGCCGCGCATGTGTACGACGAGCAGGTGCTTCCGGTGCTCGCCGGCTGGACTGTGATCGACCGCTGGCGGCGCGGCCTCCCCGTCGTCGTGCACGGCGACGGCACCTCGCTGTGGAACCTCATGCACGCCCGCGACTTCGCCCGCGCGCTCGCCGGACTGCTCGGCGACGAGCGGATCACCGGGGAGTCCGTCCACATCACGTCCGACGAGATCCTCACCTGGGACGGCATCCACCGAGAACTCGCCCGCGCCGCGGGCGTCGAACCACTGATCGTGCACCGTTCCAGCGAGGACATCGGCCGGGAGATCGCCTGGATGGGGCCCGTACTCACCGAGGACTTCCGTCATTCGCTGCTCTACGACAACAGCAAGCTGCACCGGCTGCTCCCGCAGTTCACCCCGGGGACGCCCTTTCGGCGCGGCGCCGCCGAGATCGCCGACTTCTTCGACGCTAACCCGGACCCGGACAGACGGCGTATCGACAAGGATGTCGACGCGGGCTTCGACCGGCTCACGCAAGGACGGGGGGAACGGTGAACACGACGTCTGAGAACACGGCGGCGGCCATCGCCGCGGACCACCATGAACCTCTGTGGGTCCAAGCGGCCCAGGTCATCGAGCGGCGCGTCACCGACGGCTCCCTCCCGGCGGGACGCCGGCTGCCCGCCGAACGCGAACTCAGCGACGAGTTCGGCATCAGCCGGGTCACGCTGCGCAAGGCGCTCCACCACCTGGTCGAGCGGGGCGTGCTGCACTCCTCACACGGACGCGGCTGGTACGCCGCCGAGCGCACCGACCGTGAGTGGCCCAACTCCCTGGAGTCCTTCACCGAGACCGCCCGCCGCAAGGGACTCGTGCCGTCCGCGACCGTCCTGCGCGCCGAGGTCAGCCCCGCCACGCTCGACGAGGCCGACGAGTTCGTGGTGGCCGGCGGCACGGAGCTGTTCCGCCTCGACCGGGTGCGGATGCTCGACGGCCTGCCGATCGGCGTCGACGCCTCGCGGGTGGTCCTCCACCTCGCACCCGGGCTGGTGGAGACCGACTTCTCCAAGTCCTCCCTGCTGGCGGAGCTGACGGTGGCGGGCAGCGAACCCGTCGACGCCGAATCCGTCATCGAATCCCGGGGCTGTCCACCGGAACTCGCTCCCCACCTGGGCCTCGCGCCCGGCGACCCGGTGCTCGTCATGCAGCAGTCGCTGACGGACGCCAGGGGCCGCGTCGTACTCGCCACCACGATCACCTACCGGGGTGACCGGTACCGGCTGCGGACCTCGTTCGTCCGCGGCGGAGCCGCCTGACCCTCCCGCCTCACCGACACCCACCCGAGGTACCCACCCGGCCCGCCGCGCCGTCGCCCAGACAGGAGCGCGTGGTAGGCCCGGGCTCCGTGCGCCCGTGAAAGGAACCATCCAGTGTCCGCAGTGCCCGAAGGGACCATTCCCTATCTCGCAGGACGCGCGGCCCAGCCCGCCGCCCTGGAACGCGTCGCCGCGCGGGTCAGCGAGCAGCTCGCCTCGTCCGCACTGCCCTCGGACATCCGGCGGCCGGTGTTCGTCGGGATCGGCGCGAGCCACGCCGCACTCACCCTGCCGGTGCGCCTCCTCGGTGAGGACGGCATCGCAACGCGCCGCGAACTCGCCGGTGACCTCGGCCCGGGACCCGTACTCGCCGACGCCGACCTCGTCATCGGTGTCTCCCAGTCCGGCCGAAGCACCGAGACCCTGGAAGCCCTCGGCCAGGTCGCCAGGCATCGACGGGCCGCCCTCGTCAACACCGCGCCGTCACCGCTCTCCGAGGTGGCGGCACACCGTGTCGACCTGGGCGGCGAACCCGACAGCTACGCCTCGACCGTCGGCTATACCGGCACCCTCGTCGCACTCACCATGGTGGCCCGGGCGCTGACCGGCCGGCCCCTGGAGCAGATCACGGCCGAGTGGGCGGGCATCGGTGCACGGTTCGAAGCCCATGAGCAGGCGGTGAGCGCCGTCGTCGACGAGGTCGCCGGGCTGGCTGCCGGGACTGTCGCGGCCGACGTCATCGCCTCCGGCGCCGCACGCTCGGCCTCCGAGGCCGGAGCCCTCTTGCTGCGCGAGGTCTGCCGGGTCCCGGCGACCGCCCTGGTCACCCGGAACTATCTGCACGGCGCCATGGAGTCCGCCGGGCGGACCCTGCACGTGGTGATCGGCGACGGGCGCGAACTCGAACTGGCCCGCACCCTCGCCGAAGCGGGCCATCTGACCCTCGCCGTCACCTCGGCCGCACTCAGCGGCGGCAAGCGGCTGTACGTCGCCAGAGTGCCGCAGGACGTGCCCCTGCCCGTACGCACCGTGCTGGAGACCGTCGTCCTCCAGCGCCTCGCCGGCGCGCTCGCCGGCACGCGGGACGTGGAGATCGAGGACTTCGTCTTCCACAACGCCGACACCAAGACCGAGGAGCCGGTCGCATGACGGGCACCGTGGCCGGCGTGGACATCGGCGGCACCAAGACCCGCATCCTCCTCGCGGACGCCCGCGACGGCACCCAGACCGGCGACCGTACGGTGGACAGCACCGGCTGGCAGACCCGCTCCATCCCGGACGCGGCCGCCTGGCTCACCCGGCAGCTGCGCACGGTCACCGGCGCCACCGTCCCCGAACGGATCGCGGTGGGCGCCCACGGCTGCGAAACCCCCGCGCAGTGCGCCCTCCTCGCGGCCGAACTGCGCGCCCTGACCGGCATACCGGCCGACGTGGTCAACGACGCCGAACTGCTCGTCCCCGCCGCCGGGTTCGGGCACGGCATCGGCGTGGTGGCGGGCACCGGCTCCATTGCGGTCGGGCGACACCGCGACACCGGGGCGTATCTGTCCGCAGGCGGCTGGGGCTGGGTGCTGGGCGACGAGGGCTCCGGTTCCGCGCTCGTGCGGGAAGCCGCGCGCGCCCTGCTCAGCGGCGCCGACGCGGGCGCCCCGCCCGACCCGTTGCAGGACGAACTGTTCGCCGCCTTCGGCGTACGCGACCTGCCCGCCCTCGCGGCGGCGATGAGCTGGGACGGCGGGGTGGAGACGTGGGGCGGCCACGCCCCGGCCGTCTTCGCCGCCGCGGACGCCGGTTCACGGTCGGCCGCCACCGTCATCGAGGAGGGCGGCAAGGCCCTCGCCGCCCTCGTCACCCACCTCGCGGCACGCGGCGCCCGCACCGACGTCGTCGTCTTCGCGGGCGGCGTCATCACCGGCCGGCAGCGGCTGCGTGACGGCTTCACCCGTGCTCTGGCCGACTCGCTGCCGGGCACCGAAGCAGTGATGCTTCAGGCGCCCCCGGCCCGGGGCGCGCTCGCGCTGGCCCTGCGGCAGGGCGGGCGCTGACATGCGCTATTCCCAGGTGGTGTCCGCCCGCACCAGCGAGACCGTCCAGGTACCGGACACCCGGCCGGCCCCCGGACACATCGCCGTCCGCACCCTGGTGTCCGGCATCTGCGCCTCCGAACTGCCCGCCTGGACGGGCCACGACGCAGCCGCACCCCCGCTGCGCCTCGGTCACGAACTCACCGGTGAGATCGTGGCCCTCGGGCCGGGCGTGTACGGCTGGACAGTCGGCGAGCGGGTCACCGGATTCGCCTCGGGTGCCTACGCCGAGGTCGTGCACGTGCCGGCCACCGCCCTGCTGCCGCTGCCGGCGAACGTGTCCGCCGCCACCTTCCTCGGCGAACCGGTCGCCTGCGTCGTCGAGGCCCTCTCCCGCTGCGGCCTGCGCCCCGGCCTGCGGGTCGCCGTCGTCGGCCTCGGTTTCATGGGACTGATCGCCGTCCAGGCCGCGGCCGCGTACGCGCCGTCCCTCCTTCTCGGGGTCGACCCCCTGGAGCACGCCCGCGAGCTCGCCGGGCACTTGGGCGCCCACGCGGTGTGTCAACCCGACGACACCGAACCCGCGGCCTTCGACGTCGTGATCGAGTTCACCGGTACCTCCGCCGGGCTGCGAACGGCGGGCCGGCTCGTCGCCGAGCACGGCACCTTGTGCGTGGGCGGATACCACCACAGTGGCGAACGCACCTGGGACGTCGAGCTCTGGTACCGCGGCGTCACGGTCGTACACGGCTTCACACCGCAACGTCACCGGCACCTGGCGGCGCTCCGCGAAGGACTCCGCCTGGCGTCCGAGCGGGTGCTGACCCTTGAGCCGCTGCTCACCCACGACGTCACGCTGGACGAGGTGGACACCGGCTTCGGCCTCCTGGTCGACCGGCCGGGCGGCTTTGTGAAATGTGTGATCCGGGCCGCCCTGTGATCGACGCCACTGGTGCCGGCCCGCGCTCAACGTACGATCAGCCAATGGCTGACATGACCGAAACCACGCCTGGCTGGCTGGCTCCCGATGACCTCGAACAGACGCGTGCACGGATGCCGATCCTGTACGTCGACGCCGTGCCGGTGCGGGTCGACGAATGCGGGGAAGTCACACACGTCGGACTCCTGCTGCGCATCGGGCCGGACGGGACGGTCAGCCGTGCCCTCGTGTCCGGCCGGGTGCTGCACCACGAGCGGGTCCGCGACGCGCTGCTGCGCCATCTGGAGAAGGATCTCGGCCCGGTTGCGCTGCCCCGGGTCCCGGCCTCTCCCCAGCCCTTCACCATCGCCGAGTACTTCCCGACCCACGGCATCACGCCCTACCACGACCCCCGCCAGCACGCGGTCTCCCTCGCCTACATCATCCCCGTCGCCGGCGACTGCCGCCCCCGCCAGGACGCCCTCGACCTGGTCTGGTTCAGCCCCCAGGAGGCATCGTCCCCGCTGGTCCAGCAGGAGATGCCCGGCGGCCAGGGAATCCTCCTCAAGCAGGCCCTCGCGCACGTCGGTTGCCTGTCCTGATCTCAGAGCGTCCCGCAGGGCCCTGGCTCACCAGGGAATCTTCCGGGAAGCCAGGCGTACGGTTCCCGCCCAGTCCATGGGTATGCGTGCACGCACCGGCGTGGGCGTGGGCGGGGCCGGCTGAGTGAGGCGGACCCGGCCACCGATCTCGATCTCGCCGTCGCGGCCGGGCGCAGTGAGAATCTGGGAGCCTTGGCCTTGGATGATGTTCAGTGCCCGGTCCAGCTGATGGGTGAGGAGCAGGGCCGCTGCGCCCGTCGCCTCGTCCTCGACGCTGTTGTCACCCCGTCGGCAGAATGCGCGGGCCCTGACCCGGCTCGCCGCCTCGTCCTCCCAGGCCCAGGCGTACAGCCCGTCCTCGCCGTGCGGTGGCGCCGGCAGTGCGTCCACTTCCTCGGGGGAGGCGTACTGCCGGAGTGTACGAGGGGGCACCCACTCGGCGCGCGCTGTGATCCAGGTGAACTCCCCGTCGTGGCGCCCGTACACCTCGCCCACCGGCGTGACCAGTACGTCGAGGTCGAGCAGCCACGCCGTACCGATCAGCGGATGCGCGGCGAAGGGGAGCGGGCAGCTAGGGGTGAAGATGTCGACGATTCCGCGTTCGGGATCGTCGATGAACACGGTCTCGCTGTAGCCCAGCCGCGCGGCCAGCGCCTGCCGGTCGCCGACTGCCCGTACGGCCGCGCCGTCGCGCACCACGCCCAGTTTGTTCCCGTAACGGTCGCCGGGCCCGCAGAACACATGGAGGACGTCGAGCACGACGGATCGCGCGAGGACGTCAGGTAGTTCGGTCACGCCGTATTGAAGGGTCGGTTGGCCCGCGCCACAGATTTTCCGCGGGCCGGCCCGCGGCGGCCCGGCAAGCTACGGCCCTCGTGCGAGGACACGTACTCCTTGCCTTCGAGAAATAGGTTGGAAACTTATAACTTTTATGGTCTCGTGCATGGCTGCACCCACCTCTTCACCACTCCTCGGCTCGGCGTACGACCCGCTGCCGTTCGCGATCGATCGCAGCTCCGCCGTGCCGTACCACGACCAGATCTACCGGCTGCTGCTCGACGAGATCGTGTCCGGGCGGCTGACCCCGGGCGAGAAGCTGTTGCAGGAGAAGCAGTACGCGGTCCGCCTCGGGGTGTCCCTCGCCCCGGTCCGGCAGGCGTTCCTGGCCCTGGCCAAGAACGGCTACCTCAACCGCACCCGGGGCCGCGGCACGTTCGTGAGCGAGCCCAAGGTGGCGAGCAAGATCCATCTGCTCACCAGCTTTACCGCGACCCTCGGTGAGACCGGACTGCCGGTGAGCATGCGCGTACTGGAGTCCGGGACGGGGGTCGCCGACGACGTCGCGGCCGCGGCCCTGGACGTGCCCACCGGGGCCGAGGTCTTCCGCCTACGACGGGTGGCGTTCCTGGGCGCGGAGCCGGTGGCGCTGCTCACAGCCGTTCTGCCGGCAACCCGGTTCCCGGAACTGGCCGAAGAGGACTTGGGCACCTCCCTGTACGGGGTGCTGGAACGCCGGTACGGCGCGGTGATGACGTCGGCCCGCAACATCATCGAGGTGGTCCGGGCGCTGCCCGACCACGCCAGTCATCTGCAAGTGCCGGTGGGAGAGGCGCTGTTGCAGGTGGAGGCCGTCACCCGCGACCAGCACGACAAGCCGGTGGAACTCTCCGAGGTGCTGTACCGGGCGGACCGCTTCCGCTTCGAGATCGAGAGCCACCGCGGGGACGGCGGAGTCCGCCACTCGACCGCACGGCCCGCCCAGGACCCCGCGTCCGCACCCTCCCCAAACCCCGGATCCGCCCCCTAGAGAGGGGTCTGACATGTCGGCACCGAGTCAGCTGCCCACCACACCGGCCGAGGAACAGGCCGGCGTCTTCATTCGCAACTCCACCGGCCTCATCCGGGAGGTGTCGCTCGTCGACGCCTTCATCATGAACAGCTTCGGCATGAACGTGGCCGTCGGCGGGGTGTTCCTCTATCTCCAGGCCCAAACCGCCTTCCCCGGTGGGAACATCCTGCTGGCGGTGGTGGTCGGCACCCTGCTCATGGCGTTCACCCTGCTCCGGGTGTACTCCGAGTTCGCGGCGGCGATGCCCCGGTCCGGCGGTGACTACGTCTTCGTAAGCCGCACTCTGCACCCCATCGTCGGCTTCCTGCTCTCCTGGAGCCAGGGCCTGTGGCTGATCTTCTTCTGGATCGGCTTCAACGCGTACTTCGCCCTGACCTTCGCGGTGCCGGCGGCGCTGGCCACGCTCAGCTCGGTCACCGGCAACAAGGTGTGGCTGAACATGAGCAACTCACTGCTGGCCAAGCACGACCTGCTCGGCGTCCACACCCAATGGTGGGTCCTCGGGCTTGGCACCCTCATCACGGTAAGCTTCGGAGTGCTCATCGTCCTGGGCGGCCAGCGGTACTGGCGATGGCAGAAGTTCCTGTTCGCCTTCGCCGGTCTCAGCCTGCTGCTGTCGATCGTCCTGCTGCTCTTCCGCGGCGGCCACATCACCGGCGGCTGGAACCAGTTCGCCGGGCACAACGGCGGCCTGACGTACGACCAGATCATCCCGGCCGCGGACAAGGCGGGGTACACCGGCAACAGCGCGGGCTTCAGTTGGGTGGACACCTTCCTGATGCTGCCCTGGGTGTTTTTCGTGGTGGGCTACGCGCAGGGCTCGGCGCAGATCGGTGGCGAGATCAAGCGGGCGTCGAAGAACCAGTACCGGGCGATGGTCGGCGGCGTGCTGGTCAACGGCCTGGTGCTGGGCCTGCTCACCATCGTGGTCACCAGCCGGGTCAGCACCAAGTGGCTGGGCAGTCTGGGCTATCTGGCCAGCGCCCGCCCGGACAAGCTGGGGCTGCCCGCGGGTCTGCCGCCCGGCTTCAACTTCCTTGCGGCGCTGCTGACTCACAACGTCCTCCTGCTGCTGGTGCTCGGGATCGGCTTCGTCGTCTGGGCGGTGATGGGCACGCCCCTCTCCACCATGCAGGCCACCCGCTACATGCTGGCCTGGTCGCTGGACCGTACGGTGCCGCAGCGGCTCGGTGACGTCAGCGAACGGTTCCACACCCCGGTAAAGGCCATCGCGGTGTGCACCGTCACCGGCGAGATCGCCCTGTTCGCCCTGGTGAACTGGTCCTCGGCGAGCCTGCTCGGGGCTTTGCTGGCCCAGATCGCGGCCTTCATCGTGGTGGCCGTGGCGGGTGCGGTGTTCCCGTACCGCCTGCCCGCCGTGTGGCAGTCGGCCGGCGGCCGGCGGCTGTTCGGCATACCCGTGGTCACCCTCTCCGGGGTGGGCGGCGCGGTGGTGCTGGCCGCGCTGCTGGCCACCTTCATCTTCAACGACACCGTCAACTCGACGTTCGCGGTGACCCGCACGCTGTCGCTGTGGTTCATGTTCGGCGTGATCGCCAGCGGCGTCCTGTGGTACGCCGCAGTCCGGCTGCTCAACCACCGCCGCGGAGTGGACCTGGGGCTGGTCTACCGCGAGATCCCTCCCGAGTGACCACGCCGGTGGGGAGGGGACGCTCCTTGCCGGCCGCCCCACCCGCGCCACGCGCCCGCATCGAGACGGTCCGTCCGGGACCACGAGGAGCTGCTTCGATGGATCGCACCGCTACCGCTACCGCTACCACCGCGGACCGTCGGCTGATCGTGATCGGCAACCTGACGATCGACGACGTCGTACGCGGCGACGGCGCGGTCAGCATGGGCCGTCCGGGCGGCAACGCCGTCTACGCCGCCGTCGCCGCCCGGCTGTGGCATCCCGCTGTCGCGGTCGTCGCCCGACGCGGCGAGGACCTGCCGCCCGAGATCCCCGCCACACTGCGCCGCCTCGGGGTGGACACCGCCGGCCTGCGCCCCGTCGCCGGCCCGACGGTCCGCAACTGGGTCATCTACGAAGAGGACGGCCGGCGCCGCTGGCTGTACCGGACGCCGTTGGAACGCTCCCGCGAGGTGGCGGTACGCCCGGCCGACATCCCCGTGGAATGGCTGAACGGCGGGGAGCCGCCGGTGGTGCATATCGCCGCCATGCCGCTGGCGGCCGCGTCGGCGCTGGTCGCCCACGTACGGGAACACGTACCGGGCGCCCTCCTCACGCTGGACACCCACGAGGACTGGGACACCGACCCGGACGCCGTCCTCGCGCTCGCCCGGCGGGTCGACGTCTTCGTGCCCAGCAGGGAGGAGTTGGCGGCGCTCGCCGGATACGACGAGCCGGAGAAGGCGTCGGCCATGCTGCGCAAGCAGGGCGTGCCCGCGGTCGTCGTCAAGCTCGGCGCGGACGGCGCCCTGGTCGACGCCGGCCGGGTACCCGTACTTCGGATACCGGCGTGGCCGAGCGACGTCACCGACACCACGGGGGCGGGGGACACCTTCTGCGGCGCGCTGGCCGCGGCGCTCGCAGCCGGCCTGTCCCTCGCCGACGCGGTGTCCCGGGCCGTGGCCACCGCCGCCTGGGCGGTGCAGGAGTTCGGTTCGACGGCACTCGCCCGGCTGGAACCGGCCACGGCGAGGGAGCGGTTCGCACGGTTCACGGCGTTGGGGGAACCGGTGGCCGTCGACCGCCCCGGGGACCTGAAAGAGCCGCCTTCCGACGCGGCGCCCGGGGACCGTATGGCGGCGGCCCCCACCGGTGCCTCCTCGCACGACATCGACGTCATGCGCCGGGAGATCGAGATGATCCCCGACGTCATCGCCGCCCGGCTGGCCGATCCGGACGGACACGTGCGACGCGTTGCCGAGGAACTGGCCGCACGCGGGGTGGAGAACCTGTTCCTGGTCGGCTGCGGCGACTCGTACTTCGCGGGCCGCGCGGCCGAACTCGCGTTCCGCCGGCACACCGGCATCCGCGCGCAGGCCGTCCACGCCCTGGAGTTCGCCCGCTACCAGGTGCGGTACCTGCCCGAGCGCAGCGCGGTGGTGTGCGTGTCGTTCTCCGGCAAGGTGGGCCGCACCACGGAGGCGGCGGTGCAGGCGGACCGGTTCGGCGCCCTCACCATCGCCCTCACCAACAACGCCGACGGAGAACTGGCCAGGGCCGCCCAGCTGGTCCTGCCGGTGGATGTGCCCACGCTGGGCTTCTCTCCCGGGACGAGCAGCTACCTGGGCCTGGTGGCCACCCTCGACGACCTGGCGCTGCGCTGGGCCCAGGCCGCCGCACGCGACACCGGGACCGCGCGGGCCGCCCTTGACGCCCTCCCGGCGCTGGCGGCCCGGACCCTGCGGGCGAGCGCCGCGCCTGCCCGAGAGGCGGCCGGGTTGCTGGCGGCTCACCCCTGGATCACCTTCCTCGGCGGCGGCCCCAACGAGGCCTCGGCCCAATTCGGTGCGGCCAAGCTCTTCGAGGGCCCGCAACTGCTCGGTGTGAGCACCAACATCGAGGAGTGGGCGCACGAGGAGTACTTCATCAGCTCGCAGGGCACTCCCGTGGTGCTGGTCGCGCCCTCGGGCGCGAGCGCAGACCGGGCCGCCGAGATCCTGTCCGAACTGTGCTTCATCGGCGCTCGGGCGTTCGTGGTCAGCGACCTGGCCCCCGAGCTGCCCGCACTGCACCTGCCTCTGACGCCGGGCGCACCCGAGGAGTTCTCGCCGCTGCTGGCCGCCCTGCCCCTGAGCCTGATCGGTTTCCACCTGGCGGAGGCCCTGGGCAAGGAGAGCTACAACTTCCCCAGCGAGGCGGCCAGGAAAGAGCACTACGACACCATCCACCGCGTCGTGATCGGAGAGCCCGCATGACGACAACCTTCCCCCTCGCCGACATCGAACACGAGGCGAGCAGGCTCACCGGGGCCTTCGCCGAACACGGACTGGACGTACGCCTCATCGGCGGCCTCGCCGTCGCCGGCCACCGGCACCGCGAGATACCCGCGGCGCTGCACAGGACGTACGGGGATATCGACCTGGTGATCCGTCCGCAGCAGAGCAAGGCTTTTCGCGCCGCCTTGCAGGAGCTGGGCTACACACCCAACGTCCGCTTCAACAACATGCGCGGTGACCGCCGGCTGCTCTTCGACGACGAGCCCAACGACCGCAGGCTCGACGTGTTCGTCGGCGGTTTCCAGATGTGCCACGCCATGGACCTCACCGACCGGCTGGACCTCCATCCCCTGACCCTGGCCCCGGCCGACCTGCTGCTCACCAAGCTCCAGGTGGTGCAGATCAACCACAAGGACCTCACCGACGCGGTGACTCTCCTGCTGACGCACCCGGTCGACGCGCCGGACGCGCCCGGCACCGACGACGACCACATCAGCACCGACCGGTTGGCCCGGATCACCGGCGCCGACTGGGGCTGGCACACCACCGTCACCGACAACCTGGCTCGCGTCGCAGCGGTCGCCGACGAGTTGCTGGCGCCCCCCGACGCCGCGGCGGTCACCACCCGCGTCGCCCGGATCGGCGATGCCCTGACCGCAGCGCCCAAGTCCCTGAGGTGGCGCGCCCGCGCCAAGGTCGGCAGGCGCGTGCCCTGGTACGACCTCCCTGACGAGATCGGAGGTCCGATCGATGCGCGGAACTGACCTGAAGATCTTCTTCGCGACCGACATCCACGGCTCGGACCGGTGTTTCCGTAAGTTCGTCAACGCCGGGAAGTTCTACAGCGCCGACGTCCTGCTGATGGGCGGCGACATCACCGGCAAGATGCTGGTCCCCGTCATCGAGGGCCCCGGCGGCCGGTACAGCTCCCATCTGTTCGGCCGGGAGCGCACCGTCGACGCCGACGGGCTGCCGGCCCTGCGCAAGGAGATCGCCGACGCCGGCTTCTACGCGTACGACACCACCCCCGACCAGATCGCCGAGTTCCGCGAGCGCCCGGAGTTGGTGGAGGAGACCTTCCGCAAGCACATGCACCGCACGCTGGCGGACTGGATGTCCCTGGCCGAGGAACGGCTGAGGGGCACCGGCATCATGTGCCTGCTGGCGCCGGGCAACGACGATCCGCTGTTCGTGGACGAGCTGCTCGGCTCATCGGACATGCTGGTCAACCCCGAGGGGCGGCTGGTGGAGCTGCCCGGGGGCTTCACGATGATCTCGGTCGGCTACTCCAACCCCACCCCGTGGGACTCGCCGCGTGAGCTTCCGGAGGATCAACTCGCAGCCCGCATCGACGCGTTGGCTGCGCAGGTGCCCGACATGTCCAGGGCCGTCTTCAACCTCCACGTGCCGCCCAAGGACACTCCGATCGACCAGGCCATGGCGCTGGACGCCGAGTTCCGGCCGGTGATGCGGTCCGGGGCCCCGGTGATCACCGGCGTGGGCTCGCGGGCCGTCCGCGACGCCATCACCACCTACCAGCCGATGCTGGGCCTGCACGGCCACATCCACGAGTCCCGCGGCGAGGCCCGGATCGGCCGGTCCCGGTCCATCAACCCGGGCAGCGAGTACTCCGAAGGTGTGCTGCTCGGCGCCCTGGTCTCGCTCTCCTCGAAGAAGGGGGTGCGCGGCTATCAACTCGTCGCGGGATGAGGCGCGGGACCGCCTGCCGGGCAGTGCGAGCGCAGCCATGGCCGGCGGACTCCCGTGGACGATCGCCGTGGTGGGCTCGGCGCGGCTCGAAGCGCCCGATCCCCGCTGGCGGCAGGCGCGGGAACTGGGCGCGGCCCTGGGCGGCAGGGGCTGGCGGGTGATGACCGGCGGCTACGGCGGGCTGATGGGCGCCGCGGCGCGCGGGGCACGCGATGCCGGGGCTACCGTCATCGGGCTGCCGATGCGCGGCTGGTCCGGACTGACCCCGAGCCGGTGGTGCGACGAACTGCGCTGGGCCGACGACTACCCCGACCGGCTGCGGCACCTGCTGTCCTGCGACGCGGTCGTCGCCCTGGACGGCGGCATCGGCACACTCGCCGAGACCGCCGCGGTGTGGGCGGCCCTGCAGACCGAACCCGGCGCCGCGCGGCTGGTCCTGCTCGGCGCGGGATGGCCCGGGCTGCTGGCCGCGTTCGGCGGCGCGCTGGTGGCGGACGCCGCCGATCTGACGCTCGCCGCAGCTGCAGCGACAACCGGTCAGGCGATGGAGTTGCTGGACGCGATGGTGTCCGGCGCCCCCGTGGCCGCGCCCGGCCCGAGGGGCTGAGATGGAGCTGCTGGTACGCGCCCGCCGGACGGTCACGGATCGCGGTGAGGGGCCCGCCTCCGTCGCCGTCGAGGGCGGCCGGATCGTACGGGTCGGCGGGTTCGACGACCCGGTTGCCGCCGACGAGGTGGTGGAGCTGGGGGAGGAGGTGGTCCTACTGCCGGGCCTGGTGGACTCGCACGTCCATGTCAACGAGCCCGGGCACGACACCTGGGAGGGGTTCGCCAGCGCCACGCGGGCCGCGGCGGCCGGGGGCATCACGACCCTGGTGGACATGCCGCTCGACAGCGTGCCGGTCACGGTGGATCCGGCCGCCCTGGCCGCCAAACGGACCGCGGCGACGGGGCAGTGCTTCGTGGACGTCGGCTTCTGGGGTGGTGTGGTGCCCGGCGGTACGGCGCACCTGCCGGCGCTGCGCGAGGCGGGGGTGCTCGGCTTCAAGTGCTTCCTGTCCGACTCGGGGTCGCCCGACTTCCCGCCGCTGAGCCGACGTCAACTGCTGGAGACCCTAGGAGTGCTGCGGGAGCTGGACGCCGTGCTCCTGGTGCACGCCGAAAGCGAGCGGGAGCTCTCGGCCGCGCCACCCGCGCGTGGCAGGCGGTACGCGGACTTTCTGGCCTCCCGCCCGCCCCAGGCCGAGCTGGCGGCGGTCGCCGCCGTGCTCGGCGCGGCCCGCGCCACCGGCGCCCGGGTGCACATCGTGCACCTCTCCACCGCGCGAGCGCTGCCGCTGATCGCCGCCGCCCGGCGGGAGGGCGTCGCGGTGACGGCCGAGACCTGCCCGCACTACCTGACGCTGGCGGCCGAGTTGGTGCCGGACGGCGCCACCGAGTACGCCTGCTGCCCGCCCGTCCGGGAGGCCGCCAACCAGGACGGGCTGTGGGCGGGGCTGGCCGATGGCACGCTCGACCTGGTGGTCTCCGACCACTCTCCGTGCGCCGCCGAGCTGAAGCACCTTGACACCGGGGACTTCGGCGCGGCCTGGGGCGGCATCTCCTCGCTCCAGCTTGCGTTGCCGCTGGTGTGGACGCAGGCGCGCCGGCGCGGCTTCCGCCTGCCCGATGTGGCGACGTGGATGGCCTCGCGGCCGGCCCGGCTGGCCGGGCTGCCGGCGAAGGGACGGATCGCGCCCGGATACGACGCGGACCTGTGCGCCTTCGCACCGGACGACACCTTCACCGTACGACCGGAAACCCTGCACCACCGTCAGCCGGTCACCCCGTACACCGGGCGGACCCTGCACGGCGTGGTGCGCCGCACCTGGCTGCGCGGACGCGAGGTGGACTTCCGGTGCCCGGCAGGCCGGTTGCTGACCGCCGAGGCGACCGCGGAGCGGCATGAGAGAGACAACCAGAACCCGGGAGGGAACCGATGAAGATCCTGGTGGTCAACCCCAACACCTCCGTGTCGATGACGGAGTCCATCGCCCGGTCCGCCCGTCGCGCCGCCTCGCCCGGGACGGAGATCCTGGCGGTGCAGCCGTTCTTCGGGCCGGAGGCGATCGACTGCAGTCTGGAGAGCTACCTGTCGGCGGTCGCGGTGATGGACCGGATCCTGGCGGTGGGGGAGCCGTACGACGCGGTCGTACTGGCCGGGTTCGGCGAACACGGCAGGGAGGGTGTGCAGGAGATCACCGATGTTCCGGTGCTGGACATCGCGGAGAGTTCGGCGCACGTCGCCCAGATGATCGGCCGCAGCTATTCGGTGGTGACCACCCTGGCGCGCTCGGTCGGGGCGATCGAGGACCGGCTCCGGCTGGCCGGGCTCGCGGACCGCTGCGCGTCGGTGCGTTCCTGCGGTCTGTCCACCGCGGAGGTGGACGCCGACCCGCCGGCGGCTGTCGCGGCGATCCTCGCCGAGGCCGAGCGGGCGGTGCGGGAGGACCGGGCGGAGGTGATCTGCCTGGGGTGCGGGGGGATGGCCGGGCTTGAGGAGGCGATCACCGGCCGGCTGGGGGTGCCGGTGGTGGACGGCGTGGCCGCGGGGGTCCGGCTGGCCGAAGCGGTGGCCGGAATGGGATTGCGGACGAGCAAGGTGTGCACGTACGCGGCGCCGCCCGCCCGGCCGGTCCCCGGCTGGCCGCTGTCCCGGAGCGGGGCGGAACGCGCTGCGTGAACGCCCTACTCGATTTCTTTCGTGACGGAGCCAACCTGGCGGTGAGGCGGATTCCCTGACCGGTGGCCCCGACGGATTGACGAGCCGGTAATCCGGCGTGAAAGGAGGGATGGAAGGGCGCGCTAAGGGGGTATTGCGAAGAATTCAGCCACAACGGTTCAGTGATAGCCGAAGTAATCTTTGTCATGCACTCGACATTCTGTCGCGCGTGTTTAGTTTTTGTTTCAAATACCTCAGTAGGGCCAGGTAAGGGGTCTGTTGATCACCTTCGAATGGCCGATTGGCCCGGATTCGTACGGCATTGGCAGCAACTCAGAATTCATCCCACCGGAATGCTGTGGAAATATCGGCGTGAGCCTCTGCGGACCCGTTAAGAAATTCTCTCGGCGGGCTTCCCCCGATATTCGCCAGGTCCTACAGTCTCCTCTCGGCGTCGCCATTCCCCCCACGTTCACGCCTTTCCATTCGCCATGCACGAACGAGGACAGGAATCTGCAGATGCCCGCAGAACGCGTCACCTCAACGAGCCCGGACACCGCCGTGCCGGCGGTGTCCGGGCCCCCTCGGAGACTGAGCCGCCGGACGGTGCTGGGCGGGGCCGCCGCCATGACGGGAGCGGTCGCCGTGTCGGCCGCCACCGTGGTGCCGGCAGCCGCGGCCCCGGCACCGACGGCCGCGAGCGCGTACGAGCGCGCCCTTCCCGCCGTCTCCGGGATCAAGAAGCGGTCCCGGCTGGTCGACTACGAGGTGTTCGAGCTGGCCGCCTTGATGCGGGCCGGTGTCGTCACTTCGGTGCAGGTCACCCAGGCGTACTTGGACCGTATCGACCGCTTCAACGGCCCCTTCGAGACCTACGGCGACAACGGCCTGTACAACGCGTTCGTCCGGATCGACCGGGACGGCGCGCTGGCCCAGGCGGCCGCCGCTGACGCGCAGTTCAAAAAGGCCAGGCACTCGGGCGAGGACCTGCCCCCGCTGCTCGGCATCCCGTTCGGCATCAAGGACTCGGTGGCCGTCAAGGGCTTCGAGGCCAAGGACGGCAGCCACGCCTTCGACGGCAACGCCGCGCTGCGGGACGCCACGGTCGTCCACCGGCTGCGCACGGCCGGCGCGGTGATCCTGGGTCACACGGTGTGCTCCGCCTTCTCCGGCTCGATCACCGGCACCTTCGCCGGCAACGCCTGGAACATGGCCTATGTACCCGGCGGATCCAGCCAGGGCTCCGGTGTCGCTCCGATCGCTCGGCTGGCGGCCGCCGCCATCGGCGAGGAGACCGGCGGGTCCATCATGATGCCGTCGGCGGCCAACGGCGCCAGCGGCATCAAGCCGTCGCTCGGCACCAGTTCGGTGGCCGGGCTGATGCCGCTGTCGCCGGGATACGACGTGCTGGGCCCGATCGCCCGGTCGGTGCGCGACGCGTCCCTGATCCTCTCGGTGATCCTCGGCCCCGACCCCGCCAACGACCCCCTGACCCTTGCGGCCCCCGACCCCTTCCCGGCCATGCCGCTCACCGCCCGCAAGGGTTCCCGGCCGCTTTCCGGCATCACCATCGGGATCCCGCAGACCGACTGGATGCGTACCAGCAAGGGCATCCAGGTCGGCACCCCGCCGCAGGACCTCTACGACGCCGACCACAGCGCCGCCTTCGAACGGCTCAAGCAGCAACTCACCTCGCTGGGCGCGACGGTGAAGGAATTCCCCGGCCTGGACGTCACCGTGCCGCAGAACGACCCGTACTTCGCCAGCACCGACGTCCTGGCCACCGTCGACGGTTCCCCCGTCTCACCCTCCTCCGCGGTGCTGAGCCCCAACCGGTACGAGATCGGCTACTGGAAGGCGGTCGGAGACTTCGCCGCCACCCGCCCGGCCGACCAGGCAGCCGCGCTGCTGGCCCAGTACGGGCGCAAGGGCCCCAACGACACGACGGCCTCCTTCGACTCGGCGACCCGGTTCGCCGGCGCGGTGCCCGCCTCCGTCCGGGTCGAGGGCGAGAAGCGGCGCCGCACCCTGCAGGCCAACTACCAGGCCGCACTGGACGCGGCGGGCGTGGACTTCATGCTCGTACTGTCCATCGGCGCGCAGATCGGTTTGCGCGCCGGCGGTGGCTTCCCGGTCTACCGGGCCTACTACCAACTGCCCAACGCCCTGACGTGGCCCATGGTCTCGTTCCCGATCGGCTACGACAGCACGGTCGGCCTGCCGATAGCGGCTCAGTTCTGGGGGCCGAGGTTCAGCGAGCCGGAGATCGTCCAGGCCGCCATCGACTACCAGGCCCACTTCCCCGAGTACCACAACGCGGCCCCGCCGGACCCGGTCACCACGGGGACGCCGAAGGTCGCGCCGCGCCGCCTGACTGTGGCGCCCGCGGCACCGCCCGAGCTGTCCAACGACCCGCTAGTAGCCGAGGAGGCCCTGCGATGAGCTTCCTCACCGTCGGCTGGGGCCCGGTCGTCAACGCCGGCCTCCCACCGCAGCACCCCGGGGACGGCGATGCGCCGGTCGCCACCGTCGGCTGGCTGCCCAAGCTCGGCACCGCCTTTTACCCCTACCCCGACGACGACCCCGACGCGGCCCCGGCCGTCTCCCGATGACCGCCGCTCGCGCGCGGCTTGAGAAAGGCATCTGGTGCATCAAGTGCATGACGTGAAAAGAAAGAGATCTGTGCGGGCGCTGCGGCGTCCGCTCACCGTGGCGGCTGCGGGACTTGTCCTGCTCGGGGCGACGGCGGCCGCGTCCCTTCCGGCCGCCGCTTCGACCCCGGGGCCCGGCACGGCCGTGGTCGATTCAGGAAACGGCTGGACGGTGACCCGGGCGGCCGGCGGCTATCTGGTGTCGCTCAAGCTGCACACCGCACTGCCCGTGAAGGACGACGTACCCGAACTGCTCGCCGGGGGACAGAACTTGGGCCCCGCCGCGGAGTCGGCGGACGGGCGTACGCTCACCGTGACGACGGCCGACCCGTCGGTGGCCACCGCCAAGGCGGTCACCTGGCAGTGGTCCAGCGGTGGCAACAGCACAGCCGTAGGCCCGACCGCTCTGCCCTCCGCGGGCGCCCAGCTCAGGTCCCAGCAGAAAGCCCTGCCGACGACCCCTGGCACGTCGGGGACGACGAGCGGCGATCCGACGACCATCGGTAAGGGCAACTACACGATCGCCGACTACAACTTCGGCGCCCAGTCCATCCCCCTCGCCGACATCGGCGGCATCCGCGGGGAACTCGAAGGACGCATCTACCTGCCGACCGCCGGCGGGGCGCACCCCCTGGTGATCTTCCTGCACGGCCGGCACAGCTCGTGCTACAACACCACGACCCTGAAGGGCGCGGGCGGAGTCTGGCCGTGCGCGGCCGGGACGGCCCCCATCCTGAGCTACGCCGGTTACGACGGCGCCGGTGAGGCGCTCGCGGCGGACGGCTACACCGTGGTGTCGATCTCCGCGAACGCGATCAACGCCAACGACAACCAGCTCTCCCCGGACGACGGCGCGGTCACCCGCGGCCAACTCGTACTCGACACCCTCACCATGCTCAAGGCGGCGAACGACGCGCGGCCGGTCAGCTACCACGATGCCGCGGCCGGCCAGGACGTGACCCTGAACCAGGCGCTGGCCGCCGGACAGTCCACATACCCGACCGGCACGCTGACGGCGAATCAGCTCGTGAACACGATGGACTTCAGCCAAATCGGGCTGATGGGCCACTCGCGCGGCGGCGAAGGCGTCGTCACCGCGGGCACCCTCAACGAGGCCCTGCCGCATCCGTGGAACATCAAGTCGGTCTTCGCCCTCGCGCCGATCGACTTCACCCGCGCCACTCTGCCGGACGTGGTGACCACGACGCTGCTGCCCTACTGCGACGGCGATGTGTCGGACCAGCAGGGCCAGCACTTCTACGCCGACTCGCGCGACAACACCTTCCAGGACAACGTGCAGCGCTCGGACATCTGGGTCATGGGCACCGACCACGACTTCTACAACACCTCCTGGACCCCGCCGTATCCGGGTGCCGCGGACGACTGGACGAACGTCAACGACCCGGTGTGCGGCACCAGTGACACCGCGTTGGCTTCCGGCAAGAACACCCGGCTCACCGCGGCGCAGGAGTACCAGGTGGGCTCGGCGTACATCTCCGGGTTCTTCGAGGCGACCCTCGGCGGACAGACGCGCTTCCAGGGCATGTTCGATGGTTCCGGGCAGCTGCCGTCATCCGTGGCGTCCTACGCGGACGTAAGGACGGTGGCCCAGCAGCCCACCGCCACGCGTGAGGACATCACCACGTTCAAGGACACGTCCCCGCTCGTCAGCACAACGGGAGCGGTCACGGCCACGGTCTGCGCCAGCAAGTACGGGCGCACGGTTCCCGAGGTGCTCCCGTACTGCACCAACCCGGGCAGCACGCTGACCAACCAGCAGGTGCCGTACTGGACACCCGCCGCATTCGCCCCCAACGTCCCGCTCAACCCCATGACACACCTGACATGGACCGGCACGGACGGCGGCCTCAGCGTGGCGGTCCCGTCCTCCCAGCGCAATGTCTCGCACTACGACGAGATGACCGTGGACATGTCGCCCGACGAGAGCGTCGCCACAGGGACGGACATGAAGCTGAGCGTCACCGACAGCGCCGGCCACACCTGGAGCGACCTGGTGTCCCACCTCAACACCTGGGGGGTGAGCCGGATGCCGGGCAGCACATCCACGCTGCTGCAAAAGATCGTTCTCCAGCAGGTTCACGTGCCGACCTCGGCACTGAAGCAGGCGGGCCTGGACCTGAACCGCGTCTCCAAGGTCACCTTCACCCCGGCCGTCGGTGCCGACGGCACGGCGACCGGTGGAGCGTACCTGTCCGACCTCGGCTTCGACAGCAAGGACCTGGGCACGGCCCGGGTCCAAGTACGGCCGACGGTCAATGTGGCGTCCACCACGGTGGAAGAGGGCTCCGGACCCGGCACGGACCACGTCGCCGTCTACCTCTCGCAGCCGAGCGCGTCCGACGTCACGGCGTACCTGACGGTCATCGGCTCGGCGACGGGCAAGGTGGGGCTCGCCATGCAGAAGATCACCTTCCGCCCGGGTGCGACCTGCCAGGCGGTCGCGATCCCGGTGACCGGCGACACCCTCGCCGGGACGGCCCCGACCACCTCCTACAAGATCGCGGTGTCGAATCCGACCGACGCGGTGCTGGGCAGCAATGACTATGGCACCGTCACCGTCCGGGAAGACGACGGCCTCACCGGCACGGCGGTCCCCGCAGCACCGGTAGGCGTGCAGGGCGACGTCTGCGCCGAGCACAGCGCGCTCTCCCACCCGGGCAAGCTGACCGTCAGCGACACCACGCCGGTTCCCGGTGAGACGGTCTCCGTACGCGGGTCGGGCTACCGCGCCGGCGAGAGTGTTGCGTTGGCCCTCGGCTCCTCGGCGCTCGACAGCGCCATCGCGGGCAGCGACGGCACGGTGGAGTTTCGCGCCGTGATACCCGCGGACCAGCCCTCCGGCACCGCGGTGCTCACCGCGATCGGGGCGGGCTCCGCCCGCACGAGGACGGCGGACATCCGTGTCGGCCGTGTGCTGAACGGGGGAACCCGGTAATTCCGGCGCAACCGGACTGAACCGGTTCGCGGCGGGTGACGGCTATGCCTGCCACCCGCCGCGAACCGGTCTTGACCGTGACCTGCGATAACACCGTCGGGACGACAGGATTTGAACCTGCGACCCCTTGACCCCCAGTCAAGTGCGCTACCAAGCTGCGCCACGTCCCGGTGGAACGTGCTCAGAATACCCTGTTTCCGCTGATCAGCCGAATCGCTCGATACGGATCCGGTCCACCGGCTGCCCGCCGGCGACCAGCAGCCGAGAGGCGTGCTCGGCAAAGCCGTTGCTGCCGCAGATGTACGCCTCCCAGCCGCCGGAGGGCTGGTGCTCGCCCAGGTACGGCTCGAGGTGGGCGGCGGTGAGGCGGCCGTCGGTGCGGGTGTGGATGACGGTGGTCTCGGGGCCGTACTCGGAGGCGTAGATGAGGTCGGCGGGTGTGCGGGCCGAGACCAGGAGGCGCAGGGGGAGGTCCAGGCCGCGGAGGCGGTGGTGGCGGATCATGGACATGAGGGGGACGACGCCGGAGCCGGCGCCGAGGAGGAGGGCGGGGCGGTCGCCGGGCCAGGCGAAGAAGCCGCTGAGGGGGCCGCGGACCTCGACGGTGTCGCCGGGGCGGGCGGTGGTGTGGAGGTGGCCGGAGACCTCGCCGCCGTCGACGTGGTCGAGGGTGAGCTCGATGTGCCCCGAGTCGTCCGGCGCCGAGGCGATGGAGTAGTGCCGCTGGGCGGTGTAGCCGTCTTGGGCGGTGAGGCGCAGCATGAGGTGCTGGCCCGGGAGGTGGCCCTGCCACTGCGGGACGGCCAGGCGGAAGGTGGCGGCGCGCGGGGTCTCGCGGCGGATGTGGGTGATGACGGCACGCTGCCAGGTGGCGGCGGCGCGGTTGCTCACCGCGATCCGGCCGGCAACGGCGAAAGCCGTGGTCGGAACGAAGGTGTCAGTCACCGGAGTAGCGCTCCTCCCGCCACGGGTCGCCCCGGTGGTGGTAGCCGTTGGCCTCCCAGAAGCCGGGCAGGTCGTGGTCGAGGATCCGGAGCCCGGCGATCCACTTTGCGCTCTTCCAGAAGTAGAGGTGGGGGACGATCAGCCGGGCCGGGCCGCCGTGTTCGGGGGCGAGCGGCTCGCCGTCGTACTCCCAGGCGATCCAGGCGCGGCCGCCGGTCACGTCGGCCAGCGGGAGATTGGTGGTGTAGCCGGTGTGGGAGTAGGCGACGACGTGCGTGGCCCCGGGGGCCGGGCGGGCCTCGGCGAGGAAGACGTCGAGGCTGACACCGGCGAAACGTACGCCGAACTTCGACCAGGTCGTCACGCAGTGGATGTCGCCCCGGTACTCGGAACGGGGGAGGGCGTGCGCCTCCTCCCAGCCCCAGGTGCGGGGGGCGCCGACGAGGCCGTCGATACGGAACGTCCAGTCGGCCTCGGCCAGTTGGGGCGTGACCTCGGCGGACAGCACGGGCCAGGTGTCGCGGGCGTCGTACTGGCCGGGAGGCAGCCGGGGGTCGCGGTCGGCGGCGGTGGCCCGCCCGGTGAAGCCCCGGGTGGGCAGGGGCCGGGTCGTCATGCGATGGCCGCCAGGGAGTTCAGGGCGGCTGCCTCGTCCAGGGTGAGCAGTTCGCGGTCGCGCATCAGGATCCGGCCGTCCACGACGGTGTCGCGTACGTCGGCGGCGGCAGCGGCGTACGCGACCATCGACCACGGGTCGTGACGCGGCGTCAGGTGCGGTCGGCCCAGGTCCAGGACCAGCAGGTCGGCGCGCTTGCCGGCCTCCAGCGAGCCCAGCCGGTCGGCGAGGCCGAGGGCGCGGGCGGACTCGATGGTGGCCATCCGCACCGCCTGCTCGGCGGTGATGGCCGTCGGGTCGCCGGCCGCCTTGTGCACGAGTGCGGCGACCCGGATCGCGCCCACCAGGTCCAGGGTGTTGGAGCTGACCGCGCCGTCCGTGCCGAGGCCGACGGTGACGCCTGCCTCGAGAAGGTCGGTGACCCGGGCGACGCCGCAGCCCAGCTTGAGGTTGGACACCGGGCAGTGCGCGACGCCCGTCCCGGTGCGGGCCAGCGCCGCGATCTCGGCGTCGGTGAGGTCGACGGCGTGCGCGAGCAGCACGTCGGGGCCGAGCAGGCCGAGGGAGTCGAGCAGCTCGACCGGGCGCTTGCCGTGCCGCTCGACGACCATGGCGACCTCGGCCGCGTTCTCGGCGGCGTGGATGTGCAGCAGCGCGCCGTGCTCGCGGGCCAGCGCCGCGATGTCGGTGAGCTGGGCCGGGGAGAGGGTGTACGTGCTGTGCGCGAAGAGCACCGGCCGCGTACCGGGCGCGGGCGTCCGGGCCGCCAGGTCCTTACGGGCCCAGGCCAGCCGGTCCTCGTACGGCCGTCCGTCCGGCGGGCCCGGCACGTCCATGAAGGTCGGCCCGGTCAGCAACCGCCAGCCTGCCTCCGCCGCGACCGCCTCGGCCGCCTCGTGGAACCAGTACATGTCCAGCGCTGCCGTCACCCCGGACCGTACGCTCTCCGCCACCGCGACCCGCAGCGCCGAGGCGACGTGGGAAGGGGACAGCAGCGCGGCCTCGCGCGGAATGACGCGCTCCAGGAAGCCCTGGAGGGTGACGTCGTCGGCGCAGCCCCGCAGCAGGGTCATCGCGAGGTGGGTGTGCGTGTTGATCAGGCCCGGGAGGACGAGGCAGTCGGTGGCGTCGATCTCCTCGGCGGCCTCGAAGCGGGAGCGCAGCTCGTCGGCCGGGCCGACCGCCACGATCTCGCCGCCGCTTACGGCCACGGCGCCGGCCGGGATGACGGTGCCGGCGGCGTCCACGGTCAGGATGTCGCCGCCGTGCACCAGCAGGTCGATGTCAGTCACTTCGAGTCGTCCTCGGTCGTCGCCAGCAGATGCACAGCGTCCAACGTTACCCGGCTGCCCAGAGCGACCCCGGTGGCGACCACATCGCGGTGCGGGTTGTAGCCGCCGGTAGCTTCCTCGTCGACCAGTTCGTCCGCATTTGCCCCGTCGATCACCACGATGCCGCCCGCGACCAGGCCCCGGGTCGACGCCAGCACCAGCAGCGCCGACAGCTCCATCTCGATCGCCGCGATCCCGGCCCGCGTGTACGTGTCCCCGGGCAGCGCGATGAAGCCCGGCTGAAACGCCGCCCGCGTCCACACCACGCCCCGGTGATGCGGCGCCCGCGCCGCCACCGCCGCCCGCTGCAGCGCCAGCACCACCTCCGGCGCCGCGAAGGCCGGGTACTCCGGCGGCAGCAGCTGCTGCGTCACCCCGTCGTCCCGCACCGCCGCCTCCGCGATGACCAGGTCGCCGTCACCGATCCCGGCCCGGATCGCCCCCGCCGTGCCCAGCCTGATGATGGTCCGTACCCCCGCCTCCGCCAGCTCCTGGAACAGGCACATCGCGCCGGGCGCCCCGACCCCGTGCGACGACACCACCAGCGATGTGCCCTTCCAGCTCCCGGTGAAGGTCCGGTACTCCCGGTGGTGGGACACCTCCCGGCCGCCGTCCAGCAGCGCCGCGACCTCCGCCGCGCGGGCCGGATCGCCGACCACCACCGCGCGCGGCGGCAGACCGGTGCGGGGAATACGGGAGATGGGCAGGGCGTCAGCGGTCATTGCGTGGCACTCCGTGCGGTACGGGGAGAGTTATGCGTGCGCGGATCTTACGATGACTTCACCGGCCGGCGAGCTCCAGCTCCAGCAGCCACTCGACGACCTCCGTGTGGTGCCGCGCCTTCCGAGGGTCCGGCCCCCACGCGTACAGCCCGTGCCCCGCGACCACGACGGCCGGCATCCGGGGGTCCCGGGCGGCTTCGAGCCGGTCCCCGAGGACGCGCATGTCCTGACTGTTGGATATCACCGGCAGGGTGATCTCCTCGTCCTCCGCCGGATGGCCCAGGATCTTCAGCATCTCCAGGTCCTTGAACACGATGCCCCCCGGCTGCCGGTACCCCAGCGCCACCGAGGCGACAGTATGGACATGCACCACGGCGTCGGCCCCGGTCAACTGCGCGATCCTGGCGTGCAGTCCCGCCTCCGCGGGGGGTGTGCCCGGTCCGAGCGCGGCTCCGTCGCCGTCGGCCAGAACCACGTCGGACGCGGTGAGTTCGCCCTTGTCCAAACCGCTGGCGGTGACCGCCAGCCGGAGCGGGTCACGGTCCAGGACCACCGAGAGGTTGCCGGTCGTACCGCGCATCCAGCCGAACGAGGCGTAACGGGCGGCTTCAGCGGCCAGAACGTCACCGGCGCGTCGGAGGTCGGCGGCGGCTTCGGTCTCGGTCACTGCGGGGTCCTTTACTGGTCGCCGCCGACGGCGGGGAGTTGAGCGTTGTCGATCTTCGGATCGTAGCCAACCGCCACCTCCCGGTTGGTGGATGCACGGAAAATGACCGGGTCCGGCTTCTCCTCGGGCCGGCGCCGCGCCCGCACACGGCCGGGGGTTCGTCCACCACCCCCTTCCCGACAGGCGACGAGAATTGGCGTACATCAGCGACATGGACTGCCAGCGGTTCGAGCGCCGAGCTGGGGGCACCCCCAGCCACCAGGGCTGGGGGAGTGCCCCGGTGCGGTCCCGACCCCAAACGAACCGTGCGCGCCCGGCCACACTTCGGCGCTCACCGAACCGTGCGTCACGCATGCTGGGCCCATGGCACGCACCGACAACCCCGGCACCCGCCTTGCGGCAATCGCAGCGTTGATCGCGGATGACACCCGCGCAACGATGTGCCTCGCGCTGCTCGACGGCCGGGCCTGGACCGCCGGGGAACTCGCGCGGCACGCGCGCGTCGCGCCGTCGACCGCGACGGAGCACCTGACCCGGCTCGTCGCAGGCGGACTGCTGGCCGAGGAACGCCAGGGCCGGCACCGCTACGTACGGCTCGCGGACCCGCAGGTCGCCCAGCTCATCGAGGACCTCGCCGCCGACGCCATCGCCCAGGACCAGGAACCCGCCCCCGCCGACCTCCCCACCTACGCCCAAGCGCAGCAGCTCGCCGCCGCCTACCGCCTCAGCCCCACAGCGCCGTAGGCGCCTCGCGCCGCACCACCGGCGCGATCTCCTCCGCGAAGCGGTGCAGCGCCTCGATCTGCTGCGCCTGCCCGAGCCCGACGCCGTCGACGGTGATGGACTGCAGATCGTGCCGGTACACCTCGTGGTAGCCGAGGATCTTGTCGATGATCTGCTGATCGCCTGCTGCGTCGTGTCGGCGATGTACAGCCCGCCCGACCCCGCCGCTACGTACGCCGTCGCCGGGTCGTGCCCGTACGCCTCGTAGCGCTCGCGGTAGTGGGCGATCAGCGGGGAGTACGCTTCCCGCGGCCGGATGGCGTTCGCGGTGAAGAGCCAGCAGCCCGGTCCCCGAGCCGACGACCAGGCCCACCGACACCGCCAGCGCGGTCGCCTTCAGGGTGAGCGCGGAGCCGTGCACCACGCGGGAGAAGAGGTCGCGCCCGAGCTGGTCGGTGCCGAAGATGTGGTGGAGACCCGGGCGCTGAAGCTTCTCGCGCGGGACGCCCGACAGCGGGTCCTGGGACGTGAACAGCCCGGGGAAGAAGGCCGCCAGGAGCACCAGCGCGATCAGCGCGAGCGACAGCAGCAGCCCCGGTCGGCGCACCGGGAAACCGGCGACGCGGCGCGCCCGCCGCCCCGCGCTCAGATCAGAAGACGGTCTCGATGACCACGGATCCGGCGAGCAGATTGCCCACCAGCACCCCCACCACCGTCAGCGCCGGAATGGATGCGTTGCGGACCGCGTGCCGGAAGTGCACCCGCGCCCGGCTCGCGCCCTTGGCGAGCGCGGTCTCCACGTAGGGCTCGCGCAGCGTCGTACGGAGGCTCTTGGCGAAGACCTGCGCGATGACGGCGGCCGTCGGCAGCGACAGAGTGATCACCGGCAGGATCAGGCTCGTCAACTTGACCCGGCCGTAAACGACCGGGTCAAGTTGACTTGCTGCTGGATGAGTTCCAGGGAGTGGCGTCAGGCGCGCTTCGCGAGCAGCACCTCGACCCGGTCGCGTACGTCCACGGTGTCCAGGCCCCGCACGGTCAGGGTCGTACGGCGGCGCAGCACGTCGTCCGCGGTCTCGGCCCACTCGTGGTCGCGTGCGTACACGACCTGCGCCCAGATCTCCGGGCCGTCGGGGTGGATGCGCTCGCCCAGCGACGGGTCCTCGTTCACCATGCGGGCGATCTCGAAGGACAGCGAGCCGTAGTGCGTGGCGAGGTGACGGGCCGTCAGCGGATCGATGCGGTGGCCCGGGTCGCGGTCCATCAGCAGACGGTGGGCGACCGCGTTCGGGTTGGCGATACCCGGCAGCGGCAGCCGCTTGGGCAGCCGCGACAAGGGCTCCATGTCGTCGGTCAGCGGCCGGCCGGGCAGCTTGGCCAGCTTTCCGACCACCGTCCGGCCGATGTGGCGGTACGTCGTCCACTTGCCGCCGGCGACAGACAGCATGCCGCCCCGCCCCTCGGTGACGACCGTCTCGCGCTTGGCCTTCTTGACGTCACCGGGACCGCCGGGCAGCACCCGAAGTCCCGCGAAGGCGTACGTTATGAGGTCCCGGGACAGGTGTTCGTCGCGGACGGAGAGCCTGGCCTCGTCCAGGATCTGCTGGATGTCCGACTCCGTGGCCCGTACGTCCGCCGGGTCGCCGGTGTACTCCTCGTCCGTGGTGCCCAGCATCAGCTGGTCCTCCCACGGCAGCGCGAAGGTGATGCGGTACTTGTCGACCGGGGTGGCCATCGCTGCCCGCCACGGCGCCTGGCGCTTGAGCACCACGTGGGCGCCCTTTGACAGGCGGATCGACGGGTCGGCGCCCGCGTCCTCCATCCGGCGCAGGTGGTCGACCCACGGGCCGGTGGCGTTGAGCACCATCCGGGCGTCGACCCCGAACTCGCTGCCGTCCAGGCGGTCTCTGAGGTCGGCGCCGCTGACCCGGCCGCGGGTGAAGCGAAGCCCCGTGACCTCGGCGTGGTTGAGCACCACGGCCCCGGCCTCGACGGCCGCGCGGACCGTCATGACGGCCACCCGGGAGTCGTTCATCTGGTGGTCGTAGTAGACCGCCACGGCCTTGAGGTTGTCCGTGTTCAGGCCGGGGTTGTCGGCCGCGGCACGGGCCGGGGAGATCACCTTGCCGACGCCGTCGCCGAAGGCGGACAGCGCGGTGTAGGCGAAGACCCCGGCGCCGAGCACGGGCGCGCTCACCGGGCCGCCCTTGTAGACGGGCAGGTAGAAGGTGAGCGGATTGACCAGGTGCGGGGCCACGTCCTTGGCCAGCGCACGCCGCTCCTGGTGGTTCTCCGCCACCAGCTTGACCGCGCCGGTCTGCAGGTAGCGCAGACCGCCGTGGACCAGCTTGGAGGAGGCGGAGCTGGTGGCGCCGGCGAAGTCGCCGGCGTCCACCATGGCGACCCGCAGCCCGGACTGCGCGGCGTGCCAGGCCACCGAGGTGCCGAGAATGCCGCCGCCGATCACCAGTAGGTCGTACGTGGCGTGGCTCAGCAGCTCCCGGGTCTCGGAACGGCCGGGGTTGCGGCCGGCGGTCGGGTGCGTCCCAAGGGTGGGGACGCTCTGCAGGGTGCTCATTTTTTTGTTACTCCTCGTCCTCGATCCAGCCCATGGTCCGCTCGACGGCCTTGAGCCAGCTCTTGTACTCGCGGTCACGCTGGGCCGCGTCCATGTTGGGCGTCCACTCGGCGGCCCGGCGCCAGTTGGCGCGCAGCTCGTCGGTGTCCGCCCAGAAGCCGACGGCCAGGCCGGCGGCGTATGCGGCGCCCAGGCAGGTGGTCTCGGCGACCATGGGGCGCACCACGGGCGCGTCCAGGAAGTCGGCGAGGGTCTGCATCAGCAGGTTGTTGGAGGTCATGCCGCCGTCGACCTTGACCGCGGCCAGCTCGACGCCGGAGTCCTTGGTCATGGCGTCGACGATCTCGCGGGTCTGCCAGGCGGTGGCCTCCAGGACGGCACGGGCGATGTGCGCCTTGGTGACGTACCGGGTCAGGCCGGCGATGACGCCACGGGCGTCGGAGCGCCAGTGCGGGGCGAACAGACCGGAGAAGGCCGGCACGAAGTAGGCGCCGCCGTTGTCGTCCACCGACAGGGCCAGCGTCTCGATCTCGGCCGCGCTCTTGATCAGGCCCATCTGGTCCCGCATCCACTGCACCAGCGAACCGGTGACCGCGATCGAGCCCTCGAGCGCGTAGACCGGCTTCTGGTCGCCGATCCGGTAGCCGACCGTGGTCAGCAGGCCGTTGTACGAATTGACCGGCGTCTCACCCGTGTTCATCAGCAGGAAGGTGCCGGTGCCGTACGTCGACTTGGCCTCGCCCTCGGCGAAACAGGTCTGGCCGAACAGGGCCGCCTGCTGGTCACCCAGCGCGGAGGCGACGGGGATGCCGGCCAGCAGGCCGCCGACGGCGTGGCCGTAGACCTCGGCGGAGGAGCGGATCTCCGGCAGGACGGCGGCCGGGATGTCCATGGAGGAGAGGATCTTCTCGTCCCACTGGAGGGTCGCCAGGTTCATCAGCAGGGTGCGCGAGGCGTTGGTGACGTCGGTGACGTGCACGCCGCCGTCCGGGCCGCCGGTGAGGTTCCAGATCACCCAGCTGTCCATGGTGCCGAACAGGATCTCGCCGCGCTCGGCGCGCTCGCGCAGGCCCTCGACGTTGTCCAGCAGCCAGCGGATCTTCGGGCCGGCGAAGTAGGAGGCCAGCGGCAGGCCCGTCTCGCGGCGGAAGCGGTCCTGGCCGACATTGCGGCCGAGCTCCTTGCACAGGGCGTCGGTGCGAGTGTCCTGCCAGACCAGGGCGTTGTGCACCGGCTCGCCGGTCGCCTTGTCCCACAGCAGCGTGGTCTCACGCTGGTTGGTGATGCCGATCGCCTTCACGTCGGCGGAGGTGATGCCCGCCTTGGTGACGGCCCCGTCGACAACCTCCTGGACGTTGGTCCAGATCTCGGCGGCGTCGTGCTCGACCCAGCCCGGCTTCGGGAAGATCTGCTCGTGCTCCTTCTGGTCGACCGCGACGATCCGGCCGTCCTTGTCGAAGACGATGCAGCGGGACGAGGTGGTGCCCTGGTCGATCGCGGCGATGAACGGACCAGTGGTGTGTGCGTCGGTCACGATGTGCTCCTCAAATCCTGGGACTCGGGCGGTCAGAACGCGATCTTGTACAGGCCGGCGGCAAGCGCCGCCCCCACTATCGGGCCGACGACGGGGATCCAGGCGTATCGCCAGTCCGATCCGCCCTTGTTCGGCAGCGGCAGCAGGGCGTGCACGATGCGCGGGCCGAGGTCGCGGGCCGGGTTGATGGCGTAACCGGTGGGACCGCCGAGCGACAGGCCGATGCCGACCACGACAAGGGCGACCATCATGGTGCCGGTGCCGGAGACGGCCAGGCCCTTGGTGAGGCCGAGGGTCAGGATGAACAGGACCAGCACGAAGGTGCCGATGATCTCGGTGGCCAGGTTCTGGACCGTGTTGCGGATCTCGGGGCCGGTGGAGAAGATGCCGAGCACCGGACCGGCCGGGCTGTTGCTGTTCTTGGCGAGCGCCGCGATCTCGGGGTCGTTCATGTGGGCCTTGAACTGGCCGTAGTACGCGACCCAGACCAGCGCTGCGCCGATCATCGCGCCGAGGAGCTGGCCGGCCAGGTAGACCGGGACCTTGCTCCACTGGCCGGTGTCGATGGCCAGACCGATGGTCACTGCCGGGTTCAGGTGGGCGCCGGAGAGGCTGCCCGAGATGTAGGCACCGGTCAGGACGGCGAAGCCCCACCCGAAGGCGATGGCCACCCATCCGGCGTTCCGGGCCTTGGAGCTCTTGAGGGTGACCGCCGCGCAGACACCGGCACCGAGAAGTATGAGTATGGCGGTACCGATGGTCTCGCCGATGAAGATCTTGTCGCTGGACACCCGCGACTCCTTTGTCCTTCGTCCAGGGGAGGGGCTACCGGCGGTCTGGACTTCGCGCATCCTACCGACTCCGTCGGTCGGTGTTCGACAATGTCGACCGCCGAACGGAAGTTTTCATCCGCGCTGCGGCACGCGTCAAGAGGTCTGTGAGGAAGGACTCTTGAAAGTACGAAAAGTCTCACTAACGTCTCAGAAACGTCCGGCGCCCAGATCGCGGGACACCGAGCGCGCGCAATCCCGTACCGCGGCGACGAGTTGGGCCCGGATGTCGCCGTCCTCGCACACCCGCTCCACGGCGCCGGTGATCGCCACCGCGCCCACCGGCACCTTGCGCCGGTCGTGGATCGGTGCGGCGATCGACGCCACCCCGTCCCAGGTCTCCTCCAGGTCCGAGGCCCAGCCCCGGGCGCGGGTCAGGTCGAGCACGCCCTCGAGGTCGGGCAGCTCGGTGATGGTGCGCGGGGTCAGTGGCTCGCGCTTCAGGTCGGTGAGTTCGTTGTGCGCGACCGGGTCGTACGCCGAAAGAACCTTGCCCAGGGCGCTGCTGTGCAGCGGGTGCATGGCCCCGACCTCCAGTACCTGCCGGCTGTCGTCGGGCCGGAAGACATGGTGCACGATGAGCACGCCCTGCTGGTGCAGCACCCCGAGGTAGACCGCCTCGCCGCTGGAGCGGGCCAGGTCGTCCGTCCAGACCAGGGCGCGGGCCCGCAGCTCGTGGACGTCCAGGTAGCTGTTGCCCAGCCGGAGCAGCTCGGCGCCCAGCTGGTACTTGCCGGATGCCGCGTCCTGCTCGACGAACCCCTCCTGCTGCAGGGTGCGCAGGATCCCGTGGGCCGTGCCCTTGGCGAGCCCCAGTGACGAGGCCACGTCCGACAGGCCGAGCCGCCGCTCCCCGCCCGCGAGCAGCCGCAGGATCGCGGCCGCCCTGGTGAGCGACTGGATGGGTCCTGGCATGAAACACCTTCCGTAATGACGCCAGACATGGGTCGACAATGTTGAACAACGTCAGACCATGTCGACCCCATCTTGTCAGAGTCGATTCTGACACCTACCGTCCGCCCCTCGGAATCCCCAGGACCCGGTTCTGTCCGCGCGTTAGTCTGGCCCGGTGCGGGCCCGATCAATTCGGACACGCAAAGCCGACAGCCGTCGCATCCCAGGGAGCACATTCATGGCCTCGCCGTCCCCCTCGTCCGCCAGCACCGCCCGAGCCACAGCGCTCCGCGAGGCCCTCGCCACCCGTGTCGTGGTGGCCGACGGCGCGATGGGCACCATGCTCCAGTCGCACGACCCCTCCCTCGACGACTTCCAAGGGCTCGAGGGCTGCAACGAGGTCCTGAACGTCACCCGCCCGGACATCGTCCGATCGGTGCACGAGGAGTACTTCGCGGTCGGCGTGGACTGCGTCGAGACCAACAGCTTCGGCGCCAACCTGGCAGCGCTGGGGGAGTACGACGTCGCCGACCGCATCTACGAGCTCTCCGAGGCCGGCGCCCGCATCGCCCGCGAGGTCGCCGACGACTTCGCCGCCGACGGCCGCCCCCGCTGGGTGCTCGGCTCCGTCGGCCCCGGCACCAAGCTGCCGACCCTCGGCCACGCCCCGTACGAGACGCTGCGCGACGGCTACGAGCAGAACGTCGCCGGCCTCATCGCGGGCGGCGCCGACGCGGTCCTGATCGAGACCTCCCAGGACCTGCTGCAGATCAAGGCCTCGGTCATCGGCGCGAAGCGCGCCATGCGGGCCGCGGGCCTGGAGCTGCCGCTGCTCTGCCAGGTCGCGGTGGAGACCACCGGCACCATGCTGCTCGGCTCGGAGATCGGCGCCGCGCTCACCGCGCTGGAGCCGCTGGGCATTGACATGATCGGCCTGAACTGCTCCACCGGCCCCGCCGAGATGAGCGAGCACCTGCGCTACCTGGCCCGGCACGCCCGAGTGGGCGTTTCCTGCATGCCCAACGCCGGACTGCCCGTGCTCACCAAGGACGGGGCGCACTTCCCGCTCAGCCCCGTCGAGCTGGCGGACGCGCAGGAGACCTTCGTACGCGAATACGGACTGTCCCTGGTCGGCGGCTGCTGCGGCACGACCCCCGAGCACCTGCGCCATGTGGTCGAGCGGGTCCAGGGCCACGACCTCACCCCCCGCCGGGCGCGTCCCGAGCCCGGCGCCGCCTCCCTCTACCAGACGGTGCCGTTCCGTCAGGACACCTCGTACCTGGCCATCGGCGAGCGCACCAACGCCAACGGCTCCAAGAAGTTCCGCGAGGCCATGCTCGAGAGCCGCTGGGACGACTGCGTGGAGATGGCCCGCGAGCAGATCCGCGAGGGCGCCCACCTGCTGGACCTCTGCGTGGACTACGTGGGCCGCGACGGCGTCGCCGACATGAAGGAGATCGCCGGACGCTTCGCCACCGCCTCCACCCTGCCGATCGTGCTGGACTCCACCGAGCCGGCCGTCCTGCGCGCCGGACTGGAGAAGCTCGGCGGCCGCGCGGTGATCAACTCGGTGAACTACGAGGACGGCGACGGCCCCGAGTCCCGCTTCGCCCGCATCACCTCCCTGGCGGTCGAACACGGCGCGGCGCTGATCGCGCTCACCATCGACGAGGAGGGGCAGGCCCGTACCCCCGAGCACAAGGTCGCGATCGCCGAGCGGCTGATCGCCGACCTCACCGGCAACTGGGGCGTGCGTGAGTCCGACATCCTCATCGACTGCCTGACCTTCACCATCTGCACCGGCCAGGAGGAGTCCCGCAAGGACGGCCTCAACACCATCGAGGCCATCCGCGAGCTCAAGCGCCGCCACCCGGACGTCCAGACCACCCTGGGCCTGTCCAACATCTCCTTCGGCCTCAACCCGGCGGCCCGCGTGGTACTCAACTCGGTCTTCCTCAACGAGTGCGTGCAGGCCGGCCTCGATTCCGCCATCGTCCACGCCTCCAAGATCCTGCCGATCGCCCGGATCCCCGAGGAGCAGCGCGAGGTCGCCCTCGACCTGGTCTACGACCGCCGCCGCGAGGGCTACGACCCGCTGCAGGCCTTCCTGGAGCTGTTCGAGGGCGTCGACCTGAAGTCCGTCAAGGCCGGCCGCGCCGAGGAACTGGCCGCCCTGCCACTGGACGAGCGCCTGCAGCGCCGCATTATCGACGGCGAGAAGAACGGCCTGGAGGCCGACCTCGACGAGGCCCTGACGACCCGCCCCGCTCTCGATATCGTCAACGTCACCCTCCTGGAGGGCATGAAGGTCGTCGGCGAGCTCTTCGGCTCGGGCCAGATGCAGCTGCCCTTCGTGCTCCAGTCCGCCGAGGTCATGAAGACCGCGGTGGCCTACCTGGAGCCGCACATGGAGAAGACCGACGACCAGGGCAAGGGCACCATCGTGCTCGCCACGGTCCGCGGCGACGTCCATGACATCGGCAAGAACCTGGTGGACATCATCCTGTCCAACAACGGCTACACCGTGGTCAACCTCGGCATCAAGCAGCCCGTCTCGGCGATCCTCGACGCCGCCCAGGAGCACCGCGCCGACGTCATCGGCATGTCGGGCCTCCTGGTCAAGTCCACGGTGATCATGAAGGAGAACCTGGAGGAGCTCAACCAGCGCAAGCTCGCCGCCGACTACCCCGTCATCCTCGGCGGGGCCGCGCTGACCCGGGCGTACGTCGAGCAGGACCTCCACGAGATCTACGAGGGCGAAGTCCGCTACGCCCGCGACGCCTTCGAGGGCCTGCGCCTCATGGACGCCCTCATCGGGGTCAAGCGTGGCGTCCCCGGAGCCGTACTCCCCGAACTCAAGCAGCGCCGGGTGCCCAAGCGGGACCTGCCGGTGGAGGAGCCGGAGGAGAACCGCGGCCAGATCCGCTCCGACGTCGCCGTCGACAACCCCGTCCCCACCCCGCCCTTCTGGGGCTCGCGGGTCGTCAAGGGCATCCCGCTCAAGGACTACGCCTCCTGGCTGGACGAGGGCGCCCTCTTCAAGGGCCAGTGGGGCCTGAAGCAGGCCCGCGCCGGCGGCCCGAGCTACGAGGAGCTGGTGGAGACCGAGGGCCGGCCCCGGCTGCGCGGGCTGCTGGACCGGATGCAGACCGACGGGCTGCTGGAGGCCGCCGTCACGTACGGCTACTTCCCCTGCGTGTCCAAGGGCGACGACCTGATCATCCTGGGCGACGACGGCACCGAGCGCACCCGCTTCACCTTCCCCCGCCAGCGCCGTGGCCGCCGCCTCTGCCTGGCCGACTTCTTCCGCCCGGAGGAGTCCGGCCAGACCGACGTCGTCGGCCTGCAGGTCGTCACCGTCGGCAACAAGGTCTCCGAGGCGGCCAACGAGCTGTTCGCCACAGACTCCTACCGCGACTACCTGGAGCTCCACGGCCTGTCCGTCCAGCTCGCCGAGGCCCTCGCCGAGTACTGGCACGCCCGGGTCCGCGCCGAGCTGGGCTTCGCCTCCGAGGACCCGGACGACGTCGAGGACATGTTCGCCCTGAAGTACCGGGGAGCCCGCTTCTCCCTCGGCTACGGCGCCTGCCCGGAGCTCGAGGACCGCGCCAAGATCGCCGAGCTGCTCGAACCCCAGCGGATCGGCGTCGTGCTCTCCGAGGAGTTCCAGCTGCACCCCGAGCAGTCCACGGACGCCATCGTCATCCACCACCCCGAGGCCAAGTACTTCAACGCCCGCTAGAGCGCAGCCCAGAGGCACTCACGGGCCGTCCACGACGCGCCCACGACCCGCCCCGGAGGCACTTCCGCCGCCGGCGACGTAGACTGGACGGTCCGGTAGAGGCCGGTCGCCCCGCCCCACCACCGTGGAGCCATGGCGACCGGCCTTCGTCTCCCCCTGGACAGCGCGAGGAGTGGGCCGTATGACCAGCACGATTCCCGCCGTGGACAGCCGCCCGGCTGACGGTTCCGCCCTGCAGGCCGTACTCCTGGACATGGACGGCACCCTCGTCGACACCGAGGGCTTCTGGTGGGATGCGGAGGTCGAGGTCTTCGCCGAGCTGGGCCACGCCATCGACGAGATCCACCGCGAGGTGGTGGTCGGCGGCCCGATGGCCCGCAGCCTGGGCCACCTGATCTCGGTCACCGGCGCCGACGCCACCCTCGCCGAGCTGTCGGCGCTGATCAATGTGCGCTTCGCCGAGCTGATCGGCCGGGGCGTCCCCCTGATGCCGGGCGCGCGGCGGCTGCTGACCGAACTCGGTGCCCATGGGGTGCCCACAGCGCTGGTCTCGGCCTCCCAGCGGCATGTGATCGACTCCGTACTGCGGTCGCTGGGGCACGAGCACTTCGCGCTGTCGATCGCGGGCGACGAGGTCTCCAGGACCAAGCCGCACCCCGAGCCGTACCTGCTCGCGGCGGCCCGGCTGGGGGCCGATCCGGCGCGCTGCGTGGTCATCGAGGACACCCCGACCGGAGTGGCGGCGGCGGAGGCGGCCGGCTGCCAGGTGGTGGCCGTGCCCTCGATCGCGCCGATCCCGAAAGCGCCCGGACGTACCGTCGTGCCCTCACTGGAACACGTGGACCTGCCTTTTCTGCGCTCTCTGATTACGTCCGTGCACTGAGAGTGCGCCCATAACCGGCTTTCGGAACTGTGGGCGCCTGACCGATCGTTTTCCGTGACGAATGCGCCTGTCCGAATTCATCTACCCGGCAAAAACAACGGACGCGTGATTCTTGTCACGTCAATGCCCGTCGACAGGCGGCCCGTTGAATGCTGCGCGCCCCCGACCGGAGTCGCCGGCGGGGTCGTTGTGTCCCCTTTGCTGCCCTAACCCACCAGATCGTTCCCGTGTTCGGATATCGGAGTGGCGCACCCCGTTACAGGCCCGTGATTCGCGCTCGGCTTCCCCGTGTTCCAGCGACGTCGGGGCTTCGAAGTACTGTCCTGGCACGTCAACACCGCTGCCGTCACGGCTTCCACCCAAGTTCGCCCCATCTTCGGTGCCGCACCTTCGCATTCTCGGTATCGTCGCTCAAGTGTGCGAGCCCCCACCCTCCGTCGGCGGCCGGCATCTTGACGTACCAGTACGACACAGCACGGCCGCAGGCCGGAAACAGGGAGAACAACGAGGATGAAGCGCAAGCTACTGGTGCTGCCGGCCCTGGTGGGTCTGATCGCGCCCGTACTGGCTGGTTGCGGGGGCTCCGGCGGCAGCGGTTCCAGCGACAAGGCCATCGTCGTCGGCAGTACGGATTCCATCGTTGTCTCGAAGGACAATCCGGCGCCGCTCGACCCGGCCACCTCGTACGACGCGGCCACCTGGAACATCCTGTCCAACACGTTCCAGATGCTGCTGCGCCTCCCGCGCAGCGGCACCACGCCGGAGCCCGACGCCGCCAAGAGCTGCGCATTCTCCGACACGCAGTCAGAGACCTACCGGTGCACGCTCCGTGACGGCCTGACCTTCTCCAACGGGGACGCGCTTACTGCCGAGGACGTGAAGTACTCCTTCGAGCGGATGCTCAAGATCAACAGCGACCTCGGCCCGGCCAGCCTGCTGTCCGGTCTCAAGAAGGTCGAGACCCCGAACGACAAGACCGTGGTCTTCGACCTCAAGGCTCCCGACGCCACCTTCCCGTACAAGCTGGCCACGCCTGCCGGGGCCATCGTGGACGGCCAGGTGTACCAGCCCGACAAGCCGTACGACGGCCTCAAGGTCCTCGGCTCGGGCCCGTACAAGCTGGATTCCTTCAACCAGGGTGACAGTGCTGTCCTCTCGAAGAACGACAGCTACAAGGGCAATGTCACCCTGAAGAACAGCAAGATCGAAGTGAAGTTCTTCGACGACTCCAGCAAGATGAAGGACGCGCTCGCTGCCGGCACCATCGATGTCGTGGCAGGCTCCACCGCCTTCAAGCCGGCCGAGATCCAGTCCATGCAGGACGGCAAGGTCAAGGGCGTCACGCTCACCGAGGGCTCCGGCACCGAGACCCGCTACCTCGTCTTCAACACCAAGTTCCAGTCCGTGCAGCCCAAGGCCGTCCGCGAGGCCGTCGCCGACATCCTCGACCGGTCGACGCTGGCCCGCGACACGTACCAGCGCACCGTGGACCCCCTGTACTCGATCGTTCCGCAGGGCATCAGCGGCCACAAGAACTCTTTTTACAACCTCTACGGTGAGCCGAGCACGACCAAGGCGTCGCAGGTGCTGCAGAGCGCCAACATCTCCACCCCGGTGAAGATCACGTATACGTACCGGACCACCGCCGGCTCCTCGGCCGGCGAGGAAGCCCTCTGGCTGCAGAAGTCGCTCAACGCCACCGGGCTGTTCGACGTCAGCCTCAAGAAGGTGGACTACGGCACCTTCGTCGGCAACGCGATCAAGGGCAAGTACGCCTTCTACGGCATCGGCTGGGCCCCCGACTTCCCCGACGCCGACAACTACATCGCCCCCTTCATCAGCGACAACTTCCTGCAACTGCCCTACACGAGCCCCACCATCACCGGCACACTGCTCCCGCACACCCGCGAGCAGGCGGCCCGTGAAACCACGTCCAGCGACTTCGGCAAGATGCAGGACATCGTCGCGAAGGACATCCCGCTCATCCCGCTCTGGCAGGCCAAGGGTTACGTGGCCTCCCGTTCCGACATCACCGGTGTCGAGTGGGTTCTTAACTCTTCCTCCACAATCCAGTACTGGGAACTGGGCCGCGGCATGACAGGATGACCCACCGGTCGCGCGGATCCGGGACGTTCGCGTCCAGCGATCCGCGCGACCTTTTTGGTGATGGGTCGAGAAACCTGTGAGGAATGCTCGTGAGGAATCGAGTCCAGCGGCTGGCGCTTCCGCTCTCTGTGACCCTGACGGCGGCGGTGGTCGCCGGGTGCGGCTCGGGGTCGTCGGCCGGGAACACCTCCGGCGAGGCCATCACCATGGGGATCACCGACAAGGTGACCTCCGTCGACCCGGCAGCCGGCTACGACGTGGGCTCCTGGATCGTCTTCAACAACGTCTTCCAGTCTCTCCTCAGCTTCCCCAACGGGGGCACCACGCCCGTGCCCGACGCCGCCAAGAGCTGCAAGTTCACCGACACCAGCAGCAAGACCTACGCCTGCACCCTGAGGTCGGGACTGAAGTTCAGCAATGGCGACAGTCTGACCTCCGAGGACGTCAAGTTCTCCTTCGAGCGCACCATCAAGATCAATGACGACAACGGCCCGGCGAGCGCGCTGCTCGGCTCGATCAAGTCCGTCGACACCCCCGGGGCCGACAGCGTCATCTTCCATCTCAAGTACTCCGACGCGACCTTCCCCATGAAGATCGCCTCGGGTGCCGGATCCATCGTGGACCACAGCCAGTACAAGATGGACGCGCTGCGCACCGACGGCAAGGCCGTCGGCTCCGGGCCGTACACCCTGGAGTCGTACGACAAGAACAAGGAAGCCGTCTTCAAGGTCAACGGCAGCTACAACGGCGACGACGTGATCAAGAACGCCGGCATGACCATGCGCTTCTACAACGACGAGACCACCCTGAAGCAGGCCCTCACCGACGGCACCGTCGACCTCGCCTACCGAGGCCTGGAGATGCAGGACATAGCCAACATCCAGGCCGCCTCCACCAGCGGCAAGGGCAACCTGGACGTCGTCGAGGGCAGCGGCGCCGAGGTCCAGCACCTGGTCTTCAACCTGAACGACCCCGTGGTGGGCAACAAGGCGGTCCGCCAGGCCATCGCGTACATCATCGACCGCCAGTCCATGATCCGCGACGTCTACAAGCGCACCGTCGACCCGCTCTACTCGGTCGTCCCGGCCGGCATCACCGGCCACAACACCGCCTTCTTCGACCGCTACGGCGAGGGCGGCGACACCGTCAAGGCCGGCGCCGTGCTGAAGAGCGCCGGCATCACCGGCAAGGTCAGCTTCACCCTGTGGGCCACCCCGGTCCGCTACGGCACCGGCACCGTCGCCGAGCTCAACACCATCGCCAAGCAGCTCAACGCCACCGGCCTGTTCGACATCACGGTCAAGAGCGTCGACGCCGACACGTACGCCAAGAACATCGAGGCCGGCAAGTACGCCGCCTACGTCAAGGGCTGGGTCCCCGACTACCCGGACCCCGACAACTTCACCGCCCCGTTCTTCGGCGACGGCAATGTGCTCTACAACCACTACACCAACAGCCGGATCACCGCGGACCTGATCCCCGGCACCGCCGCCCAGTCCGACCGCAGCCTCACCGTCCCCCAGTTCAAGGAACTGCAGGACCAGGTCGCCAAGGACGTGCCGATCATCCCGCTGTGGCAGGGCAAGCAGTACGTCGTCGCCCAGAACAACATCAACGGCCTGGAATGGACCCTCGACGCCTCCACCGTCTTCCGCTTCTGGGAGATCGAGAAGGTCGCCAAGCAGTAGCCCCGGGACGGGCCACCGGGCCAGTGCCGTCCCGGGGAGCCGTCACTGCGCCCCGGGACGCACCAGTCCGCTCTCGTACGCGTACACGGCCGCCTGCACCCGGTCGCGGAGCGCCAGCTTGGTCAGCACATGCCCGACGTGGGTCTTCACCGTCGTCTCGCTGACGAACAGCTCCGCCGCGATCTCCGCGTTCGACAGGCCGCGGGCCACCAGCTTCAGCACCTCGACCTCGCGCTCGGTCAGGGTGTGCAGCGGCTGCGGCACCGCCTCGTCGCCCGAGGGCAGTCGGCCCGCGTACTTGTCCAGCAGCCGCCGGGTGATGCTCGGCGCGAGCATGGCCTCGCCGTCGGCGACCACCCGGATCGCCTGCACCAGTTCGTGGGCCGGCGCGTCCTTCAGCAGAAAGCCGCTGGCGCCGGCGCGCAGCGCCTCCACTACGTACTCGTCGAGGTCGAAGGTGGTCAGGACCAGCACCTTCGCCGGGCCGTCCCGTCCGGGGCCGGTGATCTGGCGGGTCGCCTCCACCCCGTCCATCCGCGGCATCCGGATGTCCATCAGCACCACGTCGGGCTGCAGCGCCCGCACCTGGTCCAGGGCCTGCTGGCCGTCGCCGGCCTCTCCGATCACGGCCAGGTCCGGCTCGGCCTCCAGGATCATCCGGAAGCCGGTGCGCAACAGCGGCTGATCGTCCACGAGCAGGACGCGAATCGCCACGGGGTCTCCTTATGCGGTCGCCGAGGAATCCTCATTCTTCCCCACCAGCGGCAGCGGATACGGCGGGGGAGTGCCCCCGAAGGACGGGCACACCGCCTGGTGGTCGCACCAGTCGCACAGCCGGCCCGGGCGCGGCCGCCAGTCACCCGTCTCCGTCGCCAGCCGGATCGCCTCCCACAGCGCCTCCAGCTTGCGCGCCACGGTCCGCAGATCCGCCTCCGTCGGGTCGTACGTCAATACGTCACCGCTGCCCAGGTAGACCAGCTGCAGCCGGCGCGGCACCACCCCGCGCAGCCGCCACAGCACCAGCGCGTAGAACTTCATCTGGAACAGCGCCTCGTCCGCGTACTCGGGCCGGGGCGCCTTGCCGGTCTTGTAGTCCACCACCCGCAGATCACCGGTGGCCGCCGCGACATCCAGCCGGTCGACATAGCCGCGCAGGGTGAGCCCCGACTCCAGCTCCGTCTCCACGTACAGCTCGCGCTCGGCGGGCTCCAGGCGGGTCGGATCCTCTAGGGTGAACCACCGATCGACCAGCGCGGCGGCGCTTTCCAGCCACGCCGCGAGCCGGGTACCGGCACTCTCGGCACTCTCGGCCGCATCCTCGCCCGGGAACAGCTCGGCCAACTCCGGCCGCGCGGCCAGCAGCTTCTCCCACTCGCCCGGCACCAGCGCCCGCGCCCGCTCGGCCGTCCGCTCCACCGCCGGCGCGTCGAACAGCCGCTCCAGCACCGCGTGCACCACGGTGCCCCGGGTCGCCGCCTCGCTGGGCTTCTCCGGCAGCTTGTCGATCACCCGCAGCCGGTACAGCAGCGGACACCGCATAAAGTCCGAGGCGCGGGACGGCGACAACGATGACGGCGGCCGCGGTCCCGACTGCCGCTGCGGGGGAATGCCGTCAGTACTGGTGCCCATGGCAGGACCCTACGGCGTCTCACTGACAGTCGGTGTCAGCACCGCGGGGCCGGGCAAATACCATCGACGTCACCAGCGTCCAACGAGGGGAAACAGTGAGCGAGAACGGGCAGCCGCCGTCCGACGGCGAGCGCACTCCCGGGCCCGGCAACGGCCCCGGCGGCACAGGGAAGCGCCCGCCGGGCGGCGGATTCCTGATGGGCCGCATCTTCGGCGTGCCCGTCTACGTCGCCCCCAGCTGGTTCCTCGTCGCCGCCCTCATCACCTGGGTCTTCGGCGGCCAGCTCGACCGTGTTCTGCCCGAACTCGGCAACCTCCGCTACCTCGTCTCGCTGTTCTTCGCGGTCGCCTTCTACGCCTCCGTACTCGTCCACGAGCTTGCCCACACCGTGGCGGCGCTCCGCTTCGACCTGCCGGTACGGCGCATTCAGCTGCAGTTCTTCGGCGGCGTCTCGGAGATCGAGAAGGAGTCCGAGACCCCGGGCCGGGAATTCGTCCTGGCCTTCGTCGGCCCGCTGCTCTCGCTCGTCCTGTCCGGGCTCTTCTACCTCGGCCTGAAGCTCGTCGAGCCCGGCACCGTCCCCGGCGTCCTGCTCGCCGGCCTCATGATCAGCAACCTCATCGTCGCCGCCTTCAATCTGCTGCCCGGCCTCCCGCTGGACGGCGGCCGGATGCTGCGCGCGGTGGTCTGGAAGCTCAGCGGCAAGCCCATGACCGGCACCGTCGCCGCCGCCTGGACCGGGCGCGCGCTGGCCATCGCCGTCCTGATCGGCCTGCCCCTGCTCTCGTACGCGGGCGGGGCGTCCAGCGGCAACCCCACCAGCGGCTTCGACTCCCTCACCGACGCGCTGCTGGCCGCCATTCTCGCCGCCATCATCTGGACCGGCGCCGGCAACAGCCTCCGCATGGCCCGCCTGCGCGAACACCTCCCCGAGCTCCAGGCCCGCACCCTCACCCGGCGGGCCGTCCCCGTCGCCTCCGACACCCCGCTGTCCGAGGCGCTGCGCCGCGCCAACGAGGCCGGCGCCCGCGCCCTCGTCGTGGTCGACGGCCACGGCGATCCCACCGCCGTCGTCCGCGAGGCCGCCATCGTCGGCGTCCCCGAACACCGCCGCCCCTGGGTCGCCGTCTCGGGCCTCGCCCAGGACATCAAGCCGGGGATGAAGGTTTCAGCTGAGCTCGCCGGAGAAGACCTCCTGGACACCCTGCGGGCCACCCCGGCGACCGAGTACCTGGTCGTCGAGCCGACCGGCGAGATCTACGGCGTGCTGTCCACCGCGGACGTGGAGCGGGCTTTCCTGGCGGCCATGGCACGACCCCAGAGTTAAGAGGCCGCGCGAATAGGTGGGGCGGCGTCGCGTGCCGATGGCTCTCGCCTGGCGGCGTTGTCGTCGGTCGACGACGTCCCCCAGCCTGGCGGCTGGGTGGGGGTCCTCCCCCTGGCCTCGCCGGGGGTACCCCCACCGCCTTGCCAGACTCGGCCCTCGACACGCTCCTTGCTCCGCCCCACCTATTTGCGCGGCCTCTAGGCCGGTAGGCTTACGCACATGTCCGAACCGACCGGTGCCGCCCGTCGTCGCGGCCCCTTCCAGGTCGGGGACCAGGTCCAGCTCACCGACCCCAAGGGACGTCACTACACCTTCACGCTCGAAGCCGGGAAGAATTTCCACACCCACAAGGGTTCCTTCCCGCACGACGAGCTGATCGGTGCTCCCGAGGGCAGTGTTGTCCGCACCACGGGAAACGTCGCCTACCTCGCGCTGCGTCCCCTGCTCCCCGACTACGTCCTGTCCATGCCCCGCGGCGCCGCCGTGGTCTACCCCAAGGACGCGGGGCAGATCCTGTCGATGGCCGACATCTTCCCCGGCGCCCGCGTCGTGGAGGCGGGCGTCGGCTCCGGATCGCTCAGCACCTTCCTGCTGCGCGCAGTCGGCGACCAGGGCATGCTGCACTCGTACGAGCGCCGCGCCGACTTCGCCGAGATCGCCACCGGCAACGTCGAACGTTACTTCGGCGGCCCCCACCCCGCCTGGCAGCTCACCGTCGGTGACCTTCAGGACAACCTCAGCGACACCGACGTCGACCGCGTCATCCTGGACATGCTCGCCCCCTGGGAGTGCCTGGAGCCGGTGTCCAAGGCCCTGGTCCCCGGCGGCATCCTCTGCGCGTACGTGGCCACCACCACCCAGCTCGCCCGCACCGTCGAGGCGATCCGCGAGCACGGCACCTTCAACGAGCCGTCCGCCTGGGAGACCATGGTCCGCACCTGGCACGTCGAGGGCCTGGCCGTACGCCCCGACCACCGCATGATCGGCCACACCGGCTTTCTGCTGACCGCCCGCCGCCTCGCCGACGGCGTCGAGCCCCCGCTGCGCCGCCGCCGCCCCGCCAAGGGCGCGTACGGCGAGGACTACACCGGTCCGGGCAGCGGCAGCGCGGGCACGCCCGCAACCGAGGGCTGAGCCCGACCGTCACGACGAAGCCGCCGCCGGATTCCCGTAGGGGGACCGGCGGCGGCCCCGTTCGCGGCATCCGTCCCGGCAGTCACGGGAGTCGAACCCCGAAACACCGGACCCGATCGTTCCACCACCCTGTGACGTATGGCACCATGCTGGCCACCCCCGCAGTTCGACCTCCCAGGAGACAGGCGCGTGCAGCCTTCCGCAGGCCCGGCCCTTCCACACACCCAAGCCGGATCGGTGCACTGGATCACCACGGCCGCGGTCGTCGCCGCCGTCATAGGCGCGGGCGTACTCGTCCAGCCCGCCGACGCCTCCCCCCGCGGCTCCAAGGCCCCCGTGGCCGACGCCCCGGACGCCAAGACCGCCCACTACCCCCTGGACTGCTCCGGGGGCCCGGTGGATGTCGTGGACCACGTCTCCGGCGACCTGGACCGGGACGGTCGCCCCGAGACCGTGGCCGTCGTCCGCTGCCACTCCGAGACCGGAACCCCGCCCAGCGGCATGTACGTGCTGTCCCAGGGCGCGGCGGGCAGCACAACGCCCCGGATCGTCGAGACCCTGGTGAACCCCAAGGACCAGCGCAACATCAAGGATCTGCGGATCAGTGACAGCGCCGTCAAGGCCACCGTCCTCGGCTACTCCAGCGAGGCCGTCCCCCGCTGCTGCCCCGACCAGCAGCGCACGTACACCTGGGAATGGCGCTCGGGGACCTACTACGTGATCCCGGGGCCGCTGGCCGCCAGCGTGTGAAGGATCACTCCGCGTCGGGCCCGTAGACCTCTACACTGTCCGAAACCCGTCGCACATGAATGCAGTCTCCAGGGCACTCCCTGGCGGAATCCACCACATCGGTCAGCAGCGGCAGCGGCACCGGCGCGGTGGCCCCCGGCACCTGGCGAAGCTCTTCGTCAGAGCCTTTCACATACGCGAGCCCATCAATATCCAGCTCGAAGACCTCGGGCGCATACTGCACACAGATCCCGTCACCGGTGCACAGGTCCTGGTCGATCCAGACTTCCAGCGCCTCGCCGGCCAGCTCGCTCACGGGTACCTCGCCTGCCGTTCGTAGTCCGGTCTCGAACCGGGATGGAACCGCCCCTGACGGGCGTTGACCGAATCGACGATACAACCGCCCGCTTTCCGATGTTGCTGGGTGGGTATCTCCCTCGCGAGAGGACGTGCGCAAGGGTGAAGATCGGACACACCCCGACCGTCTTTAGTGATCTAGGGGTTTACACCCCTACCGGCACAGGTAGGGTCTGGAAACGTCCAGCTCCCCTTGGAGGAGGTGAGGACCGTGGCGGCCCACGACGACGACATCAACCGTGGCGGCCGATCGACCCGTGGTCAGGATGACCCAACGGGCCAGGTCGCCTTTCTTGAGCAGGAGATCGCCGTCCTGCGACGTAAGCTCGCCGACTCTCCGCGTCACACGAGAATTCTCGAAGAGCGGATCGTCGAGCTGCAGACCAACCTGGCAGGCGTGTCCGCTCAGAACGAGCGGCTTGCGAACACGCTCCGCGAGGCCCGCGACCAGATTGTCGCCCTCAAGGAAGAGGTCGACAGGCTCGCGCAGCCGCCTGCCGGATTCGGTGTTTTCCTGCAGGCGAACGAGGACGGGACAGCCGACATCTTCACCGGCGGCCGCAAGCTGCGGGTGAACGTCAGCCCGTCCGTCGAGCTGGAAGAACTCCGGCGCGGCCAGGAACTGATGCTCAACGAGGCACTCAACGTGGTGGAAGCCATGGCCTTCGAGAGCATCGGCGACATCGTCACCCTCAAGGAAGTCCTCGAGGACGGCGAACGAGCCCTGGTCATCGGCCACACCGACGAGGAGCGGGTGGTCCGGCTCGCCGAACCGCTGCTCGACGGCGCCCTGCGCGTCGGCGATGCCCTGCTGCTCGAACCGCGCTCCGGATACGTCTACGAACGCGTGCCCAAGAGCGAGGTCGAAGACCTCGTTCTCGAAGAGGTCCCCGACATCGACTACCGCCAGATCGGCGGCCTCGGCAACCAGATCGAGCAGATCCGCGACGCGGTCGAACTGCCCTATCTGCACGCCGAGCTGTTCAAGGAGTACGAGCTGCGCCCGCCCAAGGGCGTCCTGCTGTACGGCCCTCCGGGCTGCGGTAAGACCCTCATCGCCAAGGCGGTCGCCAACTCCCTTGCGAAGAAGGTCGCCGAGGTCACCGGACAGCCGCAGGGCAAGAGCTACTTCCTGAACATCAAGGGTCCTGAGCTGCTCAACAAGTACGTCGGCGAGACCGAGCGGCAGATCCGCCTGGTCTTCCAGCGTGCGAGGGAGAAGGCCAGCGAGGGCACTCCCGTCATCGTCTTCTTCGACGAGATGGAGTCCCTCTTCCGCACCCGCGGCTCCGGTGTCAGCTCGGACGTGGAGAACACCATCGTCCCGCAGCTGCTGGCGGAGATCGACGGTGTGGAAGGCCTGGAGAACGTCATCGTCATCGGCGCCTCCAACCGCGAAGACATGATCGACCCCGCGATCCTGCGGCCCGGCCGCCTGGACGTGAAGATCAAGATCGAGCGGCCGGACGCCGAGGCGGCCAAGGACATCTTCTCCAAGTACCTGGTCCCGTCCCTCCCGCTGCACAGCGAGGACATGTCGGAACACGGTGGATCGAGCGCCGGCACCGTCGACGCCATGATCCAGGCCGTGGTCGAGCGGATGTACACCGAGACCGAGGAGAACCGCTTCCTGGAGGTCACCTATGCCAACGGTGACAAGGAAGTCCTGTACTTCAAGGACTTCAACTCCGGCGCCATGATCCAGAACATCGTGGACCGGGCCAAGAAGATGGCGATCAAGGACTTCCTCGACCACAACCAGAGGGGTCTGAGGGTCTCCCACCTGCTCGCGGCCTGCGTCGACGAGTTCAAGGAGAACGAGGACCTGCCCAACACCACCAACCCGGACGACTGGGCCCGCATCTCCGGCAAGAAGGGCGAGCGGATCGTGTTCATCCGCACGCTCGTCACCGGCAAGCAGGGCGCCGACACAGGTCGCTCCATCGACACCGTCGCCAACACCGGTCAGTACCTGTAAGCGACACCTCCGGCTGCGGGTGCCCACGCCGGGTGCCCGCAGCCGGGGTGTTTGAAGGCAGGACTACCTACAGGACCTACAGGACCACACAGACCGGCCATAGCAAGGTAATGAGGGAAATGATCTCCCCACCGCCGCCATCGCGTTCTAGGCTCTTCGGTACCGCGCCATGCAGTGCGGCGACGCATCATGGGACTGCAGCCGCACTGGGGCCATATGTGCAGCGGTACTTGAGCGTCCGGTCCAGCACGGGCCGGAGCCGGGCAAGGAGGGCCGCATGACCGTACGGCGAGTAATGGGTATCGAGACGGAGTACGGGATCTCCGTTCCCGGCCACCCGAACGCCAATGCCATGCTCACCTCATCCCAGGTCGTCAACGCCTATGCGGCGGCGATGCACCGGGCGCGTCGCGCCCGCTGGGACTTCGAGGAGGAGAACCCGCTGCGGGACGCCCGCGGTTTCGACCTCGCGCGGGAAACAGCGGACTCCAGCCAGCTCACCGACGAGGACATCGGCCTGGCCAACGTCATTCTGACCAATGGCGCCCGGCTGTACGTCGACCACGCCCACCCCGAATACTCCTCGCCCGAGATCACCAACCCGCGCGACGCCGTGCTCTGGGACAAGGCCGGCGAGCGCATCATGGCCGAGGCCGCCGAGCGGGCCGCCCAGCTCCCCGGCGCCCAGCCCATCCACCTGTACAAGAACAACACCGACAACAAGGGCGCGTCCTACGGCACCCACGAGAACTACCTGATGAAGCGGGAGACCCCCTTCTCGGACATCGTGCGCCACCTCACGCCCTTCTTCGTGTCACGGCAGGTCGTGACCGGGGCCGGACGCGTCGGCATCGGCCAGGACGGCCACGAGCACGGCTTCCAGATCAGCCAGCGGGCGGACTACTTCGAGGTCGAGGTCGGCCTGGAGACCACCCTCAAGCGCCCCATCATCAACACCCGCGACGAGCCGCACGCCGACGCCGAGAAATACCGCCGGCTGCATGTGATCATCGGCGACGCGAACCTCTCCGAGATCTCGACCTACCTCAAGCTGGGCACCTCCGCCCTGGTGCTGTCCATGATCGAGGACAGCTTCATCAACGTCGACCTCGCCGTCGACCAGCCCGTACGCACCCTCCACCAGGTCAGCCACGACCCGACCCTGCGGCGGCTCATCACGCTGCGCAGCGGCCGGACACTCACCGCTGTGCAGTTGCAGATGGAGTACTGCGAGCTGGCCCGCAAATACGTCGAGGACCGCTACGGCACCGACGCGGACGATCAGACCAAGGACGTACTCGGACGCTGGGAGGACGTCCTCAACCGGCTCGAGAGCGACCCCATGTCCCTGGCCGGCGAGCTGGACTGGATCGCCAAGCTGGAGCTCATGGAGGGCTATCGCCGCCGTGACAGCCTCGACTGGTCCGCCGCCAGGCTCCAGCTCATCGACCTCCAGTACGCCGACGTACGGCCCGACAAGGGCCTCTACAACCGCCTCGTCGCCCGCGGCCGCATCCAGCGCCTGCTGGACGAGGACGACGTCACCCGGGCCCGCACCAAGCCCCCGGAGGACACCCGCGCCTACTTCCGCGGCCGCTGCCTCGAGCAGTACGCGGACGACGTCGCGGCCGCCTCCTGGGACTCCGTGATCTTCGATCTGCCCGGCCGTGACTCCCTGCAGCGCGTCCCGACCCTGGAACCCCTGCGCGGGACCCGCAACCATGTCAAGGAGCTCCTTGACCGGTGCCGGACGGCTGAGGACCTTGTCCGGATCTTGTCCGGGGGCTGATACGCGGCTGAAATGCTTCTGAACCGGGAATCATCTGAGTGGCTCCCGAACGTTAGAGCAATCGAGGGCCGATGTCAGACCCTCCTAGTAGGGTCTGATCTTGTAGGACATGACACCGGAGCGGGGTGAGGGACATGGCTACCAAGGACACTGACGGCGGACAGCAGAAGGCCACGCGTTCGACCGAAGAGGTCGAGGAGACCGCGCAGGACGCGCAGGCATCCTCCGACCTCAAGGAACGGCAGGAAAAGCTGTCGGACGACGTGGACGATGTGCTGGACGAAATCGATGATGTGCTCGAGTCCAATGCCGAGGATTTCGTGAGGTCATTTGTTCAGAAAGGCGGAGAATAGCACCATATGTCCGTTTCGGGGGCGGAGAAGAAGTGCTCGGCATGCCACCGAAGTCTCCCCGTCGGTGCATTCGCGCGAAACAGGTCCAAGCTGGACGGTTTGCAGAATAACTGCCGCGAATGCACTGCGGAGGCTTACGGGCGTGGTCAGGAAGCCCGCGGAAAGAAGTTCCGGAGGGTAGTGGACGTGCCTGAGGGGCACAAGCACTGCCTTCGCTGCGACGAGGTCAAGCCCTGGAGCGAATGGCATCGCAATACAACCGCCTCCGACGGCCTGTCTACAAGCTGCAAGCAGTGCCGGGCTACTCAGGGCCGTGCTGACTACCTGAAGCGGCAGTACGGCCTCACCGAGGCCGAGCGGGACGCCATGGTCGCCGGACAATTCGGCATCTGCCGCATCTGTTTGGCAGCCTCCGCAGAACATGTGGATCACGACCACGAGACGGGTAGGGTCCGTGGCGTACTGTGCTTCAGCTGCAACGCGGCACTGGGGCAGTTCAAGGACCGGCCCGACGTCATACGGCGGGCGGCCGCATACCTGGAAGGAAACGCGTGGAAGCCAACACTCGTAGCACCGGGCGTCTACCAGCTGCCTTCCTGACGCCTGGCTCGTCCTCGTTCATGGACTTCCTGGGCGATCACTCGCCCCAGCTGCTCCCGGGCAACCGTCCGCTGCCCGCGACGCTCGGCGCGGTGGAGCTGCCGCACGGCACGACGATCGTAGCGGCGACCTTCCCCGGTGGGGTGGTGCTGGCCGGTGACCGCCGGGCGACGATGGGCAACATCATCGCGCAGCGGGACATCGAGAAGGTCTTCCCGGCCGACGAGTACTCGGCCGTCGGCATCGCCGGCACCGCGGGCCTGGCCGTGGAGATGGTGAAGCTCTTCCAGCTGGAGCTGGAGCATTACGAGAAGATCGAGGGGGCGGTGCTGTCCCTGGAGGGCAAGGCTAACCGCCTGTCGACCATGATCCGCGGCAATCTCGGGATGGCCCTGCAGGGCCTGGCCGTCGTCCCGCTCTTCGCGGGATATGACACGGACCGGGAGAAGGGCCGGATCTTCTCCTACGACGTGACCGGCGGGCGCTCGGAGGAGCACGGCTTCGCGTCCACCGGCTCGGGCTCGGTGTTCGCGCGCGGGGCGCTGAAGAAGCTGTACCGCAAGGACCTGACGGAGCAGCAGACCACGACGCTGGTCGTACAGGCGCTCTATGACGCGGCCGACGACGACTCGGCGACCGGCGGTCCCGACGTGGCGCGCCGGATCTTCCCGATCGTCACGGTCATCACGGACGAGGGGTTCAAGAAGCTCTCGGAGGCGGAGTCCTCCGAGATCGCCCGTTCCATCATCGAGCGGCGCCTGGAGCAGCCGGACGGCCCCCGGGCCGAGCTGCTCTGAGCCCGATGCACTCGTATCCGACAGAAAGGGACGGATAGCCGGTGTCGACGCCGTTTTATGTCTCACCCCAGCAGGCCATGGCGGACCGCGCCGAATACGCCCGCAAGGGCATCGCGCGCGGCCGCAGCGTCGTCGTTCTGCAGTACACCGACGGCATCGTCTTCGTCGCCGAGAACCCCTCCCGTGCCCTTCACAAGGTCAGCGAGATCTACGACCGGATCGCCTTCGCGGCGGTGGGCAAGTACAACGAGTTCGAGAACCTGCGGATCGGCGGCGTCCGCTACGCCGACCTGCGCGGCTACACCTACGACCGCCACGACGTCACGGCCCGTGGCCTGGCCAACGTCTACGCCCAGACGCTGGGCACCATCTTCTCCAGCGTCGGCGAGAAGCCCTACGAGGTGGAGCTGATCGTCGCCGAGGTCGGTGCGGCCCCGGAGGACGACCAGATCTACCGGCTGCCGCACGACGGCTCCATCGTGGACGAGCACGGCGCGGTCGCGGTCGGCGGGAACTCCGACCAGATCGGCAGCTACCTGGACCAGCGGCACCGCGACGGCATGTCGCTCGCGGAGGTGCTGAAGCTGGCCGTGGACTCGCTCAGCCGGGACAACAACGGCGCGGACCGGACACTGACCGCCGAGCAGCTCGAGGTCGCGGTGCTGGACAGAACGCGGCCGCAGCAGCGGAAATTCAAGCGGATCCTGGGCCGTCAGCTCAGCCGTCTGCTGGAGGCGGAGGACGCCTCGGCGACGAAGACGGACGAGCCGTCCGACGAGGCCGACGAGTAGGAGGCCAGGTCCCCGCGAGCATCACCCCGCGCGCCCCGGTAGGCCCTGTGCCTGCCGGGGCGCTGCCGTGGAGCCGCGTACGACGAGTTCGACCGGCAGGTCGGTACCGGTGACGGGGCGGCCCTCCAGGGCGTCGAGGAGCGCGGTCATGCCGCCGGCGCCGACCTCCTCGGCGGGCAGCCGCACCGTGGTGAGCTCGGGCTCGATGGCGGTGGCAAGGGCGAAGTCGTCGTAGCCGGTGACGGAGACGTCGTCCGGCACGCGGAGCCCCATTCGGCGCAGGGCCTTGCAGGCGCCGACCGCGAGGACGTCGTCGTCGCAGACCAGCGCGGTGGGGCGGGCGCCGGGGCGGGAGAGGAGGCGTTCCGTGGCCTGCCGGGCGTCCTCGAAGGTGAGGGCGGAGTGGGCGGTTGCGGCCGGCGAGGTGCCGAGGGTGTCGTGGAGTGCCTGGGCGCGTACCCGGAAGGTCCAGGTGTCGATGGCGGCGGCGAGGTGGGCGATCCGGTCCGGCCGGTGTCCCAGGGCGAGCAGGTGGCGGGCGGTCTGGTGCATGCCGTCGGCGATGGCGAGGTTGACGGTGGCGACCGGGCCGGGTTCGGCGGGGTCGGCGTCGAGCATGACCAGGGGCAGGCCGCCCTCACCGATCGCGGCGAGTGCGTCGGCGGCCATGGAGGAGGCGATGATGCCGTCCAGGGACGCCTGGGCGGAGCCGAACGGGTCCCTGGCAGGGCCGACGCCCTCGGGGGAGGGGTAGAGGACGACGCCGAAGCCATGCTCGGCGGCCACGCGGGCGGCACCGGTGTAGACGCGGGCGAAGTACTCGTTGGTGATCGTCGGCACGACCAGCAGCGCGGTGCGGGTTCGGCCGAGCCGCAGATTGCGGGCGGCGAGATTCGGCCGGTAACCGAGGGTCTCGGCGGCGCTGCGCACGGTGTCGGCGGTGCGTTCGGAGACCCGGCCCCGCCACTTCTCGCCCAGGACGAGCGACACGGTGGCCTGCGACACACCTGCGGCGCGTGCCACGTCCCGGCTCGTGGGCCGGGCCGCTGGCGCCGAACCGCCCGTACGCGTCACGTCGGCGCCCGGTCCTCTCGTCTGGCGGCGGCGTCCGTGGGGTGGACCCGCCCGTCCGGCCATGCTACGTATAGATGAGCGCGTTATACGTAACACCACCGGGTCTCCCGGAGAAACGGGGGCACACATGGCAGCTGGGTACGCGGATCTGCTGCGCACAAGGCACGCGACACGGCTGCTCACCGGCACCCTGGTCGGCCGGCTGCCCAACGCGACGGCGGCCCTGGGCATCGTCCTGCTCACCCGCTCCCAGGGCGGTGACTTCACCCTCGCGGGCATTCTGTCCGCCGTCTACGGCATCGCCAACGCCGTCGGCCAGCCCCTGCTCGGCCGGGCCGTGGACCGCTACGGACAGCCCCGCGTCATGCTCCCCGCCGCGCTGCTCTCGGCCGCCGGGATGGCGCTGTTCGCGCTGACCGGCCCGGACCCGCTGCCGCTCGCCTATGCCGCGATGCTGGTCGCGGGGCTGTTCACGCCGCCCCTGGAGGGCGGGCTGCGGGCGCTGTGGCCGGGGGTGCTGAACCGGGCGGACCGTATCCACGCCGCCTATGCCCTGGACGCGGCCGCGCAGGAGGTCATGTTCGCCGTCGGGCCGCTGCTGGTGACCCTGCTGGTGGCCGCGTTCTCCGAGGCGGCGGCACTGCTGTGGATCGCGGCGGTCGGCGTGGCCGGCGCCCTGTCGGTGGTGACCTCGCCGCCGTCCCGCGCCTGGCGGGCGGCGCCCCGGGCGGCGGACTGGCTCGGACCGCTCCGCGCGGCCGGCCTGGTGGCGCTGATCGGCTCGTTCTTCTTCGTCGGGCTCGCGCTCGGCTCGATAGCGGTTGCCTCGGTCTCGTACGCCGACGTCCACGGCGGCGGCATGGTGTCCAGCTACCTGCTGTCCGCGCTCGGCTTCGGCGCGCTCGTGGGCGGCGTGGTCTACGGCGCACGGCACTGGCCCGGGATCCCTGAGCGGCGGCTGCGGCTGCTCATGGTGGGTCTGGCGGTCTGCTATCTGCCGCTGGCGCTGGTGCCGGGCGTCGTCGCGATGACGGCCCTGGCGGGACTGTCTGGTTTGTTCCTGGCACCCGTGCTGGCCTGTGCCTTCGTGGTCGTCGACCGGCACGCGCCCTCCGGTACCGTCACCGAGGCCTTCTCCTGGATCGTCACCGCCTTCGGCGTCGGCGCGGCCGTCGGTACGGCCGCCGCGGGGCCCGCCGCGCAGTACGGGGGCGCCACCGCCGCGTTCGCCGTTGCGGGGGCCGGAGGCCTGGTGGCCCTGGTGGTTCTGCTGGCCTGTGGCCGTTTCCTGGTGTTCTCAAACCTGGCGAGCCGGACCGAAAAAGATCGAATCGCCGCGGCTGAACCCGGTTTCAGCCCCACGCATCAGGCGTAATGTTCAGTCATGGACCGCCGCATTTTCGGGCTGGAGAACGAGTACGGCGTCACATGTACGTTTCGAGGGCAGCGGCGTCTGTCCCCGGACGAGGTGGCGCGGTACCTCTTCCGCCGTGTCGTGTCATGGGGCCGTAGCAGCAATGTCTTTCTCCGCAACGGCGCCCGCCTCTACCTCGATGTCGGCTCGCACCCGGAGTACGCCACTCCGGAGTGTGACAATGTGACGGAGCTGGTCACTCACGACAAAGCGGGCGAGCGTATCCTCGAAGGCCTTCTCGTCGACGCCGAACGGCGGCTGCACGAAGAGGGCATCGCGGGCGACGTCTACCTCTTCAAGAACAACACCGACTCCGCCGGAAACTCGTACGGCTGCCACGAGAACTATCTGGTCGCCCGCCACGGGGAGTTCTCACGCCTCGCGGACATCCTCATTCCCTTCCTGGTCACCCGGCAGCTGCTCTGCGGCGCGGGCAAGGTGCTGCAGACCCCCAGAGGCGCGGTCTACTGCGTCAGTCAGCGGGCCGAGCACATCTGGGAGGGCGTCAGCTCCGCGACCACCCGTTCCCGGCCGATCATCAACACCCGCGACGAGCCGCACGCCGACGCGGAGCGCTACCGGCGCCTGCACGTCATCGTCGGCGACTCCAACATGTCCGAGACGACCATGCTGCTGAAGGTCGGCGCCACCGACCTCGTCCTGCGCATGATCGAGGCGGGCACCGTCATGCGCGACCTCACCCTGGAGAACCCGATCCGGGCCATCCGCGAGGTCAGCCACGACATCACCGGGTCGCGCAAGGTCCGGCTGGCCTCCGGCCGCGAGGCGTCCGCCCTGGAAATCCAGGAGGAGTATTACTCCAAGGCGGTGGACTTTTGCGAGCGTCGCGGCATCCGCAGCGGCGTCATCGAGCAGGTACTCGAACTGTGGGGCCGCACCCTCGAATCCATCGGCAGTGGTGACCTCGACCGGATCGGCACTGAGATCGACTGGGTCATGAAGTACCAGCTGATCGAGCGATACCGGGCCCGCGACAACCTCACCATGTCGCACCCGCGCATCGCGCAGATAGACCTCGCCTACCACGACATCCACCGTCGCCGAGGTCTGTACTACCTGCTCGAGAAGCGCGGCCAGGCCAAGCGGATCTGCAACGACCTCAAGATCTTCGAGGCCAAGTCGGTGCCCCCGCAGACCACCCGGGCGCGGCTGCGCGGCGACTTCATCCGCCGTGCGCAGGAGCAGCGCCGCGACTTCACCGTCGACTGGGTGCACCTCAAGCTCAACGACCAGGCGCAGCGCACCGTGCTGTGCAAGGACCCCTTCCGGTCGGTTGACGACCGGGTTGAGAAGCTCATCGCCGGCATGTAGCACGGGATGTAGCAGTTGGTGTCAATGCGACGCAGGGCCCCGTACGTTACTCGTACGGGGCCCTGCGCGCGTCGTAGAGTGGCGCGCACTGAACTGACCGTCAAGATCCATCGATGAGCTGAGGCATTAATCGTGCGCCGACAACTGGCCGCCCTTCTGATCGTCCCCGCCTTGCTGCTGACGGCGGCCTGCGGCAGCGACAGCAAGGGCTCTTCCGACTCCGCCAGCGGGGGAGTGCCCAAGATCACCGCCGGTACGAAGTTCGGCGAGAAGCCGACCGTCGCCAAGGGAACGGGTAGCAAGCCGACGAAGCTGGTCACCGCGACCCCGATCCAGGGCAACGGGGCGACCGTCAAAAAGGGTGACTTCATCAAGGCGAACTACCTGGGCCAGATCTACGAGACCGGGAAGGTCTTCGACAACAGCTACGACCAGAAGAAGCCGATCACCACCTCGATCGGCACCGGCGCCGTCATTCCGGGCTGGGACCAGGCTCTGGTCGGCAAGAAGGCCGGCAGCCGGGTCGAGATGGTCATCCCGCCGTCCCTGGGCTACGGCAGCCAGGCGGCCGGCACCATCCCGGCCAACTCCACCCTCGTCTTCGTCGTGGACATCATCTCCACCACCACTGTCCCGACCACGGTCAAGGGCGGCACGGTGGTCCCGCAGACCGACCCGAACCTGCCCAAGATCGGCGTCAACACCGACGGCAAGGCCCCCTCCGTCACCGTCCCGACCTCGAAGAACCCGCCGACGCAGCTGGTCTCCAACTACGTCATCGAGGGCAACGGCCAGACACTCAAGGGCACCGACACCGTCGTCGTCCAGTACAAGGGCGTGCTCTGGAAGACCGGCAAGCAGTTCCAGAGCAGCTGGGACACCTCGCCGGCCTCGCTGACCCTCGACCAGGTCATCAAGGGCTGGTCCCAGGGCCTGACAGGCAAGAAGGTCGGCAGCCGGCTGCTGCTGGTCATCCCGCCGTCCCTGGGCTACGGATCCACCGCGCAGTCCAGCATCCCGGCCAACTCGACACTGGTCTTCTCGGTGGACATTCTCGCGGTCGTGTAGGCGGCCCGGTAGCCGACGACTGCAAGAATGACCAGGTTGCCCGCAATCCAACGAGGAGCAAGCACGTGAGCATCGAAAAGCCCGAGATCGACTTCCCCGGCGGCAACCCCCCGGCGGAGCTCGAGATCAAGGACATCTGGGAGGGCGACGGCCCCGAGGCCAGGGCGGGCCAGAACGTCACCGTCCACTACGTCGGCGTCTCCTTCAGCACTGGCGAGGAGTTCGACGCGAGCTGGAACCGCAACTCTCCCTTCACCTTCCCGCTCGGCGGCGGCCGCGTCATCAAGGGCTGGGACCAGGGCGTGCAGGGCATGAAGGTCGGCGGGCGCCGCCAGCTGACCATCCCCGCGCACCTCGCCTACGGCAACCAGAGTCCCACCCCGGCGATCAGGCCCGGCGAGACCCTGATCTTCGTCGTGGACCTGCTGTCCGTCTGACGACAGGCTGACCGGGAGCCCCCGCCGGGCCAGGCCATCGGCCGGTCCGGCGGGGGTTTCGCTTTTGCCGTGCGGCGTCATGGCGGTACGGTCTGCAACGAGAGCTGAAGAAGGAAGGTTGCGCGAGTGGCCATTGCCAAGGCCGAGCGGCTGATGAACCTGGCGCTGTGCCTGATGAACACCCGGCGCCCGGTCAGCAAGCGCGAGTTGCGCACCTCCATCGAGGCCTATCACGAGGGCTCCGACGACGCCTTCAACCGGATGTTCGAGCGGGACAAGGACGATCTCCGCGAGCTCGGCATGGTCATCGACACCATCGAGAGCCTGGACGGCGAGATCGGCTACCTCGCCCGCCGCGACCGCAACCGCCTACCCGAGATCGCCCTCGACGCCGAAGAGGCCGCTGCCCTCACCCTGGCCGCCAAGGTCTGGCAGCAGGCCCGCTTCGCCGAGGCCGCCAGCGGAGCCCTGCAGAAGCTGCGCGCCGCCGGCGTCCCCTTCGACGACGGTACGGACGACCTCCCGGCCGGCGCCCACAGCGCCCTGGAGCCTCGCATCCCCGCGCCCGAGCCGGCCTTCGAGCCGCTGATGACCGCCGCCCGCGAGCGCCGCGCCGTCGCCTTCGACTACCGCAAGGCCAACGCCGTACGCCCCGAGCCCCGCCAGGTCGAGCCCTGGGCCCTGGAGTGCTGGCGCGGCCACTGGTACCTCGCAGGGCTGGACCGCGACCGCTCGGACGTCCGGGTCTTCCGGCTCTCGCGCATCACCGGCCGGGTCCGGCTGCGCGGCGGCGGCTTCACCGCCCCCGTCCCCGACCACGTGGACGTACGCGCCACCGTGGCCGGCTGGGCCGGCGACGGCTCCACCGGCAGCACCGCCCGCATCAGGCTGCGCCGCGACTCCGGGTACCCGCTGCGCGCCCGGGCGGTGGAGATACTGCCCGTCGACGCCGACTGGGACGAGCTGGAGATCCCGTACGGGCACGGGCTGGACGCCTGGCTGGCGGAGTTCGGGCCCGATGTGGTGGTCCTGGAGCCCGCCGAGCTGCGGGCCGATGTCATCGACCGGCTGCGCGCCGTGGCCAAGGGCTGAGGGGGGTCACGGACACCATGGCGAACGCGATCGACCAGACCCGCCGGATGCTGTCCCTGGTGACGTATCTGCGCGAGCGCCCCGGCGCCCGGGTCAGCGATGTCGCCCGGGCCTTCGGGGTGACCGAGGCCGAGCTGATCGGCGACCTCAATGTGCTGCCGCTGTGCGGAACCAGCTTCCGGGGCGGTGACCTGCTCGACATCGACACCGACGGCGAGCGGATCTGGTGGCACAACGAAGGCGCCCTCGCGGAAGCCGCCCACCCGCTGCGGCTGGCCGCCGACGAGGCCGCCGCGCTGCTGGTCGCCGCGCGGGCCGTGGCCAATCTGCCGGGCCTGCGCGACAGCGACCGTCAGGCACTGCTGCGCGCCACCGCCAAGGTGGAGGCGGCGGCGGGCGAGGCGGCCGGGGCCAGCGCCGGGCTGTCGGTCACCTTCGAGTCCGAGGGCAGCGTCTTCGCCGATGTCGACCGGGCGATCACCGAGGGCCGGCGGCTGTGGATCCGCTACTACTCGCCGTCCCGTGACGCCCTCACCGAGCGCGAGGTCGACCCGATCCGGCTGTTCGCCGTCGGCCACACCTACTTCGAGGGCTGGTGCTATCTGTCGGAGGACCGGCGCACCTTCCGGCTCGACCGGGTCGCCGAGATCAAGCTCCTCGACACGCCCTCCGACCCGCCGCGCATCGAGCCCCGGGACCTGTCCCAGGGCCTGGTCCAGCCGGCCGGCGACGACCCCGAGGTCGTGGTCGAGGTCGGCCCAGGCGGCCGCTGGGTCGCCGAGTACTACCCGCACGACACCGCCGAGGAGCTCCCCGACGGCGCCCTGCGGATCACCCTGCGCACCCCCGACCCGGGCTCCCTGCGCAGGCTCGCCCTGCGGCTGGGCCGCGACGGCCGGATCGTCTCCCCTCGGGACCTCGCGGACAGCGCCCAGAAGGCCGCCGCCGAGGCCCTGGCGGCGTACGGGGAGTAAGGGGAGAATCCGGTGATGGTCCCGAGCGTCGTGTTCAAGGCGGCCTGCCCCGACTGCCGGGGCCGCTTCGAGCTGTCCGCCAGCGCCCTGCGGCTGGCCATAGGCGGCAGCCACAGGACCACCTTCTACTCCTTCACCTGCCCCGACTGCGGCACTTTCGTACGCAAACCGGCCGGCGACCGCATCATCGAGCTGCTCACCGGCGGCGGGGTCAACACCATGCGCCTGCACGTGGGCTGATCCACACCGGCCGACCCACTAGGCTCATCCGTCATGTGGCTGCTCTACCTCTACGTGGGCCTGGCGACCGTCGGCATCCTTGTCCTCGGCGTCCTCGGTATCCGGGTCTTCGCCGAGGTCCAGGGGCTGGCCCGGCAGCTGGGCCGCAGCACCGACGAGATCTCGCGCGCCTCGGACGACCTGCGGCGGGCCGCGGAGCCCGTGGCACGCAGGACCGGGGACAGCGTCCGGCGCTGAGCCCGCCGGGGCGTAGGAAGCTCGTAGAAGGCTCGTAGAAAGCGCTGTCACGCCAGCCCCTCGTTCTTGGCAAGCTCGAGAGGTACGCTGGCCAACGCGGCCCCGAAGGAGTGCGGCGGGGGCAGCGGAGCCAGCTGGACGCCAGGGGATTGCCAGACGTTCACCCCTGCAGGCTACGATCGCTGGCAGAACGAAGGTCGGACGTCCGTCCGAAAGCTTCGGCAGACATGGACCCACGCCGCCTCGGTAAGAAGGTATTCGCTTATGTTCGGTAGGCTCGGCGCCCCGGAGATCATCCTCATCCTTGTCGTCGTACTGCTGCTGTTCGGGGCGAAGCGGCTCCCGGACATGGCGCGCGGCCTCGGCAAGTCGATGCGCATCCTCAAGAGTGAAGCCAAGGCGATGAAGAACGACGACGCGCCGGCCCCGGCCGGGCCGCCCGCCGACAACACCACCGCCGAGCAGCAGGCCGCGCCCAAGACCATCCAGGCTTCTCCCGGCGATGTGACCAGCGCCCGCCCGGTCAACGAGACCCCGCAGCCGCACGAGACCACCCAGAGCTGACCCCGGCTCTCCCCAGGCCCCAGGCCCAGGTCACCAGGACAGACACACCAAGCCGACGGCGACGGCGGCTGCCGCACGAGATGAGGACGTGGGTTGCTCAAGTCTGCCCGCCAGCAGGAGAAGGACCCGGAGGGGCGCATGCCCCTCGCGGAGCACCTGCGTGAGCTGCGCAACCGGCTCGGCAAAGCGCTGCTCGCGATCATCGCGATCACCGTTGTCGCTGCCTTCTTCTACAACGACCTGATCGCCTTCCTCGTGAAGCCGGTACTGACGTCGATCGGCTGCAAGGCGTCGCTCAGCGACATCGCCAACCAGTCCAGCTCCGTCAAGTCGGACACCCACTGCGCACACCTGGTCATGGACGGCCTGCTGACGCCGTTCACGCTCGCGCTGAAGGTCTCCCTCATGGCCGGTGTGGTGCTGTCCACCCCGGTCTGGCTGTACCAGCTGTGGGCCTTCCTCGCCCCCGGCCTGCACAAGAACGAGAAGCGGTACGCGCTCAGCTTCGTCGGCGTCGGCTTCCCGCTCTTCCTGGCCGGCGCCTTCTTCGCGTACAAGATCCTGCCGACCACCGCCACGGTCCTCATCGACTTCACCCCCAAGGGCGTCGACAACCTCCTCCACCTCGACGACTACCTCGACCTCGTCACGCGCATGGTCGTCGTCTTCGGCCTCTCCTTCGAGATGCCCCTGCTGCTGGTCCTGCTGAACTTCGCCGGGATCCTGTCCGGTAAGCGGATGCTCGGCTGGTGGCGCGGCATGATCATGGGCATCACGGTCTTCGCCGCCGTCGCGACGCCGAGCACCGACCCGCTCAGCATGCTCGCGCTGGCCGGACCCATCTGGGTCCTGTACTTCATCGCAGTCGGGGTCTCGTTGGTCAATGACAAGCGCCGCCGCCGGTCGAACCCCGACGCCGATCTGGACGACGACGAGGCCTCCGACGTGGACCTCACCCCCGAGCCGGTCGGCGCGGCCCTGCCCGAGCAGCCCAGCGGGCGCGACCAGATCGAGCGCAGCGGCTCCGGCGACGGCTTCGACGACGCCACCTGACCCCGACGACGCTGCTCAGAAGGTATTCGAAAAGAAAAGATCACGTCCTCTGTCAGTGGCTGCCGGTACGCTCGGTGTCAAGATGAGTGACGAGATGTCCCCCGCAGAGCGCTACGCCGCCGCCAAGCTCCGGGCGGTCGAGCAGGCCACCGCCCTCGCGCCTTTCCGCGAGCTGTACGACTTCGAGCTGGACCCGTTCCAGATCGAGGCATGCCAGGCCCTGGAAGCCGGAAAGGGTGTCCTGGTCGCCGCGCCCACCGGGTCCGGCAAGACGATCGTCGGCGAGTTCGCCGTCCACCTGGCCCTCGCCGAGGGCCGCAAATGCTTCTACACCACGCCGATCAAGGCGCTGTCCAACCAGAAGTTCACCGACCTCGTCAAGCGCTACGGCGCCGAGAAGGTCGGCCTGCTCACCGGTGACAACAGCGTCAACGGCGATGCCCCGGTGATCGTCATGACCACCGAGGTCCTGCGCAACATGCTGTACGCGGGATCCCAGGCCCTCGACGGGCTGGGGTACGTGGTGATGGACGAGGTGCACTACCTCTCCGACCGCTTCCGCGGCGCGGTCTGGGAGGAAGTCATCATCCACCTCCCGCCGTCCGTGACGCTGGTGTCGCTGTCCGCGACCGTCTCCAACGCCGAGGAGTTCGGCGACTGGCTCGACACCGTCCGCGGCGACACCGAGGTCATCGTCTCCGAGCACCGCCCGGTCCCGCTCTGGCAGCACGTCATGGCCGGCCGCAAGATGTACGACCTGTACGAGGAGAAGAGCGGCGCCCCCGGATCCCCCGACCGCACCCGGCGCGAGGTCAACCCCGACCTCGTACGCCTGGCCCGGATGGAGAGCCAGGCCGGCGGCTTCGGCCGCGGCCGCGGCAAGGTCCGCGAGGCCGACCGCGAGCGCGAGCGGCGCCAGCGAAGCCGGGTCTGGACCCCCAGTCGCGTCGAGGTCATCGACCGGCTGGACGCGGAGGGCCTGCTGCCCGCCATCACCTTCATCTTCAGCCGGGCCGGCTGCGAGTCCGCCGTCCAGCAGTGCCTGGCCGCCGGGCTGCGCCTCAACAACGACGAGGCGCGCGTCAAGGTGCGGGCCATCGTGGAGGAGCGGACCAAGTCCATCCCCGACGAAGACCTGCACGTCCTGGGCTACTTCGAGTGGCTGGAAGGCCTGGAGCGCGGCGTCGCCGCCCACCACGCCGGCATGCTCCCGACCTTCAAGGAGGTCGTCGAGGAGCTGTTCGTACGCGGCCTGGTCAAGGCGGTGTTCGCCACCGAGACGCTGGCGCTCGGCATCAACATGCCGGCCCGCTCCGTCGTCCTGGAGAAGCTCGTCAAGTGGAACGGCGAGACCCACGCCGACATCACCCCGGGGGAGTTCACCCAGCTCACCGGCCGCGCCGGACGGCGCGGCATCGACGTCGAGGGCCACGCGGTGGTGCTCTGGCAGCGCGGCTTCGACCCGGCGGCCCTGGCGGGTCTGGCCGGTACGCGGACGTATCCGCTGCGCTCGTCCTTCAAGCCCTCGTACAACATGGCGGTCAACCTGGTCGGGCAGTTCGGCCGGCATCGGTCGAGGGAGCTGCTGGAGACCTCCTTCGCCCAGTTCCAGGCCGACCGGTCGGTGGTCGGCATCTCGCGGCAGGTGCAGCGCAACGAGGAGGGCCTGGACGGCTACAAGGAGACCATGACCTGCCACCTCGGCGACTTCGACGAATACATGAGCCTGCGCAGGCAGTTGAAGGACCGTGAGGCCGAACTTTCCCGCGAGGGCACGGCGCAGCGGCGGGCCGCCGCCGCCGACGCGCTGGAGAAGCTCAAGCCGGGCGACATCATCCATGTCCCGGCCGGCAAGTTCGCCGGCCTCGCGCTCGTTCTGGACCCCGGCGTCCCGGCGGGCCGGTCCACCGGCTACCACCCCCGGCACGAGCAGTTCCAGCACGACGGGCCGCGCCCGCTCGTCCTCACCGCCGAGCGGCAGGTCAAGCGGCTCGCGCCCGTCGACTTCCCGGTGCCGGTCGAAGCCCTCGACCGTATGCGCATCCCCAAGTCCTTCAACCCGCGAAGCCCGCAGTCCCGGCGCGACCTCGCGACCGCGATGCGGTCCAAGGCAGGCACCGCCGGGATCGTGGCGCCGCCGCGCCACCGCAAGGAGCGGGCGGCTGCCGCCGACGACCGCGAGATCTCCCGCCTGCGCACCGAGATCCGCGCCCACCCCTGCCACGGCTGCGACGAGCGCGAGGACCACGCCCGCTGGTCCGAGCGCTACCACCGGCTGCTCCGCGACACCCGGCAGTTGGAGCGCCGCATCGAAGGCCGTACGAACACCATCGCCCGCACCTTCGACCGCATCTGCGCGCTCCTGACCGACCTCGGCTACCTGGAGGCCGACAGGGTCACCCCGGAGGGCCGCCGGCTCGCCCGGCTCTACGGCGAGCTCGACCTGCTGGCCAGCGAGTGCCTGCGCGAAGGCGTCTGGGACGCCCTCGGCCCCGCCGAGCTCGCTGCCTGCGCCTCGGCTCTCGTCTACGAGGCCCGCTCCGCGGACGACGCGATGCCGCCGCGCCTGCCCAGCGGCAATGCGCGCGACGCGCTCGCCGAGATGGTCCGCATCTGGGGCCGCCTCGACGCGCTCGAAGAGCAGCACCGCATCAACCAGGCCGAAGGCGTCGGTCAGCGCGAGCCCGACCTCGGCTTCGCCTGGCCCGCGTACCGCTGGGCCTCCGGACACGGCCTCGACGCGGTGCTCCGCGACGCGGACATGCCGGCCGGTGACTTCGTCCGCTGGACCAAGCAGCTGATCGATGTGCTCGGCCAGATCGCGGCCGCGGCGCCAGACGCCAGCCCGGTGCGGCGCAATGCCCGCAAGGCGGTCGATGCGCTGCTCCGGGGCGTGGTGGCGTACTCGTCTGTTGGGTGAAGGTTGTGGGAGAACTTTCCGCAAGGCGAGCGAAGAGGTGGGGGTCCCCCACCTCGCTTCGCTCGCCTTGGCGGCACTCTCCCCCAGACTCCGTCTGGGGGGACCCCCACCCAGCATCTAGCTGGGGGAGAGCGGCCTACTCCCAACCCGGTCAGGCACGCGCAGCGTCACGCTTGGCTACTTCTTCGCGCACGATCGGGATGACGTACCGCCCGAAGTCGATCGCGTCGTCCAGCAGGTCGTAGCCGCGGGCCGAGAGGATGTCGACGCCGAGGTCGTAGTAGTCGAGGAGGGCCTGGGCGACGGTCTCCGGGGTGCCGACGAGGGCGTTGGAGTTGCCGGCGCCGCCGGTGGCGGCGGCGGTGGGGGTCCAGAGTGCGCGGTCGTGGAGGTCGCCCTTCGCGGCGACTTCCAAGAGGCGCTGGGAGCCGGTGTTCTCGGGGTTCTTGAGGGGGTGCCGGCGGCTCAGCGGCGGCCCCGACGCCTTGCGGGCGCGGATGCGGTCCAGCGTCCGGTGGGCCTTCTCCCAGGCCAGTTCCTCGGTCGGGGCGATGATGGGCCGGAAGGCGGCCTGGATCTTCGGCACGTCGGTCCGGCCGGCGGCTTTCGCGGCGGCCTTGACGGACTCGATCTGTTGCGCGGTCTCGGCCAGCGGCTCGCCCCACAGGCAGTAGATGTCGGCCTCGGCGCCCCCGGCCTCGTACGCCGCCGCGGACGAACCGCCGAAGGAGACGCGCGGGCGGGGCTGCTGGACGGGGAAGGTGTCGGAGACGAAGTCGTTGAAGCGGTAGTGGGCGCCCTCGTGGTCGAAGGGCTCGTGCGTGGTCCAGATCTTCTTGACGATCTGGATGTACTCACGGGTCCGCGCGTACCGCTCGTCCTTGGTGAGGAAGTCGCCCTCGCGCTGCTGCTCGTGGTCGTTGCCGCCGGTGATGAAGTGCACCGCCAGGCGCCCGTCGCTGATCCGGTCCAGGGTCGCGAAGGTCTTCGCGGCGAAGGTCGGGTACGAGACGTTGGGCCGGTGCGCCAGCAGGATCTGGATGCGCTCGGTCTTCGCGGCGATGTACGCGGCGGCGGGCGCGGGGTCGGGGGACCCGGAACCGTAAGCGAAGAGGATCCGGTCCCAGCCGTTGTCCTCGTGGGCGCGGGCGAGGCGGAGGGTGTAGTCCTTGTCCAAGGAGGCGCCGGAGCGCGAGGTGACTTCGGAGCCTTCGTTGGTCGCGGCGATGCCGAGGAACTCTACGGGCATGGGTGTGAGGCCTCTTCTCGGATGGCGCTCACGTCTGAAGTGACGTGTTCCCAGAAGGCCTTGCGGCAGTTTCCGCCCGGCGCGATGACGCCGAGTCCGGTCACGACGGCGCGGCGGCGTATTGCCGGTGCCATGGTGTGCTCCCCTGTGTTGGCTAAAGCCGACTGAACGGTGACAGAGACACGCGGAAACGGTCAAGGGTGGTCGCCCGCGCGGTGACACGGGATGGACCCGAGGGAAATTCGGGACACACGGCGGCAATTGAGGGCGTCCGGAATTCCCCACATCAGTGGGGGCGTGCGGGGCCCCGCGAAATGCGCCGGTGGCAGACCGGCTCGAGGATCCCCGACCCCCAACCATTGAGGTCGAACTCCTGTCCCTTTATGGTCGGACGGCCACTCGATTCCTTAACGGTGCGGAAACGCGGCGTTCGAAAGGATCACGCAGACTCACGAATCGGCGAGAAATGCGCGCCATCCGCCGTAGGTTGTGATGTCCATTGCCTTGCCGACCGCCTCCGGCTCGCACAGGAACCCGGGGGCCGTCGTGCCGTCCGCAAGCCCGACCCTGCCCAGCGCCATGGGGCGCGGCAGCGCGGCCAGTAGCGCGCCCAGCCCCTCGGTCGGCAGCTCCCAGACCTCGGCCTCGATGGCCGCGCCGCCGTCCGGGACCCGGACCAGGCCCGGCTTCGGCGGCTCCGTGTCGAGGGCGTACAGCCGGTACTCGGGCGCGGTACTGGTCGTGGCCACCAGCCGGGCCCCCAAGCCGAGCAGCTGGGGGTTGAGGGGCTGCCCCGACAGGTGGGCGCCGACGACCACGAGCTTCGCGGTCGGCTTGAGCAGCCGGGCGATGGCCGCCGTACGGTCGTCCGTGAAGCCACGGCCGAGCACCATCACCCCGAAGGGCAGCCCGTCCACCTCGCCGGCCGGGACGGCGATCCCGCACATGCCCAGCAGATTGGTGGAGTTGGTGAATCTGCCAAGGCGTGCGTTCGCGCCCAGCGGATCGGCCGCCACCTCGGCCAGAGTGGGATGGCCGGGGGTCGTGGGCAGCAGCAGCGCATCCGCGTCACTCAGCTCCGCCATGGCCTGCGCACGCAGTGCGGCCAGTTTGTCCATGTCGGCGAACAGTCGGTGCGCCGGGAGGTCCCGGGCGGCCGTGATGATGCGGGCGACGGTGGGGTCGAGGGCCGGGTCGTCGGCATGCTTGTCGATAAAGCCACCGACAGCGGTGTAGCGCTCCGCCACGAACGCGCCCTCATACAGCAGTTCAGCCGCCGCCGAGAACGCCGTGAGCTCAACACTGCGCAGCTCCGCGCCCGCCTCGGCGAGCCGCTGCGCGGCCGCTTCGAAAGCTTCCGCCCACCCCTTGTCCAGCTCACCGAGCTGATCCGTGGGCGGCACCGCGACCCGCCACGGCCCGGGCCGGCGGGCCGGCGGCTCCCCGGTCCGCCCTGCGGGCGAGGCGAGGAATCCGAAGGCGCGTTCCGCTTCCCGGATCGTACGGGCGAACACCGTCACGCAGTCCACGCTCGCGCAGGCCGGCACAACCCCGGTCGGCGGGACCAGCCCGTACGTCGGCTTGATGCCGACGATTCCGTTGAACGCCGCCGGCACGCGCCCCGAGCCCGCGGTGTCCGTCCCCAGCGCGATATCGGCGATCCCGAGCGCCACAGCAACGGCCGACCCACTGCTGCTGCCCCCGCTGACCCGCGCCGGGTCATACGCGTTGCGCACGGCGCCGTACGGGCTCCTGGTGCCGACCAGGCCCGTGGCGAACTGGTCCAGGTTCGTACTTCCCAGGACGACGGCGCCCGCCTGCTTCAGCCGCGCCACGGCCGGGGCATCCCGCTCCGGCTCGTACGCGTACGAAGGGCACCCGGCGGTCGTGGGCAAGCCGGCGATGTCGATGTTCCCCTTCACCGCAGCGGTCGTCCCGGCCAGCGGGAGGTGTTCCCCTGCGGCCAGGCGCGCGTCGATCGCGCGGGCCTCCGCCTCCACCTCGGCCTGCGGCCTGAGCCCGATCCAGATCTCGGGCCGGTCCACCTCGGCGATCTTCGTGTACGCGGCGCGTACGCGGCTGAGTGCAGGTCCGGTCATCGCGTGCGTCTCCTTGTGGTGGTGGGGGCTGCCGGTCCGTGCCGGGACGAGGAGGTCAGGAACACCCACCGACCGGCAGCCGCCGTCGGCGCGGAGGGGGTGGGGCGGGGCGGGTCCGTAGAGACACTAAAGCGACGCAGAACGTCCGGTTCCGAGCTGGCGAGGAACAGAGTGGGCGACCACGCTGCTCCGGCCGCAAATCGACTGCAGCGCCGTCTCATAGGACCCACCCCGACACGCCCCGACCCACCCACGAACCGAAGCCCCGCGCACCCCCACCCAGGGAGCCGCTCACCCCGGCCCCAGCGTGAGCAACGCCGTACCGGCCGACACCTGATCGCCGGGGGCGACAAGAACCTCGGCGACGACGCCATCGGCGGGGGCCGAGACCGCGGACTCCATCTTCATGGCCTCAAGGGCGAGCAGCTTCTGCCCGGCCCGAACCCGCTCACCCGGACGCACAGCGACCTGCCAGACGCTGGCAGCGAATTCGGCCTCCACGGTGCACCCACCCTCCGGCACAGCGACGTCGGCCGTGGCCGGTGCGGGAGCAACAGCCGCCTCCGCACGGGCGAACTCGCCCGCCGCCTCCCACGCATCCCGCTCGGCCCCGAACGCGGCACCCTGACGGGCGCGAAACGCGGCAATCGAGTCCGCGTTCTCGGCAAGGAAACGCTGGTGCTCGGCGAGCGAGAACTCGCCGTCCTCGACCCGCAGGTGAAGCCGACCCGCAGCCATGTCGGCCCGCATATCGAGGAGTTCGTCGGCCTCGACGGGATACCACTTGATGCGGTCGAAGAACCGCAGCAGCCACGGCTGCCTGAGATGGGAGCCCGACCAGCTCGACCACACCTGGACCGTACGGCCCACGAACTGGTACCCCCCGGGCCCCTCCATCCCGTAAACGCAGAGGTACGCACCCCCGATGCCCACCGAATTCTCGGCGGTCCACGTCCGCGCCGGGTTGTACTTCGTCGTGACGAGCCGGTGCCGGGGGTCGAGCGGCGTCGCAACCGGCGCGCCCAGGTACACGTCACCCAGCCCCAGCACCAGATACTCCGCGTCGAAGACCGTCCGGTAGACATCGTCCACGGACTCGAGGCCGTTGACACGGCGGATGAACTCGATGTTCCACGGGCACCATGGCGCGTCGTCCCGTACCCCCGCCATGTACCGGGCGATGGCCTCCCGCGTGGCCGGGTCGTCCCAGGACAGCGGCAGGTGCACCGTGCGGCTGGGCACGCGGAGCGCGTCCGTGGGGGGTAGCTGGGCCTCGGCCTCCTGGGCGAGGGCGAGGAGCTTGGCGGTCGGCAGGATGTCGGGGTCGACGTGGACCTGCAGGGACCGTATGCCGGGGGTGAGGTCGACGACGCCGGGGAGGGCGTCGGCAGTGAGGCGTTCGGCGAGGGCGTGCACCCGCATGCGCAGGGCGAGGTCGAGCTGCATGGGGCCGTACTCGATGAGCAGGTTGTCGTCGCCGCTGCGGCGGTACGTGACCGAGGGGCGGCCGTCGGTCTCGGGGAGGCGCCCGAGGACGCCGCCGTCCCGGAGAGCGGGCCGCGAGGCCACCGGCTGTACGGCGGGCGCGAGGCGGAGCGCCGCCGCCGCGTCCTCCGTCACGGGGACGAAGCGCACCGTGTCGCCGGGCCGGAACTGGCCGAGCTTCCAGCGCTGGCCGGTGACGATGGTGGCGGGGCAGACGAAGCCGCCGAGCGAGGGCCCGTCCGGCCCGAGCAGGACCGGCATGTCGCCGGTGTAGTCGACAGCGCCCACCGAATAGGGCGTGTCGTGGATGTTGGAGGGGTGAAGTCCCGCCTCGCCGCCGTCCGTTCGTGCCCAGCGCGGCTTGGGGCCGACCAGCCGCACCCCGGTCCGCGCCGAGTTGAAGTGGACCTTCCACTCGGCGGCGTAGAACTCCTGGATGTCCTCCTCGGTGAAGAACTCGGGCGCGGCGTGCGGCCCTTCGACCGCCCCGACCAGCCACTCGGCACCGAAAGAAGGCCGCCGGCCCTCGGGCACCGGCGTGCCCACCACCGTAGACCCGCCGTGCAGTACGTCACCCGCCCGCAGCGTCCGCCCGCCGTGGCCGCCGAAGCGCCCCAGCGTGAACGTGGCGGCGCTGCCGAGGAAGTCCGGCACGTCCAGGCCGCCGTCCGCGAAGAGGACGTACGTACGCAGGCCGTGCCCCCCGGGCGCCGGAACATCCAGCAACGCCCCCGCAGGGACGGTGAACGGCTCCCACTGGGGGACCGGCACCCCGTCGACCGTGACGGCGGCGGGGGCGCCGGTGACGCAGACAGTGGTGGCCCGGGTGAACCGCAACTGCGGCCCCTGGAGGGTGCATTCGAGCCCGGGGGCGCCCTCGTCATTGCCCAGGGCCTCGTTGCCGAGGCGGAAGGACAGGTCGTCCATCGGGCCGCAGGGCGGCACGCCGACGTGCCAGAGGCCGGTGCGGCCGGGCCAGTCCTGGACGGTGGTGAGGGTGCCCGCGCGGACGACCTCGATGCGCGGGGTGGGGTCGGTGATCCCGTCGAGGGAGGCGGTGGTGTGGCCGGCGGCCCGGAGCGCGGGCGAGGCGGCGGCCGCGCGCAGCAGGCCGAGGTTGGTCTCGATGCCGTCGACGCGGGTCTCGGCGAGGGCCCGGGCCAGCCGGTCGAGGGCGTCGGCGCGGTCGGTGCCGTGCGCGATGATCTTGGCCAGCATCGGGTCGTACGAGGTCGTCACCTCGGTGCCCGTCTCGATCCAGGCGTCGACCCGCACGCCCTCGCCCTCCGGGAAGCGCACCCGCGTCAGCAGCCCCGCGCTCGGCCGGTGGCCCCGGCTGGGGTCCTCGGCGTAGACGCGGGCCTCGACGGCGTGACCGCGCGGGGCCTCCGGCGTGATGTCGAAGACCTCGCCGCGCGCGAGCCGCAGCATCCACTCCACCAGGTCTATGCCGTACGTCGCCTCGGTGACCGGATGCTCGACCTGCAGACGGGTGTTGACCTCCAGGAAGTACGCCTCGCCGCGCGCGGCGTCGTAGACGTACTCCACCGTGCCCGCCGACCGGTAGTCGACCGAGGCGCACAACGAGCGAGCGGTGTCAGCGAGTTGGCGGCGTACGGAGTCGGGGAGGCCGGGGGCGGGGGCTTCTTCCACCACCTTCTGGTTGCGGCGTTGCAGGGAGCAGTCGCGGTCGCCGAGGGTGACGACGCGGCCGTGGCCGTCGCCGAAGACCTGGACCTCGACATGGCGGGCGCGCTCCACCAGCCGTTCCAGGAACACCCTCCCTCCTTGCCCGCCCTCGGGCAGGAGGGGCCCAGCTCCGGAGAAGGACGCGGCGGCGACCCGTTGCACGCGGTCCCAGGACTCGGCGAGGTCGGCGGGGGAGTGGCAGGCCTGCATGCCGATGCCGCCGCCCCCGCCGGTGGCCTTGAGCATGACGGGGTAGCCGAGCGCGTCGGCTGCGGCGCGCGCCGCGTCCAGGCCGTCCAGCAGCCCGGTGCCGGGCAGCAGCGGCACCCCGGCGGCCTCGGCGGCGGCGCGGGCGGTGTGCTTGGCGCCGAAGAGCTCGAGCTGCTGCGGGGTCGGGCCGACGAAGACCAGGCCCTCGGCCTGGCAGCGGCGCGCGAAGTCCGCGTCCTCGGACAGGAATCCGTACCCCGGGTGGATCGCGCCGGCGCCCGTGCGGCGGGCGGCCTCCAGCACGGCGTCGACGTCCAGGTAGCTGGCCTTGGCCGGGGCGGGCCCGAGCCGTACGGCCTCGTCGGCGAGGCGGACATGGGGGGCGGAGCGGTCGGGGTCGGAGTAGACCGCGACGGTACGAAGGCCGAGGCGGCGGGCGGTGCGGATGATGCGGGCGGCGATCTCGCCGCGGTTGGCGACCAGGAGGGTGTCAAAGCCCGGCGTACGGCTCATGCGGCGCCCTCGGTGATCGTCATGCGTACGGGGGTGGGGTCGAAGCCGTTGCAGGGGTTGTTGATCTGCGGGCAGTTGGAGACCAGGACGAGGACGTCGGTCTCGGCGCGCAGCACGACCTTCAGGCCGGGGGAGGAGATGCCGTCGACGATGCCGAGGGTGCCGTCCTCCTCGACGGGGACGTTCATGTACCAGTTGATGTTGCTGACCAGGTCGCGCTTGCCGAGGCCGTGCTTGGCGCCCTCGGCGAGGAAGTTCTCCACGCAGGCGTGCTGGGACCAGGTGTGGTGGCCGTAGCGCAGAGTGTTGGATTCCTTGGAGCAGGCGCCGCCGACGGTGTCGTGGCGTCCGCAGGTGTCCTCGACGACGGTCATGAGCGGGGTGTGCTCGTTGGAGAGCAGCACGCTGCCGGTGGTCAGGAAGATGTTGCCCTGCGCGTGGATGGTGTCGGGCGCGCTGTAGCGGACGGCGGTGTCGTGGGCGTCGTACAGCAGGCAGTCCACGGCCTGGTTGCCGCCGAGGTCGGTGATGGCGAGGTGCTCACCCTTGCTGACGACCGCGGACCACGGCGCGCGGGCCGGAACGACGGTGCTGGTCACCTTCATTGGATCCCCCTGGCGGCGAGGTGGTCGTCGGTGTTGAGAAAGGCGCGGCGGCCCTCGGGCGTGGCGTCCCAGAGCCGGTCGCCGGGCGCTGTGGGCGCGGCCCGCCAGGCCAGCACCTCCAGCGGCGTGCACACGTAGTCGGGGCGCGGGTCCACCGGGTGCGGGACGTTGGCGATCAGTACGGTCAGCGGCTGCTCGGCCCGCAGGGTCACCGACGCCCCCGGCCCGGCGGATCCGGTGAACTCGAGCTTGCCGTCGGCCACGACCCGTACGCCCTGGAAGAAAGACAGGGACGGTGGCAGATCGCGTGGCTCCAGCCCGTTCTTCAGCGCGGCAAGTTTCAGCAGCTCGCGCCCGGCGGGGGAGGGGCCCTGCGGTGAACCGTCGCCGTAGCGCTGGGTGTTGCGTACGGCGGTGGAGGTGCCGCACAGCGCGTCGTGGCGGGAGCTGGTGTCGGCGACGACGGAGGCGAGGACGCGGCCCTGGTCGGACAGGAGCAGATGGCCTTCGCCGACGTACGCGTTCCAGAGGACCTTGACGGTGTCGGCGGCGTTGAGCCGCTCCCAGGGGCGGCCGTCCGCGTAGAGCAGCACGTGGGCGCAGGCGTCGCCGGCCAGGTCGGTGAGGCGCAGCTCGGTGCCGCGGGCGATGACTTTGTGCGTGTAGTTGCCGCCGGCCACGGTCTCGGCCCAGACGATGCGGTCCGGCGCGACGCCGGCCGGGGGGTTGGGCCAGGCGCCGGCGGGGAGAGTGGGCATGGTGTCGACCTGTGTGCCCTCCTGGGCGCGGGCATGGTCGCGGGCCCCGTATGTCGAGCCTGTCCCTGTCGCCACGGCTTCCACCTCCGGTTCGACGGTCTATTTCTGTCGCACGACAGAAATTAAGCGGGCGTGGCTTCGCCCCGATTGCCCGGCTGTTTCGGGGGAGTTACCGACCGCTCACGCCGGGACCGCCCGCGCGCGTGTGCGACGATCGTCCGGTGAGCACCTCGGGACGGCGCGTCGGACGGCCGCGCGCGCAGACGCGACCGGACAGCGGCCTGTCCGCCCGCGAGGAACTCCTCATGGCCGCCGCCGAACTCTTCACCGAGCGCGGATACGCCGCCACCACGACCCGCGCCGTCGCCGAGCGGGCCGGCATGCGCCAGGCTTCGATGTACCACTACTTCGGCGGCAAGGAGGATCTCCTCGCCGCTCTCCTCGAAGGCACCGTACGGCCCTCCCTCGACCTAGCCCTCGGCCTCGCCGCCCGCCACGAGGTCCCCGCTGAGGCCCGGCTCTGGGCCCTGTGCCGCGCCGACGCCGCCCTTCTGTGCGGCGGCCCCCACAACCTCGGCGCGCTCTATCTGCTGCCCGAGGTCCGGGCCGACCGCTTCGCCGCCTTCCGCGCCGTCCGCGAGGACCTCAAGACCGCCTACGCAGGGCTCCTCGCCGCCACCACCGCGGGGGCCGACCTCGCGCCCGCGGATCTCGCGCTGCGTGCCGACCTCGTCTTCGGCCTCATCGAGAGCGTCATCCTCATCCGGCGCGCCTCCCCGGACCACGACCACGACCACGCCGCCTTCGCCTCCGCCACAGCCGACGCCGCACTGCGCGTCGCCGGCTGCGCCGAACACGTATTCCCCAAGCTCCGCCGCGAGGGCGAGGCCCTGCTGGCCTCGCCCTGAGCGGCGGCGAACTACTCCTCGTCCAGGCGGCCCGCCAGGCCGACCAGGTCCGGGAGCCGGAGCACACGCAGTTCAACGAGGTGATCGACCACATCACGTCGCAGTCGGGCTGACACGCCACCCCACACGACCGGACGGGCTCAGGCGAGCCCGTCCGGTGAATTGAGCCGCACTCAGCCGGCCACGGCTTGCGCCGCCTGCTCGCGTCGGAGGCGGGCGATGGCCTCGTCGACCCCTTGGAGAGCGGTCTCGGTCTCGCAGCGGCGGGCCGCCAGGGCCGCCGCCGTGCGGGGCCCGGGGACGGAGGCGGTGTTCATGCGGCGTCCTGTTCGGGGTCGTCACCGTCGGCTGTGCACGTATCGCTGTACTCGCCCTCCTGGTCGCTGCCCGCAGCGGCGGCGGGCACAGTCTTCCAGCGTGATCATGGGACGTAGACACACATGATCGCTGGGACCGTGCCTGTTTCACACCTCCGCAGAGTGGGCCAGAGCCGCAGACCGGACGACCTCGCTCATAGCGACTTCATGCCGAAGCCCTCAAAGAGATACCAGGCGGCAGACATGGTGATCTTCGTCGCCGTGGACCTCGACTCAGATCGAAGCGGGAAAGGCGTCGCGTGAACGCATTGTTTCCGACATCGGCCGCTGAGACTTGCTCATGGGCGTGGCCTTCGGATTCTCGTTCGTCCTCATCCTGGTGTCCTCCATGTCCCTGATCACCGCAGATATGGCGGCGGGCCTCATCGCGATCTTGGAACGCCACATGACTCCGCTGCAGTATCTTCGATTCATGTGCCTGGGCTGGACCGGAAACATCGTCGGCGCATTCGTCTTCGTCGGTATCGCTGCCTGCGCCGGTGGCCCCTACACGTCGGTTCCGTTCCTCGCGCACGCCTACACGGTTGGTTTGGCCAAGAGCGGAACGTCGAATTTCTCGACATTCCTGCTCGCGCTACTCTGCACCTGGTTCCTGCAGACCACCATGTTCATGTTCTTCAAAGCGCGGACTGACCTTGCCCGTATGTCATTCGCTTTCTACGGTCCGTTCGCCTTCGTCATCGGCATGACGGAGCACGTCATCGCCAACGTGGGGTTCATCGGCTTCCCTCTACTGCTCCAGTTCGCCCACTCGTCCGGCGCCCTCCCGGGTGTCGCCACCAGCCTTTCCTGGGGCATGGGTGCCCACGGGCTGCTGCGCAACCTCCTCTGGGCGACGCTCGGCAACCTGGTCGGCGGCACGGTTTTCGTGGCGGGTCCGTTCTGGCTGATCGCCGCCACGCGAAACCGGGGTACCGGCGTCGCCGCGACCCGCAGTGCCTGAGCCGCTCAAGGCTGTGCGGCGTACCGCACCACGGTCGGGGTGGCCAAGGCCGGTCCGGGCGCCGGCCGGCCGGCCGACCGGTCGGCCGGCCGGCGCCCGGACCGGCCGACGAAATCGCCGCGAGTGTTTGTTTTCTCTGACATTCCGCTTGTGTGTCGCACATGTAAATCGGAAAGTCTGCGAATTTTTTTCGCAGATCCGCGTAACGGCAGGACACGTGCCGAGAACTACCGCCGTGCTCATCCAATTCGGGAACGCGCCCCAGGCGCCGCCCGCGCCGACGTGCTCGTCGGCCACACGGAAGGACTCACCATGTCTAACACCATCAACGCTCTCGCCGAGATCGACGCGGACGGCTTGGCGCGGCTGTCGGAGAACGCCAAGGCGGATCCTTCGGTGGGAAAGAAGACACTCAAGGCCACCACCACTTGCGAAGGCGGTTTCCGCAACCTCACCCAGATCCGCACGCTGACGCCGGTTCTCGTGTCGGAGCCCTGCCAACTTCTCGGTGACGACGCCGCACCCAACCCCTCTGAGATGGCACTGGCCGCACTCGGTTCCTGCATCTCCGTGGGGTTGCTCGCCAACGCGACGTCCCGAGGCGTCACGCTGAGCAAGATCGAGGTCGCTATGGAGGGCGACATCGACATCTCCGCGGTCTGGGGTGTCGGCGACACCCCAGAGAGCAAGGTGCCGGGGTTCACCGCCGTTCGCTGCGCCATCACGCTCGCGGGCGACGCCGACGCGGCCACGCTCCAGGAGGTCAAGGAGAACGCGATGGTGTGGTCTCCGGTGGTCAACACGTTCGCTCGCCCCGTCCAGATGAGTTCGACGCTCACCATCGGCTGACTGGGGCACCCCGCGCCTTCCCTCAAGCCTCTCGGAACGGTGTATGAGCTCGGCGTTCACCACCTGGGCCCACCGGATGACCATCGAGTACCTCACCGTCGCCGCCACCCGCTATTCGGAGAGCATGCTCGCTCAGCTGCGTTCCGGTCAGACACCCGGGATCACCGGGATGGCGTCGTCGTTCCGTGATCTCGCGGGCTGCGGCACGCTCGAGATCACCGCGACTGAAGACGGTGACGGCTACCTGCTGAACGGGCCGATCCGGTGGGCGTCCAACCTCTACGCCGACGCGTTGCTCGTCACCGGGGCGCGCACCGACAAGGGCGACAAGATCATTGTCGCGCTGCCCCTCGCCGCTGGCGGGATCAAGGTCGGTAAGTCCTTCTCCCTTCTGGCACTGGGCAGCACCGCCTCATTGTTTCTGTCCCTGACCAATGTCCGGATCGGCACCGAGCAGGTGCTGACGAGAGACTTCGACGCCTTCCTGACTTCGGTGCGGCCCACATTCATGGTGCTGCAGACGGCGATGTGCCTCGGGTTGGCCCGCACCTGTCTGGCCAACGCGCGGGCGTCCCTGGTTGGCGTCAACTCGGTGTTCACCACCGAGGTGGAATCGATGGTGGGCAAGATGGCGCTGGTCAACGTCGCGATGATGAAGGCGGCGCACAGTGTCGGGGGACTCGTCCCGGCGACCCGCGCGGAGCTGCTGGCCATGCGTCTGGCCGCTGCCGAGGTGGCCACCGGTGCGGCGACGCTCGAGGCGAAGACTGCCGGAGGCAAGGGCTATGCCAGCAGCTCGGGTACGAGCCGTCGCTATCGCGAAGCCGCCTTCATCCCCGTGCAATCCCCCTCGGAGTCGCAGCTCCGCTGGGAGTTGGCCTCATGCGGGCAATGATCGGTGAACCGGCCGAGATGAGTGCGGGGTCGTCGGACGACGCTGAACTTGCCGGGGACCGGCTGCTGCTCGCGGAGCAGATCGCGTCGCTGTATCCGGGCATGCTCCGCTTCGCCCGCACCATCGTGCCGGCTGCCCTCGCGGAGGACGTGGTACAGGAGACATGGATCGCCGTTCTCAAAGTGGCGAACACGTTCGAGGGCCGCTCGACTCTGCGTACCTGGATCTACGCGGTGCTGCGGAACAAGGCGCGTCAGGCGCTCGGAAGCGAGACCCGACGCCGCACCGTCGAGACCGAGGAGGCGACGGACGAAGGCGGTCCGCTCGCCGGCCGCCTGCATCCGCCCGGTCATCCAGACGCGGGTCACTGGTCGGTGCCGCCGTCCGCTCGTTTCATACCCGAAGAGCGCGCGGTCACTGCGGAGCTTCGGCACAAGGTGCTCGAGGCGCTGGACAAACTGCCGCAGAGGCAGCGGAGCGTGGTGCTGCTGCGCGATGTGGAGGGTTTCAGTGCCGAGGAGGTGTGCGATCTCCTCGTCCTCGATCCGGGCAATCAGCGCATTCTGCTGCACCGCGGCCGAGCGAAGCTCCGCGCCTACATTGAGTGTTACCAGTTCGGGCGAGGATGCCCTGATAGTGAATCAGGGAGTTGGTTGTGAAGATCGCTGACAATTTCGACGCGGCCGGCGCTGCTGCTATCGACTGCATCGACTTCCTTCCCCTCGTCGACGACCTGCTCGAAATCGACGACGAGGGATGGGACGCGCAGGTCGTGCGCCATCTCGAGGAATGTCCACCGTGCCGGATCTTCCTTGAGCAGCTCCAAGACCTGCGACGGATGCTGCGCGCGCAGGACGACGAAGCGCTTGCCCTGTCCGACCCCCGTATCAGGACGCTACTGACCCAGGCCTGTTTCCCCCGAAAGGAAGATCCTTCGTGAACAGCACCGTTGTCGCCGCGGCCGAGATTCTTGACGACGCCCTCACCGGTGAGTGGACCCGCGGAGACCAGGTCGACCCGAACTCGCTGCGGAAAACAGCCGGTTCCTTTCCCAGCGGCGTGACCATCATCACCACTACGTCGGGCGGCAATCCGATCGGGCTGACGATCAGTTCGTTTGCCTCGGTGTCACTCGATCCACCGTTGCTGCTGGCGTGCGTCGCGCGTACCGCCAGCAGTCTGCCCGCCTTCCGGGTCGGCGGACGGATGGGTGTCAACGTGCTCGCCAACGACCAGGCATGGCTGGCCAAGCGCTTCGCCAGCCGCCAGGAGGATCGGTTCGCCGGCGTCGAGTTGCAGCCCGGCTCCCACGACGTCCCGCTGCTGGAGGGCGTCGCCGCGTGGCTGAACTGCCACATCGCGCGCATCTACGACGGTGGCGACCACGTCATCCTCCTCGCGCGAGTGCACACCGTCCACCGCTCCGGCGCACGGCCATTGCTGTACCACTCGGGGAAGATGCACGACTGGGCGATAGCGGCCTTGGAGACGACCACCTGATGGTGGACCTGAGTGTCATGCAGCCGGGCCGACGAGACGATGCTCCCCACCGCCACGTGCCCGTCCGTCTCCCGTGGACCGGCCGTCACGTTGCGACCTCGGTCGGGCTGAGCGCGTAGCGGAGCCCTGTCTTCGACCCGCAGATCACCGTTGACGAACTGACCGGTCCGCGACTTCGCGACGCCCTCGCCCGCGGTGTACGCCTCCTCGACACGCGCGATCCGGAGACGTTCGCGGCCGGGCACCTGCGCGGAGCGGTCAACGTCGGTCTCGACGGGCGTTTCGCGGAAACAGCGGGCATGGTGCTCCGGCACGGTGACCAGATCATCGTCATCACGACCGACGGGCGTGCGCGGGAATCCGCCCTGCGGCTGGCCCGGATCGGTATCGACACGGTACAGCGCAGTGGTTCCACTTCGCCGGCCCCGGCGTCATCCGCAAATACCTGGGCGGCAACCCAGGCTACTTCCCGGAACCGGCCGGAACCGCCGAAGGCCCCACCGGCCGGCAGATCCCCCGCCTTCCGCCGCAACGACCTCCAGGACTTCGACCGCAAGCGTACCGGCGACAACACCGGCACCGCCGGACGACCCACCGGCCCCCAACACCGCGGTCTCGATGCACGTCGCAGAGTTCTCGCCCGTCGAGGTCAGGATCGAGGACCGGACCGACCCGCTCAACCCACACGTGCGAACTGCACGTCTGCTCTTCACGGACGATCACGGGCAACCCATGCGGCGGTCGACATGGTCACGCATCTGGGGGCGCATCCGTGCGGATGCCGACAAGCTTCTCGTGGCGAGGGGGACAGACGTGCGTGTCCCGAAGAAGTGAACGCTTCACAGTCTCCGGGACTTCTACGCCACGACGTTGATCACGAGGCGGGAGAACGTGAAGTTGGTTCAGGTCCGCCTCGGGCACTCGGAGCCGTCGATCACTCTCGACAAGTACGTCGGGTTCTGGCCGACCGAGGAGGACACGACCGCGGCGGCTATCGAATCGGTTCTGGGAGAGCCGGAGCGAGTTCTTCAGCCGAGTGCACGCGTTGTGCACTCCGCCACCGGTATAGGGCCCCGGCGCCTATGGTGACCAGGAGGAACAGCACAGTGAACCACTGGAAGTACCAGTGCCCGCCGGTCGGGTCGTAGACGGCGGCGCGGGGCCAGGCGAGGTTGACGGTCATGAGGAGGCCGTAGGCGAGGGCGAGGGCGTTGACGGGGATGCCCCAGCGGCCGAGGGAGAAGAGCGGGCGGCCGGATTCGTCGGTGCCGCCGGTGGGGAGTCCGCCGCGCAGGCGGCGCAGCAGCAGGGGGCCGGTGACCATGGCGTACGCCAGGTAGAGCATGGCGATGCAGGTGGTGCCGATGGCCAGGAAGGCGTCCGGGGAGAGGAAGTTGAGCAGGCAGATCGCGGCCGCGCCGCCGCCCACGACGAGGGCGGGACCGGCGGGCACGCCGGTGCGGGCGGAGACCTTCGAGAGCCCGGCGGAGAAGGGGAGGACGCCGTCGCGGGCCATGGAGAAGAGCATCCGGGAGCCGGCGGTCTGGATGGCCAGGGTGGCGACCGCGATGGCGATGGTCACGTCGACCAGCAGGGCCTTGCCGACCCCGTTGCCGAGGCTGCTGGTCAGGACGTAGCTCAGGCCCTCGGTCGCCAGCCGTCCGTCCGTGAGGCTGGGCGCGGCGAGCAGGCCGGCTAGCAGCAGCAGCCCGCCCAGTACGCCGGCCGCGGCGAGCGCGGTGAGGATGGTGCGGGGCGCGGTGCGCCGCGGGGCGTGGGTCTCCTCGCTCATCTCTCCGGCGCTGTCGAAGCCGATGAGGACGTACGCGGCCGTGAAGGAGCCCACGAGCAGCGCGCCGATCGCGCCGCCCTGGCCGCCGGTGTGGAGGGTGACGCCGGGGCCGTGCTCGACGTGCGTGAAGAGCAGCACGACGATGAGGGAGGCGCCGATGATCTCGGCGGTGACGCCGACCCGGTTGATCGCCGACATGATGCGGTTGTCGAGCATGTTCACGATGGTGGTCAGGACCAGCAGGATCACGCCCAGCAGCGCGGCGTTGGCGGCCCCGGTCGACGTCGTGGGCGCCGGGTCGCCGCCGACGATCTGGAAGCCCGACCAGATTGCCGGGAGCACGACCTGCAAGGCCAGCGCCGCCGCCGCGACCACGACGACCTGGCCGATGACCATGATCCAGCCGGCGAACCAGCCGAAGGCCGGCGTGCTGAGCCGTGTCGACCACTGGTAGATCGCGCCGGAGATCGGGTAGCGGGCGGCCAGTTCGGCGAAGCAGGCGGCCACCAGGAGCTGGCCGATGAGCACGGCGGGCCAGGTCCAGAAGAAGGCGCCGCCGCCGAAGGAGTAACCGAAGGCGAAGAACTGGAACACCGTCGTGAGCACCGAGATGAAGGAGAAGCCCGCGGCGAAGGAGGCGTAACGGCCCAGGCTGCGGTGCAGTTCCTGCCGGTACCCGAACCCGGCGAGGGCAGCGGCATCCTCGGTGTCGCCGGCCGGACCGGGGGTCGCGTCGGGCGGGGCGGTGGCGGTCATGTCGGACCCCTGTCGCTGGTTCCTGCTGATTCCTGTCGGGCGACAGAAATTAGAGGCGTGGCGTTTCGGCCGCGTGACGCATCCGTGTCGGCCAGGCTCCGAAGTCCTCACCGTGGCTCGGCCCGGTCGAGGCCCAGCTGCTGGAGACCGCGCTGGCCGAGTTCGCCGGCGTACGGGAAGCCGTTCTCGACGGTGTCCGGCTCAGCGCCCGCGCCGACGACGGGCCGGCGGCGGTCGCCGCGGTGTGGCTGTCGACCCGCACCTTCCGTACGTACCAGAAGTCGGTCTGACGGTTGGTGATCGAAGGCGCCAAGGGGGTCCTGCCTCTTGGCGCCTTCGTCATCCAGGCGACAGGTTGTGGGCATGTCCGCGTCATGCATACGCGACAGGGTCGGCAGCACAGCGCCGTCCAGGCCCGGGAGGCTCCATGCGTACCCGCCGGGCTGCCGCGTCGACAGGGCCTAACGGGCGGCGGTCTCCTGCTCGGCCTCGACCTGCTCGTTCCAGACCCGCTTGGACGACTGCCAGCCGTCCTCGTCGTGGCCGAGTCGCCAGTAGCCGGAGATCGAGAGCCGCTCGCGCGGGACTGCCCGCTCGACCCGCAGCACCCGGCGCAGCTCCTTCACGAAGCCCGCCTCGCCGTGCACGAAGGCGTGCACATCGCCCGCCGGGAAGTCCCGCTCCGACACCGCCCGCACCAGCTTCTGCCCCACCGGGGCGCCGTCGCGGTGCAGCCAGACGACCTCGGCCCCGGTCGGCGTCTCCAGCTTCTGCTCGTCCGCCGGGCTGTCCACCTCGATGAAGGCGTACGCCGCCGCACCGGCCGGCAGTCGCTCCAGGGCGGCCGCGATGGCCGGCAGCGCGCTCTCGTCACCGGCCAGCAGATGCCAGTCCGCGTCCTCGGCGGGGGCGTACGCGCCGCCGGGCCCGCCGAAGAACAGCTCGTCGCCGGGCTGTACGCCGGCGGCCCACGGCCCGGCCAGGCCCTCGTCGCCGTGGTGGACGAAGTCGACCCAGAGCTCGCGGGCGTCCGCGTCCCAGCGCCGCACGGTGTACGTACGCTGCCGCGGCCACTGGTCGCGGGGCAGCTCGGCCCGGATCCGTTGGAGGTCGAAGGGCTCGCCGTAGTCGACGCCGTCCAGCGGGAAGAGGAGCTTGATGTAGTGGTCGGTGTACGTACCCGCGTCGAAGTTCGCGAGCCCGTCGCCGCCGAGGACGACGCGGATCATGTGCGGGGTGAGTCGCTCAGCGCGCTCGACGCGCCCCCGGTGCAGCTGTGGCGGCTTGCGCGCCGGACGATCTGCCATGTCGCCCTCCCGTGTATTGAGTTAGGTAAGCCTAACCCAATGCGGTCAGCAGTCGTTGCAAAGATCCCCCCAAGCCCCACTGCTCCGCCAGCGCCTCAAGCACCTCCGGGTCCTTCGGCTCGCCCGACAGCGCCGGATCGAACTCCGGAAGCGGTACGTCACCCGCCACCCGCACCACCTTCGGCGCCACGGCGACGTAATCCCGGGCCTCCAGCAGCCGTTGGCGCTGCGCCGGGGTCAGCTTGGACGCGGGGTCCGCGGCCGCCGCCATGATCCCGGCCAGATCGCCGTACGCATCGAGAAACTTCGCCGCCGTCTTCTCACCGACCCCCGGCACCCCCGGCAGGCCGTCGCTCGGGTCGCCGCGCAGCAGCGCCAGGTCCGCGTAGCCCGAGCCGTCGACGCCGTACTTGGCGCGCAGCCAGGCCCCGTCCACGAGATCGAGGTTGCCGACGCCCTTGAGCGGATACAGCACCCGCACCCCGCGCACGTCGTCCACCAGCTGGAACAGGTCGCGGTCACCGGTCACGATGTCCACCGGGCCGGCCGCCAGGCCCGTCAGGGTGCCGATCACGTCGTCGGCCTCGTAGCCCGGCACGCCCACCCGGGCGATGCCGAGCGCGTCGAGGACGGCCTCGATCACCGGCACCTGTGGGGACAGCGTGTCCGGTACGACCTCGATGTCGGAGCCCTCGGGGACCTCCTCGGCGACCCGGTGGGCCTTGTAGGAGGGGATCAGGTCCACCCGCCACTGCGGGCGCCAGTCGGCGTCCATGCAGGCCACGAGGTCGTCGGGGGAGTGGTCGGCGACCAGCCGGGCGATGAAGTCCAGCAGCCCGCGCACCGCGTTCACCGGGGTGCCGTCCGGGGCGCGCACCGAGTCGGGCACCCCGAAGTACGCACGGAAGTAGAGGCTGGCCGTGTCCAGGAGCATCAGGCGTCGCTTCGTCACGCCCTTGATGATGCCGCACGGCACCGACAGGCACCGCCAGGTGACCTCGGTCACGGAATGGTTTGCTCCGCTTCTGCCGGGGCAGCCGCAGGCCCGGAGCGGGCCAGGAACGCTCCACGACCTGCCAGCGGGGGCGGCGGGTCGCTTTTTGGTACGAGCCCAGAGGTGTATGTGTCCAGGCTGGAAGTCGAGCATCTGTACAAAATCTTCGGCAGGCGACCGGAAACGGCCGTCCGCTGGCTTGAGGAGGGAGCCGACCGGGCCGAACTTCGCGACAGCGGCACCACGGCGGCGGTGATCGACGCCACCTTCGATGTCCGCGAAGGCGAGATCTTCGTCGTCATGGGCCTGTCCGGATCGGGCAAGTCCACACTGCTGCGTACCCTCAACGGACTGCTCGAACCCACCTCGGGACGCGTCCTCTTCGACGGCCACGACCTCACCGCCCTCGGCCCGCGCGAGCTGCGCCGCGTCCGCTCGCACGGCATCAGCATGGTCTTCCAGCACTTCGCGCTCTTCCCGCACCGCAGCGTCCTCGAGAACGCCGCGTACGGCCTCGAAGTGCAGGGCGTCGACCGCGCCGAGCGCGAACGCCGGGCCACCGAGGCCCTGGAACTCACCGGCCTGGCCGGCTGGGAGAAATCCTGGCCGGACGAGCTGTCCGGCGGCATGCAGCAGCGCGTCGGCCTGGCCCGCGCGCTGGCCACCGACGCCGACCTGCTGCTGATGGACGAGTCCTTCAGCGCCCTCGACCCGCTGATCCGCCGCGACATGCAGGACCAGCTCCTCGAACTGCAGAAGCGGCTCAAGAAGACCATCGTCTTCATCACCCACGACCTCAACGAGGCCATGCGCCTCGGCGACCGCATCGCCGTCATGCGCGACGGCCGCATCGTCCAGATCGGCACCGCCGAGGAGATCCTCCTCCGGCCCGCCAACGACTACGTCGCCTCCTTCGTCCAGGACGTCGACCGGTCCCGGGTCCTCACCGCCGGCGCGGTCATGGAGAAGTGCGCCGGCGACGCGGACAGCTCCGGCCGGTCCGTCACCATGGACACCCCCATTGCCGACCTGTGCGCGCTCAGCGCCGACAGCGACGAGCCCATCGCCGTACGCTCCGACGAGGGCAAGCTGAAGGGGCTGATCCCGCAGCAAACACTGCTCGCCGCGCTCGCGGGGGAGGTCACCCATGCCTAGGCTCCCCCTCGGCGACTGGGTCGACAGTGGCGTCACGTATCTGCGCGACCACTGCGCCTGGCTCTTCGACCTCATCACCACCGTCGTCTCCGGCATGTACGACGGCCTCGACGCCGTTCTGCGCGCACCGGAACCGCTGCTGCTGGCCGGCATCTTCGCCGTCCTCGCGCTGTGGCTGCGCGGTCTGACTGCCGGGATCCTCACCTTCGCGGGCTTCGCGCTCATCGACTCCGTACAGCAGTGGACCGCAGCCATGGACACCCTGTCCCTGGTGCTCGTCGCCACCGTCATCACCATCGTGCTCGCCGTGCCGCTCGGCATCTGGTCGGCCCGCAACCGCACGGTCGGCGCGGTACTGCGCCCGGTGCTGGACTTCATGCAGACGATGCCGGCCTTCGTCTATCTGATCCCCGGCATCTTCTTCTTCGGCGTCGGCCAGGTCCCGGGCATCATCGCCACCATCGTCTTCGCGATGCCGCCCGGCGTACGCATGACCGAGCTGGGCATCCGCCAGGTCGACGGCGAACTCGTCGAGGCGGCCGAGGCGTTCGGCACCAGCCCGCGCAACACCCTGCTGCGCGTCCAGCTCCCGCTCGCGCTGCCCACCATCATGGCGGGCATCAACCAGGTCATCATGCTGGCCCTGTCCATGGTCGTCATCTCCGGCATGGTCGGCGGCGGCGGCCTCGGCTCGTCGGTCTTCACCGCGATCAGCCAGGTCAACGTCGGCCTCGGCTTCGAGGGCGGCATCTCCGTCGTCATCCTCGCCATGTACCTCGACCGGGTCACCGGCTCGCTCGGCAGCCGCGTCTCCCCCCTCGGCCGGCGCGCGCTGGCCGCCGCCAACTCGCTGCGCGGGGCGCGCGTATGGACCTACCGGCCGCACACCGCCGTCGCGATGGTCGGCGTCGTCGTGCTCGCGGTGGTCGCGGGTGGCATGAACGTCTTCGGCCCGTCGTCCACCGGGACCGCCGTCGCCGCCGGAAAGAACGTCGGCCACGGGCGTACGGTCAACCTCGGCTACATCCCCTGGGACGAGGGCACCGCCTCCACGTACCTCTGGAAGGAGATCCTGGAGCAGCGCGGCTTCGCCCCCAAGGTCACCCAGTACGACGTCGGCGCCCTCTACACCGGTATGTCCACCGGCAAGGTCGACTTCGAGACCGACGCCTGGCTGCCGACCACCCAAAAGTCCTACTGGGAGACGTACAAGAGCCGGCTCGACGACTACGGCTCCTGGTACGACCGCACCTCGCTGGAGCTCACCGTCCCCTCGTACGTCAAGGGCATCGACTCCCTCGCCGACCTCAAGGGCAAGAGCAAGGAGTTCGGCGGCAGGATCATCGGCATCGAGCCCGGTGCCGGCATGATGAAGATGCTCAACGACACCGTGCTCAAGAAGTACGGTCTCGACGGCGAGTACCAGGTCACAACCGGCTCCACCGCTAGCATGCTCGCCCAGCTCGACCGCTCCATCAAGGCGAAGCAGCCCGTCGTCGTCACCCTCTGGTCGCCGCACTGGGCCTACAGCAAGTACTCCCTGAAAAAGCTCAAGGACCCGCTGGGCGCCTGGGGCCAGGGCGATGGTGTGCACTCGCTGGCACGCAAGGGCTTCGCGTCCGACGAGCCGCAGGTCGCCAAGTGGCTCAAGGACTTCAAGCTGGACGAGAAGCAACTGACCAGCCTGGAGGCGGCCATCCAGGACGCCGGCCAGAACCACGAGCAGGACGGCGTACGCGCCTGGCTGAAGACGCAACCCGGCCTCGTCGACAAGCTCGCCCCGATCGCTGCCTGACCGTAGGAATCCGTACGAAGACGGCTGCCTGGATACGGTGGGGCGATGACCGATCGCCCCACCGTACGCCGCGTGGTCTCCCTCGTCCCCTCGCTCACCGAGGCCGTGGCGGCCACCGCCCCCGGCCTGCTGGTCGGTGCCACCGAGTGGTGCACCCACCCCGCCGGCCTCGACGTCAAGCGGATCCGGGGCACCAAGAACCCCGACATCCCGGCGATCACCGCCCTCGCGCCCGACCTCGTCATCGCCAACGAGGAGGAGAACCGCGAGCCCGACCTCGCCGCCCTGCGCGACGCCGGCCTCACCGTCCTCGTCACCGAAGTACGCGACCTGGACCAGGCCTTCACCGAACTCCACCGCGTCCTCGTCGACGCCTGCGGCCTCCCCCGCCCCGCCTGGCTCGACGCCGCCGAAGCCGCCTGGCGGACCGTGCCCCCACCGGTACGGCGCCGCGCCGTCATCCCCGTCTGGCGCCGCCCCTGGATGGTCCTCGGCCGTGACACCTTCGCCGGCGACCTCCTCGCCCGCCTCGGCGTGGACAACGCCTACGCCCACCACGCCGACCGCTACCCCCGCATCCCGGTCGACGAGCTCAACGCCACCCGCCCCGACCTCGTCGTCCTCCCCGACGAGCCCTACCTCTTCACCCCCGACGACGGCCCGGAGGCCTTCCCCGGCATCCCCGCGGCCCTGGTCAGCGGCCGCCACCTCACCTGGTACGGGCCGTCGCTGGTCGAGGCCTCGGCGGTGCTGGCCGCTGCGCTCGGCTGACCGCAGGGGTCAGACGCCGGTGCCCGACGAGGTGCCGGTCGCCTTGATGCCCGTGGTGATCGTGTCCATCACGGACAGCTTCGGCGCCTTGGAGTTGATGTCGAAGCCGAAGCGGACCAGCACCAACTGCTTGTTGTCGCTGGGCGACGGGAAGACGAGCGACTCGACGTAGCCGTCGTCGCCCTTCTTGGTGACGACCTGCCAGCGGACCAGATAGCCCTTCTGGCCGGCGACGGTGACTGCCTCCGACGTGAGCTCCTTGTGGGAGCTGATCCCGCCGTAGACGTTGGCGCCGTACGAAGCCGTGGCGTTCGCCGAGATGTCCTCCTTGGCGGCGGCCTCCGCCGTGGTCGCCTGGACCTGCATCGCTGCGGCGGGAAAGGAGTTCACGCCGCCGCGGACGCAGGTCTGCGAGGTGTCGCCGGGGCACTGGTACGAGCTGACGGTCAGCGACGGCAGACCGTACGAGTCGTAGCTGGACTTCCAGCCGTCCGGCACCGGGATGCTGATGCCGTCGAGGGCGTCGGCCGCGAAGCCCGGCTCGCTGCTGGGAGGGGTCGACGGCACGCCGCCCAGGCCGCCGCCGGAGCCGCCGCCCGGCACGCCGCCCAGGCCGCCGCCGGAGC
>NZ_RJVR01000120.1 GCF_003999195.1 Streptomyces soli
GTAGACCTTCCGCACGCAGCCGAACGTGCGCGACAGCTCGGCCGCCTGCGCATCGGTCGGATAGAAGCGGTACTTGAACGCCCGCTTCACGTGAGTGGCCAGCTCACAAACTACCACACCGGCTTGTGACCAACTGCGGGCATCACCCGGAAACACGCCGATCCGCCCTGACGGCGAATCGGCTCCCCCTGCCCCGCTCCGCAGGAGTCCGAATCCTCCCCCGCCCAAAGGCGGGGGTATCCACGGAGGACCCCGATGAGCGAGGCACTTTCTTCAAGCCTTGACAGAAGGTCCACAGACTGTTTCGATCTGCTCGTCTCGATGAGGCAGAAGGGGGCAGAGGCGGTTTGATGGCTCGTCATATTCGTGGAAAGCCAACCAAGTTGCGTTGTCCCACGGGTCGGCGTGCTGACCTTTCCATCTGGAAGGAATCCCTTGATGTCCTACGGAGATGCACCGCAGGTCGGCATCGTGGATCTCCGCTGCCTGTCGCCCAGCGCTGCGTTCGCCGTTCATCTGGTGGTGGCATGAATCTGCAAGGCGCGCGACTGCGTGGTCTTCATGCCAGTCGATCACAGCGCCCACTGAGCCGCACCACCGGAAACACGGCCGCGCGCACTCCCCGCGAGGGCCGGCAGAGGGGGCATGCCTTGGCGAACACAGCCGAGTCGGAGCGACCGTACTGATGCCGCCCGCCGATCTGCGTCCATCTGTGAGGTCGGCGTCAGCGGCAGGGCCGATCCGGCGCAGAAGGCCGCACCTGTCCCCAGGAGACTGCGCCGTGGTCGGTCTTGCCGGCGTCGGCTCCTGCCCATATCTGGCTCCTCGGGTTCCCCCGGGCATCGTGGTGACAGCGGTTCCCGCAGACGACCTCGCAGGCGTTGTCCTGCGCGCAGCGATCCAAGAAGAGCGATTTTCCATCAGCAGCCGAGTTGTCGCGGGGTGTCGGGCGGCCAGGTCTCCCACAGCCGCTGACGGCAACCCCGTGAAAGCCCCACCGGACACTCCTGGGTGAGCCAACCCTGCGACTGGCTCGCGCAGCCCGATGCAAGAAGGTAGGACACTTGAGACGTTCCATCATTGGGACAGCCGTGGCCGCGCTCACGACCTTGGTCGTGCTCGTCGGCACAGAACCGGCTGCGCAAGCCAGCAGACCCGAACGCGACTCCATAGTGGCCGGCACGTACTCGACCGGCGCCGACCACGCATGGCAGCCCTTGCCGAGCGTCCGCACAAGCGATGCGGCGGGCGCTTCCGCCGATGCGACTGTCGTCATTGATCCCAGTGCGACGCGTCAGAAGTACTCGGGAATCGGATTCTCCCTCGATGAGACGAGCGTTTCCAATCTGTGGAAGCTCAGCCCGGCCAAGCGCCAGGAAGCCATCCGGCTGCTCGTCGATCCGAAAACCGGAGCGGGCCTAAACAGGTTCCGCGTCACGATCGGCAGCCCCGACCTCATCGAGCACCTGCCGTTCTGGTCGGAGGACGACCTCCCCGCCGGAGTCACCGATGACTTCAAGCTGAAGTACTTCTCCATCCAGCGCGACATCGATCTGCACATCATCGACACCATCAAGCTGATCCAGCACTACAACCCGAAGGCCACCTTCTTCGCCTCCGCGTGGAGCGCTCCCGCGTGGATGAAGACGAACAACCAGTTCACCGGACAGGTTGCACTCAAGCCCGGCAGTACGACGGACTACTACCAGGTCGGCAAGCTGCGCGATGACTGCATCGACGTCTTCGCCCGCTACTACGTCAAGTTCGTGCAGGCGTACGCCAGGCAGGGCATCCACATCGACGCCATGACATTGCTGAACGAGCCCGGCATGGACGTGGTCTACCCCGCCATGGACATCAGCGTCCCGCAGCAGCAGAAGCTGGCCATCGCGGTCAAGAGCGCATTCCGCACCGCCCGGCTGGACACTCAGCTCTACGTACACGATTTCAACTTCTGGGACTGGCACGACCCGAACAGCACCGCGACGAAGAACTACTACCGCATCTTCAACGATGCCGCAGACGGATCCGTGACCGGTCGGCAGGTCCTGAACGCGACCGACGCCGTCGCCTTCCATCCCTACTGGGGCGACCCGCAGGTCATGCGCGACACCTTCGAGCAGACCGGCAAGCCGGTGCACCTGACCGAGACCAGTGACCTTTCGCCGACCACCATCCTGAATGACTTCCGGCTCGACGCGAGTTCCTACATCCTGTGGGCGCAGACCACCGACCAGGACGGTGGGACGCTGCACTGGACACCCTCCCGGGACAACAACATCGACTGGGAGAAGGTCGCCGAGACCACGAAGTGGCCGGACCGCCTGGTTAAGGTCAACACCACGACCAAGGACTTCACCGTGCGGAACGCGCTCTACCCGATGGGACAGCTCGCGAAGTACCTGACACCCGGCGACGTGCGGGTCGAGTCGAGCGCCGCGAACAACGGTGTCAGCAACGTGGTGTACCGGAGCGGGGCCGACAACTTCGTCGCCGTCCTCGGCAACAGCAACAGCACCGACAGCACGGTCCGAGTCGTGCTCGCCGGCAAGTCGTTCGTGGTGAAGGTGCCGGCGAACTCCTTCGCCACGTACCGGTGGAAGCAGCCCGTATCTGGGGACCGCCACAACACGTCACCCGTGCTGGACCACGTGCCCGACGTGGTGGCAGACCAGTACAGCACGGTGCAGGTGCCATTGAAGGCAACCGATCGCGACGGTGACCGACTTGCTTTCTACGCGTCCGACCTGCCGGAAGGCTTCAGTGTCGACCCCACCACAGGCTTGGTGACGATCAACTCTACTGTGGCCGGCAATCACGATCTGACATTCGTCGTCACCGACGGCAAGGCGAACGCGCAGGTGACCATGCACGTGACCGTGCGGCCGCACAGTGCACCGGTCGGTGTGAAGGTCGAAGCCGAGTCGTACGCCGACCAGCACGGCTGGGCTACGGACGGGACCAACTTCGTCGAGAGCAATGCGGCTGCCAGCGGCGGCAAGGACGTGGGCTGGACGGCCGCCGGCAACTGGCTGAACTACGGCATCGACGTCGCGAAGAGCGGGACGTACGACCTAGAGCTGCGCGTCGCCAACGGCACGGGGGCGGTCGTCCCGAACGCGCTGTCCTTCCGTGACAGCAGCGGTACCACGCTGGCTACGGTGTCCGTACCGGACACAGGCGGCTGGGGTTCCTACCAATCTGTGCATGTGCCGGTGAGCCTCTCCGAAGGAGACCAGGTGGTCACGCTCTACTGTGAGACCGGCGGCTTCAACATCGACTACCTCCGCTTGTCGTAGTAAATCGCCTGAAGCGCCCCGTCGCCTCCGTGATGGATCCGCAAGCAGCGTGACGGCTTGGGCCTCAGTCACGGCGACGTGTACGAGCAGCGCACGGCTTCCGTGGACGGCCCTTCATACTCCGGGGCGTACCTAAGGGTCATCCCACCGCCTCCTCGCCCCGGCCTGCGCTGTTGCGGGGCGGTGCCGGCGTCATCCGGGGGGAAGCTTCGCGGACAACTGCACGGCACTGGGTGAGTGATGGTGCGTCAGCGTAGACTGGGGATGACGGGGCGCCTGTCGACGACGACGGGGGAGGCGGCGCGCACATGACCACGAACGAGCACGCGGTGACGGTGACACTCGATGGGAGCAAGGACCCGGCCGAGGATCTGCGCAGGCTGGAGCTGTGGCTCCGTACGGACGAGTCGCTGGCGCCGTTACTGGCGCACCGCGAGCGTCCGGGCGGCGACGCGATGGGCATCGGCTACGACCTCTTGGTCCAGGTGCTCCAGGAGACCCTTCAGGCGACGGCGCTCAGCCTGCTGCGCTGTGTTTATGACCATCTCCGCAACCGCCCGGCCGACGACCTGAAGGTCATCGTCCGAGCCCGGGACGTGCAGGTGGTCCTGACCGGCCGGGACACCCTCACCCGTGGCGAACTGGAGGCGATTGCGGCCCGCATCCGCCAGGCCATCGGCGAGTAGGCCGGGAGGCGCAGGTATGGCCTACGAGCCTTTCGCGTCCCGTTCGCGGGCGGTGCTGATCGGGGTGGCGAAGTACGAACACACCCAGGACTTCGCCAACATCCCGTCCGCCATCTCCAACACGGCCCAGCTGCGGGCCGTCCTCACCTCCGGCGCCCTCGGCCGGCTCATCCCGCGCACCGTGGAGACGCTGGCCGAGCCGGCGACCCGGGACCGGGCGCTGGAGGCGATCCGTACGGCGGTGGCGCAGGCGCAGGACCTGCTGTTCTGCTATTTCAGCGGTCATGGGTACCTCGACCTCGAAGGCGACCGGCCCGAGCTCTACCTCATGACGCGTGAGTCGACGAAGGCCGGGGCGCGCCTCGACGGCATCCCGTACACCGCGCTGCTCCAACTGCTGGCCTCCTCACGCGCCGAACGGGTCGTCCTCGTCCTGGACTGCTGCTTCGCGGGGAACGCCGGTCTGCTGCCGCTCCCCGACCGGCCGTTCTCGCTCATCACCTCCTCGCGGGTGGGCTCGCGCATCCACAAGGGCGACGGCATCGACCCGACCCCCTTCACGGCCGCCATGGTCCGCGTCCTGCGCGAGGGCACCCACACCCCTGACCCCGTCACCGTCGGCACGCTGGGCATTCGGCTCGGCGAACTGGCCGCCGAGCAGGGCGAGATGCCGGATGCCGACTACGACCCGTGGCAGCCAACGGAGCGTTCCAGCGGCGGCGCCGGTGACACCGTGCTGTCCCAGGCCCGCCGGCCCCGCCCCACTCCGGCGTGGCTGCGCGCGCTGGGCCGCGTACGGCTGCGGCTGCGCCGCATCGTCGGTTACGCGGCCTTCGGCTGGACCTGGACCGCAGGGCCCGGTCAGCCGCTGTGGCACCGGGCCGTCGGTGGCTGCACCGCGCTCGCCCTGCTGGCCGGCGGGGTCACGGGCTACACGGCCGCCAACCGCCCGGCGCCGCTGTGCCCGGCGCCGCTGGAGCTGCGGGTGCTGACCTCGCCGGAGACGAGGGGCGCGGTGGCCTCCGTACTGGACGCCTTCCAGGAGAGCGCCGAGGGCACGACCCCGCTGACCGGCGACGGCAGCCGCCCGGACGGGTGCGGCCAGATCAACACCACGGTCTACTCCGCCCCCACCGACAAGGTGGCCGCCGCCTTCCGCGACTCCGCCGCGTGGGCGGAGCCCGAGCGGGCCTGCGCTTCGTCCGAGCCGACAGCGTGCAACAGCCCGCTCGTGGAGGTCGGCGCCCACCCGGATGTCTGGATCCCCGAGTCCTCGTCCGCGTACACCCGGGTCCGGGAGGCGGCCGAACGCCCGGAGAGCGTCGTGGACTTCGGCACGCCCCGCACCCTGGCCCGCTCGCCCGCCGTCGTCGCGGCGACGGAGGACCTGCCCGGCGTCGAGCGCAACGGCAGCACCCTCGCCCAGCTGGTGAAGGCCGCCGACGACAAGGACATCACCGTACGCAGCGCCGACCCCCGGTCCTCCGACGCGGCCCTGGACCTGCTGCTGCACCTGCCCGCCACGGCCAGGAGCTTCAGCGCCACCGACGACCGTGAGCTGGTCTGCGAGGCCCGTACCGGCCTCAGCGACTCCCCGCCGCAGCGGCTGGCCCTCCTCACCGCCGAGTCCACCGTCGCCGCCCTCACGACGGACCTGGACTCCCGCCCGCCGTGCCTGGGCGACTCGACCGACTCGTACGCCGTCTACTACCCGCGTGACGTGCCCCCTCTGGACCTCACGTACATCCCCGTCACCTGGGAGACCAGTCACGCCGACCGCGCCGACCGCACCGCCGCCGTCCAGCGCCTCGCCGCCTGGCTCACCTCCCCCGCCGGGCAGCGCGAACTCGCCACCCAGGGCTTCCGTACGACCGCTGCTGCCGCCGGTTCCTGGCGGAACTACCGCTTCGCCGTCCGCCCCGTCACCGGCAGCGGTTCCGCCTCCGCCGCCCGCATCTCCGCTCTCCTCGCCTCGTACGCCGCCGCGGGCGAGGGGCGCCGAGACGTCCTCTTCGCCGTCGACGTCTCCAGCTCCGCGTACTCGGGCGGCAACATCCCGGTAATCAACTCCCTCCTGGCCCGTGCCGCGAAGTCCCTGAACCCCAAGGACCGCTACGGCATCCTCGCCGTCCCCGGCGGCACGGTGCTGGCCCTCGGAACGCACAGCGGCGGCCAACTCGACGCCGCGCTGCGGGCGCTCAGAGCCGTCAAGCGCGATGCGCCGATCAGCGCCGCCCTCGCGGACGCGCCCAGCTCTCTGTCCGTCCTCGTTCTCGTCACCGACGACGAGGACAGCGCCCGCGCCACCGCGCCGGATCCGCCGCTGAAGATGCCGGTCGTGGTCGTCTCGCTGGAGGACTTCGGCTGCGCGCTCGCCTTCAACAAGAAGCTCACCGCGCACGACGGCACCTGCATCGACACCTCCGAGGACATCGCCGACCGCCTGGTGGAGGCCCTCGCATGAGGCCCCTCCGGGTCGTCCTCGGAGCCGTCCTCGCAGCCCTGGCGCTGCTCACCGCCTGCGGTAGCGGCGCCGCTCCCGCCCCCGGCCCGGCCCCCGACACCTCCCGCCCGCTCCTGGTCGCCAGCGGCGCCGACCTCACCAGCTCCACGTCCGCCGGAGTCCGCCGCGAACTCATCGACGAGTGGAACCGACGCAACCCGAAGCGCCCCGCCAAGCTCGTCGAACTGCCCCGTGCCACGGACGATCAGCGCAGCGAACTCGTCGGCGCCCTCCAGTCCGGCACGGCCGCGTACGACGTTGTCAACCTCGACATCACCTGGATCCCCGAGTTCGCCGACAGCGGCCTCATCCGGCCGCTCGACCCATCCCTGCTCGGCGGCGACTTCCTCCCGCAGGCCGCCGAAGCGGGCCGCTGGAAGGGCAGGACGTACGCCGTCCCGTTCAACACCGACGTCGGCCTGCTCTACTACCGCACCGACGACCTCATCAAGGCGGGCCGCCGCCCCGCCGACCTCGCGTCGTACCCGAGGCTCGGCGATCTACTCGCCGCCGTACGCCCCACCGGGCACACCACGTACACCACCCAACTGCGCGCCTACGAGGGCCTGACCGTCAACACGCTGGAGGCGTTCTGGACCGCCGGCGTCGACCTCGTCGACGGCGAAGGCCGCTACATCGGCACCGAGGCGGACCTCCGCAGGGGCCTGGACGAGCTGAACCGCCTCACCACCGCCGACTACCTCAACCCCGAGTCCCTGGAGGCCGACGAATCCGTCACCCTCGCCGCGTTCGCCCAGGGCGCGAGCGTACTGATGCGCAACTGGCCGTACGCGTACAACCGGCTCGACGCCGCGCTCGACCCCTCCTCCTCCGCGACCCGCTTCGGCGTCGCCCGGCTGCCCGGCGTCGCCGCCCTGGGCGGACAGAGCCTCGGCGTCACGGCCACCAGCTCCCGCCCGGACGACGCCGCCGACCTGATCCGCTTCCTCACCGGCAAGGACAGCCAACGCGCCCTGCTCCAGGCCGGGTTCGCCCCGGCCCGGCAATCCGCGTACGGAACGCGGGACAACGCCTGCACCCCCGGCAACCCGGACGCCTGGTACTACGACCGCCCCGACGGCAAGGGCTCCGAGCCCTCCGCGTCCCCCTCCGGCAGCGGGCGGCGCCCCGGCTACACCACCCTTCTGTGGTGCGCCCTGCGCGAGGCTCGCGCCCGTCCCGCCACCACCCACTACGTCACCTTTACGCGCCTGATCCAGCGTGAGGTCCACCGCATGCTCGCCGCCCACGCCGGAGTCGACGTCACCGCCCGCCGTCTGCAGGCGCGGCTGGCCAAAGCCCTGGGCGGCCGCTGAATCGTTACGCCTTGTGACCGGGCTTCATCGCGGGCATGACAGCTTCACGAAGTCGCGCAAGCTGTTCATTACCGCAGCAATTGATCAGAGTTCTCAGCCAAAGCTGCACTTCGACGGGGTCGTCGAACCACTCCCGATGTGCTCCTGGGCCATAATGGCGCCGGCTTCGTTGAGGTACGGCGACGGCGACGGCGCCGTCAGGCGGGTGTGGGGACCGGGATCGCGTTGGTGCGCACCAGATGCAGCGTCTCGCGGGCGATGTCCCCCACGTCGACGGTGCCGCCGCTGTCGACCCACTTCTGCACGATCACCTCGATGACGTTCATGGTGGCCGCGGCCGCCAGCGTGGCGACCAGGTCGAGCCTGGTATCGCCGAGCCTGCGCGGCGCATGATCTCCCGGGCCAGCTCCTGCCTGCCAGAGACCTGAAGGAACTACCCGCGAAGTACGGAACCAGCCTTCGCACGCCGAGCCCGGGGATGAGCATGCAGATCTCCCCGGGCCGGGTTGGTTTGTGGTGTGAGGCAGTGCCTCGCAGTCAGCCCCTCACACGACGCCTTCGGGGCTGGCGCCCTCGATCGAGACGCCGTCGGCGACGATCGTCTCGATCTCCGCGAGGTCATCGGTGCTCAGCTCGATGTCGGCGGCGGCAGCACTCGCCTCGATGTTGGCGCTGCTGCGGGCGCCGACGATGGCCACGTGCATGCCGGGCTGAGCGAGGACCCAGGCGATTGCGAGCTGGCTGACGCTGATGTTTCGGGCCTTCGCGAACTTCTCCAGCTTGTGCACCACCGCCAGATTGCGCTTCAGGAGATCGCCGGTGAAGGCGCTGGCCTTGCCGCGCCAGTCGCTGTCCTCGAAGGTGGTGTTCTCGTCGAAACGGCCGGTGAGCAGCCCGCTGGCCAGCGGGCTGTATGCCAGCATTCCGATGTTGTGCTCGATGGCGTACGGAAGGATCTCCGCCTCGATGCCGCGGCGGAAGAGGTGGTACGGCGGCTGCAGAGTGTCCACCGGACGGATGGCGGCGAACTCGGCCATCTGCTTGACGTTGTAGTTAGAAACGCCGACGTACCGGATCTTGCCGGCGTCGACGAGTCCCTGCAGCGCACCCGCCGTCTCCGCGGCAGGGACGTTCGCATCCGGCCAGTGCACCTGATACAGGTCGATGGTTTCGACATCGAGGGCGCGCAGGCTCTCCTCAACGCCCTGGCACAGATACGCGGCGGAGGCGTCCCGCCCCTGGCCGCCGGGCAGAATGCCACCCTTGGTGGCAATGACCACGCTGTCCCGGTCTGCGGTGATTTCCTTGCGGAGTGCCTTGCCCAGCATGCGTTCGGAGGCACCGAAGCCGTAGCCCTGGGCCGTGTCGAAGAAGTTGATGCCCAGGTCACGGGCGTGTCGAATGGCGGCGATGGCCGCATCCTCGTCGAAGGTCCCCCAGTCCCCGCCCAGCTGCCAGGTGCCGAAGGCGATGCGGGAGACCTGCAAGCCCGTAGCGCCGAGGGTGATGGTCTTCATGCGTACTGATCCTTCCTGCCGACGGCGCGTAGACCGCCTCGTGTCCATTCGTCGATAGGGCCAGCACCGTCGCAGTACCCCGCAGCATTCAGCCTGCTGTGCGGCCGGCCAGGCGTCCAATAAAAGAAAACGAACGCACTGAGCGGCTGGACTGCTGAATCGCAGGACTCAACAGCAGGCACCGTTTACGCCGCGGCGCTGGAGCCTGCTCCGGCCTGGCCTTCGGTCTCGGGTCAGTGCCTCTCCCCTGCTGCCTTGAGTTCTCGCCCCGCGGACGGCGTACACGCCGCTGGGGCAGCAGCGGGGATTCTGGATCGCACGCCGGCATGGCGGACCAGGCGCGCACCAACAAGGCGATGAGGCTGGGCAACCTGCCGCCTGCCTCGTAAGAGGTCAACCGCAGCTGGATGCTGGCCTCGAACCTCGCCTGCGACCTCGACGCCTGGGTCAGGCTGCTGGGCCCTCCACAACATCGGTGACCTGGCCGACGCTGAGCCGGACACCACGCGCTTCCGCCTCTCTGGATCTGGACGACGTCGACGGCACCCGCCGCCGCTACCGCAGCCAGCGCGCCTGCGGGGCGGCCAAACTCGCCATTGTCGTGTTCACCCGGGAACTCGCCCAGCGCATGCAGGGCACCGGCGTGACCGCGTCCGTCCTCCACCCCGCTTGATCGCCACCGACATCAGCCGGGACAGCGCCGCAACCCGCCTGTTCATGGGCTCACGGCCGGCCAAGGCCATGCTCTCCACCCCCGACAAGGGCGCCGAGCCGCTGCTCCACCTGGCCACCCATTCCCACGCCCAAGCGATCCGCGGCCACTACTTCCACCGGCTCAAGCCCGAAGAACCGTGGGAACACTCGGTACGCCTGACCGGCCTGCCGGCCACTGACTCCCACTGAACGCCCCGCCCGGCTCCCCCATGGGACAATCTGGGACGATAGGGCGACCCACTAGGAGCGTGCGCCATGACCAATCTTCGTAAACTGGGCAACTCCGACCCTCCAGGTCTCCCCGCTCTGCCTCTGCGGCAACGTCTTCGGCTGGACCGCGGACGAGGCGGAGTCCGTCGCCATGCTCGCCGCCTACGCCAGCGCAGGCGGCAATTTCAGCGACACCGCCGACGCCTACTCGGGCGGTGAGTCGGAGACGATCATCGGCAAGTGGATGGCCGATCACGGCAACCGCTCAGACATCGTGCCGTCGCCACCAAGGTGGGCACTCACCCGCAGTACAAGGGCCTCACCCCGGCTACCATCAAGGCCTATGCCGAGGAAACGCTGCGCCGGCTGGGCTCACAGGAACGCGGTCACCGAGTCGGTGCGTTGCGGTGCCGGCCCCCGTGCCCGGAGGAACCCCGGATGAACTGAGCTGGACGCGCTGGAGGCGATGCTCGACCGGGCGATGGCCCGAGGTGAGGCCGAGCCGGATGCGCCAGCTCACGAATTCTTCCCGCACATACTGACCGGCGTCCTGTCACCCGCTGATCGAGCGGTGCGAGACGGACGCCGCCTACCTCAAGCGCTATCTGGACGCCGTAGTCCTTCCGGTGCTGGTGCGGAACTAACAGCAGAACTGACCAAGAGCCACCCGGAGGACCCCTTTATGTCATCCCCCGCTGTCGACGTGCCCGTCGCCGCCCCCGGCCCGGCACACGCAAGGCCCCCCATAGAGGCGGAGCACCACGTTCCGCACCGCTGGTGGGTACTGGCCGTGATCGGCCTGGCCCAGCTGATGGTGGTGCTGGACGCGACCGTCGTGAACATCGCCCTGCCGGCCGCGCAGAAGGACCTGGGCTTCTCAAACAACGGCAGGCAGTGGATCGTCACCGCGTACGCGCTTGCCTTCGGCAGCCTGCTGCTGCTCGGCGGGCGCCTTTCCGACCTGCTCGGCCGCCGGACGACCTTCCTGATCGGCCTGGTCGGCTTCGGCGCAGCCTCAGCACTGGGTGGCGCGTCCAACGGCTTCACCATGCTGGTGATCGCTCGCGCGGTGCAAGGCCTGTTCGGCGCGCTGCTGGCGCCGTCCGCGATGTCCCTGCTGACCACCACATTCACCGATGTCAAGGAGCGCGCCAGGGCGTTCGGCATCTTCGGTGCGATCGCCGGTTCCGGCGGTGCCATAGGGCTGCTGCTCGGTGGTTTGCTCACCGAACACCTCAACTGGCGCTGGACGCTGTACGTCAACGTCGTGATCGCCGTCTTCGCGGTGGCCGGCGCGTTCGTCTTCGTCCGCCGCCAGGCGCCCGCCGTGCGGCCCAAGCTCGACCTCTTGGGAGTCGTGCTGGTAGCGGCCGGGCTCTTCGGCCTGGTCTACGGTTTCTCCAACGCCGAGACGCACGGCTGGAGCAACTGGATGTGCTGGGCGTTCCTGGCCGCCGGCGGGGTCCTGATAGCGTCCTTCGTGCTCTGGGAGACCCGGGCCCAGCACCCACTGCTGCCACTGCGCGTGCTGGGCGATCGGAACCGGGCGGCGGCCTACCTCAGCGTATTCGTCGCCGGCTCAGGCATGTTCGGCGTGTTCCTCTTCCTCACCTACTACCTGGAGGTGACCCTCGCATATTCGCCGGTGAAGACGGGTCTGGCCTTTCTGCCGATGATCGGCGCGCTGATGGTCACCGCGCAGCTCGCCATCAACCTGCTGATCCCGCGGATCGGCCCCAAGGCAGTCGTGCCGGTCGGTATGGGACTCGCGGCGGGCGGCTTGGCCTGGCTCACCGCGCTCAGCCTGAACAGCGGATATGTCGCGCATATCCTGCCGCCGCTGCTGATGCTCGGCGCCGGCATCGGCCTGGTGATGCCTCCGGCCATGAGCCTGGCCACGCTCGGCGTAGCACCCGCCGACCAAGGCGTGGCCTCGGCCATGGTCAACACCATGCAGCAAGTCGGTGGTTCGATCGGCACCGCGCTGTTCAACACCATTGCGGCCACCGCGGCGACCAGCTACGCCAAGAGCCACCTAGGCATCCCGAACCTTGCCGCGCATGCCAGCCTGCACAGCTACGCGGTCGCCTACTGGACGGCGGGCGGGTTCTTCGCAGCCGGTCTGGTCATCTCGCTGCTGCTGTACCGGCGGGGCCGTCCGATGGCCCAGGTGGCCGCCCACTCGGATGCAGCGTCGGTAGCCGCGGCGACCGAGCTCCCGGAGCCCGTCTTTGTCCCGGAGCCGGTGCTGGTCGGTGCGAGTGCCGTCAACGGGACGCAGGCGCAGCCGCTGGCCGGCTTCACCTCGGTGGGTGGCAGCGGCGACGTCCTGGCGGGTGGCCGGTCCGTCGTGCGCGGTCAGGTGCGGGGTTCGGAGGGGGCCGGGGTGGCGCATGCCACCCTCACCCTGATCTCGCTGACCGGACAGCAGCTGGGCCGGGCCACCGCTCAGGCGGCAGGTGCCTATGAGCTGGCCGCCCCGGGTGCGGGTTCGTATGTACTGATCGCAGCCGCCGACGGTCACCAGCCGCAGGCCTCCACGGTGGTGATCGGCGACGAGCCGGTCTCCCACGACGTGGTGCTGGCCGGGGCCAGCGGGCTGGCCGGCGTGGTCACCGGGGCGGCGGACGCTCTCCCGGTGGAGGGCGCGATGGTCGTGGTCACCGATGTCCGCGGCGAGGTACTGGCCACCGGCAAGTCCGGCGACGGCGGAGGCTTCGCCTTCGCCGAACTTCCGGCGGGTGACTTCACCATCGCGGTGAACGCCTCCGGCTACCGGCCGGCCGCGCAGCTGGTGCAGGTCGGCAGCACCGGGACCACCAGGCTGGAGATCGCCCTGCGGGCCGGCTCTCAGCTGCAGGGCGTCGTACGGGCCGGCACGGACCGGTGGCCGCTGGTGGATGCCAGGGTGACGCTGGTGGACGGTGCCGGGAACGTGGTGGGCACTGCCACCACCAGCCCGGACGGCGCGTACGCCTTCACCGACCTGGACGCCGGGGAGTACTCCCTGATCGCCAGCGGCTACCCACCGGTGGCCACCGCGCTGAGCGTGCAGGGCCGCGGGCTCGACGGCTTCGACCTGCACCTCGCCCACCCCGAGGGATAAAGGCTCTGGGACAGCCCGGCCGGTGCGCCAGTGGAGACACACCGGTCGGCTCCCGAGGAACACGGGCCCGGCCGCCGGCCGGAGCAGGGGACGGCCCAGGCCGCCCGGCCGGGACCCGAACATCACCAGCCCGCCGTGCAGGCGCGGCGCAGCCAACGGAAAGCGTGAGGACCATGACCACCGCAACCACCGGCCTTCGGGCCCGCATCCGGACCAGGGACGGTTGGGCCCTCCCGCACGCCGTACTGACCGTCACCGACATGACCGGGCAGCAGATGCTGCGGGAAGCCGCGGACGGCGAGGGAATGGTAAGGACCGGTGCCCTGGCGCCCGCGGCCTACACCGTGATCATCACCGCGATCGGATACCGCCCGACCGCCTCCACCGCCATCGTGACCCCCTCCGGCACCGCCGACCTCGGAACCCTGGTACTCGCCAGGGCCGGCGGCGTGGAACTGCCCCCGCCCGGCCCCTGGAGCATCGACCCCGCCCACTCACGCGTCAGCGCGGTCGCCCAGCACCTCGGCCTGTCCAGCGTCCACGGCCACTTCCGGGAGTTCAGCGGCCGCATCGACATCGCCGACAACCCCCTCGAATCCTCCGTCTACGCCGTCATCGAAGCCGCCTCCATCGACACCGACAACACCATGCGCGACACCCACCTGCGCTCCCCGGACTTCCTCGACGCCGACACCCACCCCAAACTCACCTACCGCAGCACGGCCCTGGAACCGGCCGGTGAGGACCGCTGGACCGTCCACGGCGAACTGGCGATACACGGCATCACCCGCCCGGTCGACCTGGACCTCTCCTACCTCGGCACCGGCGCCTGGGTCGGGGTCGGCACCCGAGCCGCGTTCCGCGCGAGCGCGGAACTGCACCGCCAGGACTTCGCCATGAACTACAACCAGGTTGTCCAGGCAGGCATCGCCATCGTCGGCACCACCCTCAAAATCGAAATCGCCATCGAAGCCGTCCAGGGCGAACAGCTCCCCATGCCGTGAGCCGCCCGAACCGCGCTCCGGCTCATCACCGGGGCCGGCAGCCACCCGGCGCCGGCCGACGCCCACCCGGCCGAACACTCCCCTCCCGGTGCTGCACCACCCCGACCCCGAGGGACATGACCCGTCACTGCGTCACGAAAATCTTGCAAGTGCCAATTTCTACTGGCCGCTGACACAGGGGGATCGCCCGCGCCTGTTGACCTTGTTCGTCCAGATGAGCGCTGGTGCCGCTGCTCCCTCCCCTCATCTGGCACGTACGTGGCACGTGGACGGAAGATCGCTGTCTCCTGTACTCGGTCCCGCCGAGGACCCAACGGCGTTTCGTTCGCATCCTTGGCGAGCCGGCCGTCATCCGGTGGTTGTGCGGATGCGCTGAAGTTCAGTCACGACATCCGTCAGCGGGACGCATCCGAGCGGGCCCTGCTGTTCGGGACGTTGTCCGTTACGGGGGCGCAACCTACTTCGACCGTGGTGCGGGCGGTCGATGCCATCGACGACCGACCGCATCAAAGTGGTCACATAATAGGCATCCCGGGTGTCGAGCGTCTCGGCGCCCTGTACCGTCCGGACGGCGCACGCCGTAGTGGCATCCACGATCCGCTCTGCCGCGGCCAGCACCGCCATCCAATCGATCACCGTGTCGGACCGGTGGGAAAGCTCCGCTGCCGCGATCTCGGCCGCGCTCTTGGCCTCACCGAGCGCGCTATAGGCGGCCCTGCGCAGCGCCCTGCGCTCGGCGACCCGCTCTCCAGGCGGAACCGTCAGTACGTGGTGGACATACGCTTCGGTGCTGCGTAGGGCGACCACGACCCGGTGGCGGATGCGGGCCGCCTGACCGGCGAGGCGGGGAAGGTGACCGACCAGCAGGACGATGCCGCAAGCCATCGTGGTATCGGTGAGGCGGGTCCAGTCCGCCTGTCTGTCACCCGCGGCCGTCAAGAGGGCAAGCACCATCACGGCTAGTACGGCGGTCGACAGCGCGAAGTGTCGTGTCGACATGGGGATCAGGGCGCCGGCCAATCCGGCCATCACCACAAACCACCACGTTCCCCCACCTGCCGCGGCGGACACCCCGGCGAACACCAGCACCCCTGCCACCGTCCCGACGAAGCGGCTCACGATCCGCGAGAACAAGGGTCCCATGTCGGGCTTGACCAGGAACGCGGCCGTCAGGGGCAGCCAGTACCAATGCGCGGCGTGCAGCGTCAACGCTATGGCCGAGCCGGCAGCGACGCACACCGCGACCTGCCCTCCGTAGCCCCAGCCCGCCGCGCCCAGCGCGTGTCGCCACAGCCCCGGCCTCAGCCGGGCACCGGGAGCCTGGTGAGCGGCCACCCCCGAAGCTTCCTCGCCGCGGCCGAAGGCAACTGCGGCGTCCCGCAACGCACCGTCGAAAGCCGCAAGGGCCGCAGTGCCGCCGCCGGAAAGCGGCAGCGGCCCCGTCTGGGATCCGCTGCGGACCGCCGCGGCCATGCAGCGTACCCCTTCGATGCTGCCGGGCGGCAGCGGGCGAGCCTCCCACAACAGCGCCACCGTTGCCTCACACAGCGCCGCCACCGCCTCGAAACGGTCGCGGGTCCGCTGCGTTTCCCCGGCGCCGGCCACCCGGCGCGAGCCAAACGCCTCGTCCGCCGTGTCCAGCACGGACGTCAACCTTCGCCTGGCCGACAACGCCTCCGGGCCGCCCACCGCGCCGAGAGCATCGGCTAGGGCGTCGCACGCCCCTGCGACGACAGCTCGCTCGCTGCCGGCTGCCCGTGCGCCGAAGGCCCAGGGCGCCAGCAGCCGCAACAGCAACAGCCAGCCACCCCCGAGCAGAAAGCACCCCGCCTCTATCCAGGGCGAACCGGCCAGCGGAACACCGGCGCCCAGGACAGCGGCGACCAAAAGCTGCATCCCCGCTGCCGACCAGACCGGACCCAGAACGCTCACCGCGCCGGATACCAAGCCGACGGCGAAGAGCACGGAAACGATCAGCCATCGAGAGGCGGCCTCCGCCGTCGCGGCACCCATCAGCAGCCCGCAGGCCCCCGTCAGTGCCGGGATTCCGATACGCCGAACGCCAGTGCGACGCGTTCCGGAACCATCGTTCAGTCCGGCGAGCATCGCCCCCAGGCCGGCCATGACTCCCGCCCACGGCACACCAACGACAAGGCTCACGCCCAGCAGCGGGCCGCCGGCAAGGGCTCCGCGCACCACCGCGGCCCACGGCACTGACGATCGCTGCCAGCGCAATGGATGGACCAGCCACAGGGGCACAGACCCCTTCGGCGCGGACCCCGGGCGACCCGCACGGCTGAAGTAGGGCCACCGCAACGCAGCCGGAGCCGTACGTTCAGGACGGTGGGCGCGACTCACACGGTCTCCTTCGGCACGGTGGCGGCTTGACTGCCAACTGAGCGCCGTCGACCTGGAGGCTTCACAGCCAGTGTACGTGTCGCTCGCCGCGGCCATTCGGAGGAGACTGCGGCGGGAGCGAGGTGACCGGACAACGAGCAGCCGCACCTAGCCAGCCGGCGGCCGCCCGGGCGCATGGTCTCAGCACTGACGGGAAGGCTCACGCGAACTGCCTCGGCTGGGCCGCGGCCCGGCTCCCGGCCCGCCCACACATCGACGGTGCCACAAACACCCAGCGCGCAGGGCCCCGGCACGCCACAGCGCCTTCGGCACGCCCCCGCAGCCCGCTCGCCTCAGCTGGTGGGAAGCGGCCGGACAAGAGGCTGCTCGCGCTGAGGCAGCATGCGAGGCGTTTCGAGGCAAGGGGCACGGCCCGGGACAGCGTCGTAATCGGCTCTGCCTCCGGTTCGCAGGCGCTTCCCACGTGCGCCAAGCGAACCGAACGAGTCGGGGCTCGAACCGTCGCCCAGCACCACGCCACGACGTCGGACGCGTCCTCGCCACCGGCGAGGCCTACACCCGCCCCACCCATCACAAGAAAGACACCACACCACGGCGCACACGGGCTGATGGACACACCGATCACCGAGCACACTGATGCCATGCGCGTGGACGAGACCGCCAAGCTGACCGCTGCCAGGGCCGGAGTCGCCTTGGCAGCCGTCATCGCCTCCCCCGTCCTCATCGTGGCCGGGGCCCACCTTCGCAGCCGCTGCCTTGGCTACACCTTCCGCGACGGCGCACCGGCCCCAGTGGAGAAGGAGCACGGGTGGGTCAACATCCAGTACATCGCTGTGACTAGCACGATCGTGGATTGGCTCTGCACACCCTCCCAAGCCCTGACATCTCGCCTTAGACGCTGGCACTGTCGATGAGACACAGAACGGCGGGACCGGAAACTTAGACCACAAGGTGAGTACCTGATCCTGACATGCCAAGTCTGTTTCTGTTCAGTGGCGCCCGGTGCGGTCACCGCGGCGACTCCTTGGTGGGACCATCAGAATTTTGGTGGACGCCCTCGGCTCGATGGCATTGGTGGTGCAGATGATCTGGCGGATCCCCGTTTCGAAGATCAAGGAGACGTGCACTGATCTTTGGGACCGCTTCGTCGCCTCTGACCCAGGACTGCTGCGCCTGAGCGCGGGCCTGCGCACGGTCTCCGCGATCGCGCTGACGCTCGCCGTCCTCGCCGCGTTCGGCGCCGGCGGCAGCCTGCTGGTCGCCGGGGCGGTGTCGGCCCTGTCGGCGACCTTCGCGATCACCGAGCCGCGCCCGCGCGACCAGGCCGTCACCCTCGCCCTCGGCTTGCCGGCCGCGCTGCTCGCGGTCACGCACGCCGCGCTGCTCGCCCCGTACGTCGTCGCGGGCGACTTGACCTTCCTCCTCCTGATCTTCATCGCGGTCTATGCGCGCCGCTTCGGCGACCGGGTCGCCTCCGTCGGGCTGATCGGCTTCCAGATCTACTACGTCTCGGTCTTCGTCCATGCGCGGACCGCCCAGCTGCCGCAGCTGTACGCGACAACGGCCGCTGCCTTCTGCGTCGCCGCCGTGGCCCGCTTCGTCCTCGTCCCATCCACGCCCGAGCGCACCCTGCGGCAGTTGCGCCGCGCCTTCCGGGCCCGACTGGCGCAGGTGATCGCGACCGAGGAGGAGCTGGTCGGCGAGCCGACGGACAACGGCAGCGAGAAGACGGTCGACACGCTCCGCCGCAACACCGCGCGGCTGCACGAGTGCGCGCTGATGATCCAGGGCCGCCTGGAGGACGGCACCCGCGACCCCGTCACCGCCGCTGTCCTCCAACGGCGCATCGCCGACGCCGAGATCGCCGCCGAACGGCTCGGCCTGCTGTTGCTCAAGGCCCGCCACCGCGACATTGCCGACACCACCCTCACCCTCCACCTGCCGGATGTGCCTCCACTCGCCGCGCCCGCCCATCCCGATGCGGAGGACGAGACGACGCGCCTGACCCGCCGCGAGCTGCGGGCGCTCCACCTCCTCGTCACCCGCGCCACGACCGCCGACCGCAGGACCGGCATCGCCCTGCTGCGCAACCGGCTGCTCGGCTACCAGGACGACGAGAACCTGCCGGCCGGCCCGCTCGCCGTCCAGGACGTCTTCCGGGCGATCGGCGAGGCCGCCCGCGCCGTGCTCGGTCTGAGCATCGCGCTCGACCCCCGGCACGAGGCGTCCGAGGACGACAGCCCCGAGACCATCCGCTCGCGTGAAGAGCTGGACGCCGAGGACATCTCCATGGCCAGCCGAAAGGAGGAGGACGCCCAAGCGGATCGAGAGCCGTCCGGCCTCAACCGGCCGACGACGCGGACTGCCTTCCAAGTGACCACCGGCTCAGCACTGGCCATCACGGGCGGCGAGCTCTTGTCCCCCCAACGCTGGTACTGGGCAGTGCTCACCTGCTGGGTGGTCTTCCTCAACAGCCGTACCACCGGCGAAATCCTCGTCAAGGGCTACCAGCGGCTGCTCGGCACCGTCGGCGGCGCGCTCGCCGGCGGCGCGCTCGCGGTCCTCGTCGGCCACCACACCCGGACCGCGTTCACGCTCGTCCTGATATGCGTCTTCGGTGCCTACTTCACCGCGCCACTCTCCTACGTGCTGACGTCGTTCTTCCTCGCAGCGACACTCGCCCTGCTCTACACCCTGCTGGGCACCCTCAACCCGGCCGTGCTGGAGGTGCGCATCGAGGAGACGGCACTAGGCGCGGCGTCCGGCATTATCGCGGCGCTGTGCGTGCTTCCGGTACGCACGCACCACCAAATTGACCAGCAACTGCGTACCGTGCTGCTGCGGCTGGGCGAGGTCAGCAAGGCCTCGGTCGAACAGCTCAGCGGCGGCCCGGAGTCCGATCTCCTCGACATCGCACGGAAGCTGGACACCGCCCTGGACGATCTGGAGCACTCCACGCAGCCGCTGACCCACCCGATCACGCCACTGCGCGTACAGCGGCGCACCATCCGCTATGCCGTGGCGCTGCTGGAGACCTGCGCCTACCACGCCCGCAGCCTGGCCGCGACAGCCGAGCTGGTGCCCAGCAGTACGCGGATCGCGGCCGATCCGCAGCTCGCCCAGGTGGGGGAACGGATCGACCGCAATCTGCGGGCCCTCATCGCGCACCTCGACGGCGAGCGCGGCGGTGAGGCACCCGCCGTCGAAGCGGGCGCGAGCGTGGCCTCAATGCTGGAGAACACCACGCAAAACACCGTCACCGACCGCGTGCTGCGGCACCTGCAACGGCTCGACTTGAGCGTGGCCGGCCTGGCCCGCCCGATCGGCGTGGCCCTCGCCGATGAAGGCGACCAAGCGCACACGCGGCAACGCAGCAGAGGCGCCGCCTGAGCCCGGACGTCTCCAGGACGCCGTTCGTTCCAGCTTGAGGCAACGCTGGCTCTGCGAACGGACCAAGGACCTCCGAGCCGTTGCCGTCCTCCCGAGCCGTTGCCGTACAGCGGTGAAGTACAGCAACTACTTCGACCGCAGGTGACCGTCGCCGGCCCCAGGCGACCGGCTGACTGGCTGACTGGCTGACTGGCTCAAGCAGACTCATCGACCGCGCCGCCCGTAGTTCGCATCGAGGGGATCGAGGAGGCAGGAGGCTACCCCGTGGGACGTTCGGCGCGCGCTGGCTCCCGTGCTCGTCCGTTGCAACGGGCTCTGCCTGCGCACCCCGTGGCCCGTTTGTTCAGCGCGTGACCGGCAGGGCCTCGGTGAGCGTGCGTCCCTCGGCGCGGGTGGCGGGCGGGAACGAGAGCTTGAGGCCGGTCTCCTGTTCGACAACGGAGAGGTGGGTGACCAGGGCGAGGCCAAGGAGGCCTTTCTTGGGTTCTGCGGCGGAGACGTAGGGGCGCGGCAGGTTCATCAGCAGTTTGCCGGGCTTGCCGCTGGCGGTGGCGGCGTCGAAGAAGAGCAGGCGCTGGTCGGTCAGGAGGATGTACATCTGGCGGGGCCGTACCGTTCCTATCACCGTTCCGGCGCTGAGCACTCCGACCACGGCGGTGGTGAGGATCTGCTTGCGCACCGAGACCGAGCCGACGTTGGCGAGGGTGGGGAGTTCGACCACCTCGCCCTCGATGAGCAGTGGGCCGGCGGTCTCCAGCAACTGTCGGCGGCGGCGTCCGTTGAGGGCCACGGTGGTGCTCCTGGGGCTGAGGGGGTGGATGGCCCTGCGGAGTCTAGGGACGAGCCTCGGCGCCATTCGTGCATATTCTGTGAATGTGCAATGAACACATGCCATGTACGGCAATGGCATGGCAAAGGACTATTAAACAGTCGGTGACGTGATCCAAAGGAACCGCTTAGGATCCGCACATGTCAGCCGCCACGCCCCTGCCACCACCCGACTTCGAGGTCGCCTCGGCCTACCCCGAGGCCCGCTGGCTGAGGCAAGCCGCCGCGGCGCACGACTGGAGGGCGATCCGGGAGTACGCCCACAGGCTCCCGCAGGATACGGACCGGACGTTCGTGGCGACATCGGTGGGTGACGTCCCGGGAGTAGAACACCCGCTGCGGGAGCTGGTCGCCGCCGCCCCCGACGACGTCCTGGCCGCGACCCTGCTCGCGGCACGCGAGGTGAACCTCGGCTGGGAGGCCAGGACCGCATCGCGGGCCGAACGTGTCAGCCGCGAGCGGTTCACGGTCTTCCAGGAGCATCTGCGGCGGGCCGAGCAACTGCTCATCCGGGTCACCGCCCTCGACCCCGCACAGGACGCCGCGTGGTCGGAGCGCCTCAACACCGCCAGGGGACTTCAGCTCGGCCAGAACGAGGCGCGACGCCGGTACGACCGGCTGGCCGCGTACCGCCCTCACCACTTCACCGGGCAGGCGCGGCTGCTGCAGCAGCTGTGCCCCAAGTGGGGCGGGAACTGGGAGGCCGCCCACGGCTTCGCCCTGGAATGCATGCGGGCGGCCCCCGCCGGGGCGCTGAACGGCGGCCTGGTGGCGGAGGCTCACTTGGAGCACTGGGCCGACCTCGCCAAGGACCGGCGGCCCGAGTACCTGCGGCAGTCGTACGTCCACCGGGAACTCGTCGAGGCAGCCGAACGCTCCGTCCTGCACCCGGAGTTCCGGCGCCCCTTCGGCTGGGTCACCGTCCAGGGGACGTTCGCCGCGCTCTTCGGCCTGATCGGGGACCAGGAACGGGCAGCCGCGCACTTCCGCGCGCTGGGCAACCTGGCCTCCAGCTATCCCTGGAGCTACCTCGGCGATCCGGCCGACGCCTTCGTCACGTACCGCGCCGCCGCGCTCGCAAGGGGCTGAACCATGAGCCAGGTCATTCACCACACCCAGGTCGACGGCATACCCGCCCTCTTCGCGCACACCACCGGGCCGATGCTCGCCGGGCTGGTGTTCCGGGTCGGCATGGCCGACGAGACGCTGGGCCAGGCCGGGATCACGCACCTGGTCGAGCACTTGGCGCTGCACCGCCAGGGACTGGCCGACTACCACTTCAACGGCACGACCAAGGCCGCGTTCACGCACTTCCACGTCAAGGGCACCGACCAGGAGATCGTCGCGTACCTCAACGGCGTGTGCGCCTCGCTGACCGATCTGCCGATGGACCGCCTGGAGACGGAGAAGGAGATCCTCCGCACGGAGGAAGCCGGGCGCAGCACCGGTCAGTTGCCGCTCTGGCGTTACGGGGCGCAGGGTTACGGCCTGGTCAGTTACCCCGAGTGGGGCCTGACGCAGTTGCGCCCCCAGGATGTACTGCACTGGGCCGAAAGGTCGTTCACCAGGGAGAACGCGGTGCTGTGGATCGCCGGCGAGGGGATTCCGGCCGGTCTGTCGCTGAAGCTCGCGTCCAGTGCCCGGCATCCGATGCCGCCTGTCACGTCGGCGCTGCCCGCCGCTCCCGCGTACTTCTCCGGCGGGAAGGGCGGCGTGCTGCTGGACTCCGTCGTCCGGGAGGGCGTCGCCGCCCAGCTGTACGCGGCAGTGCTGGAGCGCGAGCTGTTCCGCAGCCTGCGGCAGGAGAGCGGCTTTTCGTACACGGCCGCCACCGACTGCGAGGCACGCGGGGACGGCTTCGCGGTCATCACCGCCTTCGCCGACGCCCTGCCCGACAAGCAGGACGCCGTGCTCGGCGGCTTCGTCGACGTCCTGGCGAAGCTTCAGGTGGGCCGGTTCGAGCAGGCGGACCTCGACGCAGTGCGCGCCCGTGCCGACGAGGCACTGATCGCCCCGCATGCCGCGGCGCAGCTGCTGTCCTCGGCCGCTGAGAAGGTGCTCGCCGGCCGCCCGGTGTACGGACCCCAGGAGTTGCGGGCAGAACTGTGGGCGGTGACACCGACCGATCTGCACGCAGTCGCCCTGGAGGCCTCGGGAACGGCACTGATGCAGGTACCCGCAGGTCACCGGGCCGACTGGGCCGGATACGCGCCGGCCCCGACCCGTTCCTCATACACCGTCACCGGACGGCGGTTCGCCTCGGCGGGCAACGACGGTACGTCGCTGCTGATCGGCGCCGAGGGCGTCAGCCTGACCGGGGACGGCGAGTCGGTCACCGTCCTGTACCGCGCATGCGCCGCCAAGCTCACCTGGCCCGACGGCGGCCGTCGGCTCGTCGGCAACGACGGCCTCACCGTGGACGTGGAGCCGGGCTTCTATGGCATCGACCCGCAGACGATGGCCACCATCGACGCCGCCGTGCACCCCTCCGCCACGGTGTGGCTGCCGCCCCGCCAGCACCAGCCCCGGCCCGCCTCGGAACGGAAGGCCACCGCCGCGCCGACGACCACGGCCACAACCGGCGGGCAGGGGGAGAATCCGCCGACCCGGCGCACCGGCGGACAGACGGCCGTACTGATCGTCTTCGGCCTGGCCGCCGGACTGTGGTCCTGCATGGCCCTCCTGCTCACCCTCTTCGGCGCCACCGATCCGCAGACCACCACCGGCGAGTGGATCGCGATGAGCCTCTTCTTCTGGGTCGTCGCCGCCCTGCTGGCATGGCCCGCGATTCGGATCCTGCGGCGGACCCGACGGACGTGAGCGGCCCCGGCCTCGGTGACCCCACTCAAACACGCTCACAAGAGCCCCCCCCCGCTTGCGCACCACTTGGCCGCATCGTTGTACAGGGCCTGGTCTGGGCACTCAGGTCGGGCCACCGGCCAGGACACCGCGACCGCCACCCTCGGCCAGGCCTTCCAGGACAGCTGCCAGCGGTGAAAGAAGGCTGGAGAGAATCAGGGCATGGTTGCTGCTGAAGAGATCTCCCGCGATGCCCTGTTCCGCCGCGGCTTCGCCCTGGAGTAAACCACGCTCGCCTGGACGGGCCGCCGTCGATGTCCGGCGTGATCCCGGAGAGGTCCCCGCCAGGACCGGCCGTCCCATGCGGTCGGTCGTTTCGCGGCCATCGACCCGCAAAAGCGGGCGAAGCGCACGGGACATTCCTTTCGTGGAGTCCGCAAGCCGCCTCACGCGGCCGTGCCGGCGTGGATCATGCTCATGACGGCCTGGCTGGTTGCCTGGTAGTCGTGGTCGTTGTCCAGCTCACCGACGATCCGGTACTCGCTCATCACCGTGATGCGGTCGGCGAGTGTGATCATCTCCGGCAAGTCGGAAGAGATCAGCAGAATGGCGATCCTGGTATCGGCCAGGCCGAGGATGAGCTCGTGAAAAGCCGCCTTGGTGCGGACGTCGATGCCGACGGTGGGTTCGTCGATCACCAGAATGTCACAGTCGGCAGCCAGCCATTTGGCCAAGCTCACCTTCTGCTGATTGCCGCCGGACAATTGGCCCGCGAGCTGACCAGGGGCGGCGATGCGCATGCCCAGCCGTTCTCGGTAGATCTCGACCAGTGATCGCTCGTCGCGGTCACGGACCACACCGGCACGCGCGATGCGCTGCCACACGGTGACCGCCACATTGCGGCTGATCGGCTGGTCGAGGAAGACACCCTCCTCCTTGCGGTTCTCCGTCACGTAGCCCATGCGGTAACGACGCAGGGCGTCCCCGACGTTACGGATCCGGGCTGGCTTGCCATGGACACGTATAACACCGGAAGTGATCGTCTCCAGCCCGAGCACGGCACGCACCAGTTCACTCCGGCCCGCGCCGACCAGTCCGTACAGCCCGAGGATCGCGCCCGGCTGGACCCGCAGCGACACGTCCCGGTGGCCCATCGCGGTGGAGACCTCCTGCAGCTCCAGCGCCGGGGTTGCGTCAGTGTCTACGCGCCGGGATTGGAGCGCGAGATCCGCATGCGCCCGACCGACCATCAGGTTGACAATCTCTTGGCGGGAGTAGTCGGCCAGCGGATGAGCCTCGGCGACGCTGCGTCCGTCGCGCAGGATGGTCACCGTGTCGGCGACCGCGAAGACTTCCTCGAGCTTGTGGCTGACGAGCACAACGGAGTGACCTTGGTCGCGCAGTCGGCGCACGACGGTGAACAGCCGGTCGGCTTCGTCACCGGTCAGTGACGCGGTGGGTTCGTCGAGCAGGAGGACGGTGCTGTCCACGGCGAGGGCCTTGGCGATCTCCACGAGTTGCATCTGTGCGACCGACAGCGACCCGACCGCCTGGTCGACATCGAGCCGCACGTCGAGCTGGTCGAGGCATCGACGCGCCAGCGCCCGCATCGCGGCACGGTCGACGAATCCGCGACGCGTTGGCACGGCCTGCAGGGCGATGTTCTCGGCGACCGAGAACTCGGGGATCAGGTTGCGCTCCTGGTGCACGACGCCGATCCCCGCACGCTGCGCGTCCTGCGGCCTGGCGAAGCGGGTCTCTGTCAGGCCGCCCGCGCCGTCGTCGACGAGCAGGCGACCGCCGTCGGGCTGGTACACGCCCGTGACGATCTTGATCAGCGTGCTCTTGCCGGCCCCGTTCTCCCCCAGCATCGCGTGGACGCTGCCCGGTTCCAGGACCAGTGACGCTCCGTCGAGGGCGCGGACGCCGGGGAAGGTCTTGACCAGTTTTTCGGCGACAAATTTCATCGTCGGCTTCCCCTTTGCCGCACACGGATCTGAGTCAGGAGGACGGCGCCGAGAACGACGGCGCCCACGATCAGGTTGACCCAGCTGGGGTCGATGGAGTACTGGGCCTGCGCGACGTCGACCAACCGGACGATCAAGGCGGCCAGGCAGGTGCCGACCACGCTGACGACACCACCGGCCAGTGCGACGCCCCCGATGATGGGCGCGGCGAAGCTCGGCAGAAGCAGGTCGTCGCCGATAGAGGCGTTCACGGAACCGGACAGGGCCACCTCGACCACACCGGCGACGCCCGCGAGCAGCCCGGAGAGCATGTGCGCGAGGACTATCGAGCGGTCGTTGGAGATGCCGGACAGCCGTGCCGAGAGCGGGTTGCCTCCGGTGGCGAGCAGTTGGCGCCCGAGCGCGGCCCGGCGGAAGAACACCGCCACCAGCGCGGCGACGACCACAGCGGCCAGGAACGCGTTCGGCACCCCCAGGGTCGACCCCTGCCCGAGACTCACCAGGCCGTGCGAGTAGCCCTGGTACGTGGCGGTCCCGTGCACGCCGTAGCGCAACCCGTCGATGATCGTCATGCTCGCCAGGGTCACGATGAAGCCGTTGATGCGGGTCACCACCGCAACGACCCCGTTGACCAAGCCCACCGCCGCGCCGGTCAGCATACCGGCGATGATCGCCAGCCAAGCCGGCAGTCCGGCCTGGACCATAAGCCACGCCGCGACCATCGAACAGAAGCCGGTGAGCACCCCGACGCTGAGGTTCATCTGCCCGACACCGAGTACCACCATCTGAGCCAGCCCGACCAGGATCGGCACGGCCAGGTACTGGAAGACCGCTGTGAGCGTGGCGCCGTGAAGCAGATTGCCGTGAGTGGTAGCGGCCAGCACGACGAAACCTGCGACGGCAACAAGGACGAGCGTGAACTCGGAGGTCCGCACGACTTCTTGGAAGCGCCGTCGCCGAGCGGTGCCCGCCGTTGCTGTACTGCTGGTTGTCGCGGTCATGAGCGGCTCCCTCGGCGCTCGGCGACGACCTGGCGGACTCGGTCCAGCGACAGGGCGACGACCAGGACAACGCCGATGTAGATGTTGAGTTGCTGGACCGAGAACTGCAGCAGGTTCAGCCCGGTCCGGATGACCTCCGTGAGCGCGGCACCGAGCACCGTCCCCAGCACGCTGACGGCTCCGCCGCTCAACAGCGTTCCGCCGAGCACCGGTCCGAGGAAGGACGGCAGCATGAAGGAGCTGCCGATATCGGCGGAGAACGCGCCACTGTTGATGGCGAGCAGGAACCCGGCAAGCGCGGACAGCAGGCCTGACAGCGCGTGCGCCTGGATGATGCGCCGCGACGTCGGGATGCCCGAAAGCTCCGCCGCCCTCAGGTTCGAGCCGGTCATCAGAATTTCCCGGCCCACGCGGGACACCCGGAAGAGCAGCCCGACGACTATAGCCGCGAGGACGGCGATCGGGACGATCAGTGGTACGGGCGGTCCGCAGAGATTTCCCATGCAGTAGTCGCTGAAGGTGTCTGTCCGCAGCGAGTCCATGCCGGCCGGGTGGACGTTGAATGCGACGCCGTCACCGACGCCGCTGTAGAGCAGGGAGACGAGACCGACGAGCGCGAAGTCCAGGGCCAGGGTGACGACGAACGAGTTGACGCGGGTCGTGGTGATGATCCAGCCCGCGGCCGCACCGACGGTCGCACCCACGGCGAGGCCGATCAGCAATCCGGGCCATAGCGGTACGGAAAGGTGCTGGTAGCACCAGCCCATCACGAAGGCGGAGATCGCCGCCATGCGCGGGACGGCGAGATTCATGTGGCCGAGTGAGAGCACCGCGAGCTGGGCGAGGCCGACGACGAGGAACACGCTGAGGTCGGCCTGCATCGGCACGATTGTGAGGTCGACGTTGAGGAAGGAAGACCGCAGTGAGGAGAACACCACGACGAGCACGGCGATCACTATGAGCAGACCGAAGCGCGGGTTGGCCCAGAATGGCAGGGTGCGCACCGCGCGAGGCTGTGCCACCTGCTGGTCACTCGTCGGGCCGGTCGCGATCGTGGGATCGGGCTGCGGCAGGGGCGCGGACATGGCTCACGCCACCCGATGGTCGTCGATGGCGTCGAGGTCCCAGTCGATGCCCAGCCCCGGTGTGTCCGGGGCGAGCGCCGCGCCGTCCTCGATGGCGAGCCGCGAAGACGTGATCGCCGTGAGTTGCGGGATGTATTCGACGTAGCGGCTGTTCGGCACCGCAGCGCACAGGCTGACGTGCAGTTCCATCAGGAAGTGCGGGCAGACCGAGATGTTGTGCGCCTCGGCGAGATGCGCCACCTTCAGCCACGGAGTGATGCCGCCGATCCGCGCGACATCAGCCTGCACGATCCCCACGGCGCCCTGCTGGATGTACTCGGCGAACTGGCCGATCGAGTACAAGGATTCCCCGACGGCCACCGGAATAGTGGTCGACCTGGCAAGACGTGCGTGGCCGGCGATGTCGTCGGCGGGCAGCGGCTCCTCCACCCAGTAGATGTCGACAGGTTCGAGCAGGCGGGCACGCCGGACGGCGTCCGCCGCGGTCAGCGACTGATTGGCGTCAACCATCAGGTCGATCCCGGGCCCGAGCGCGCCGCGCACGGCGGCGAGACGTTCGACGTCCTCTGCCGGGTCCGGCTTGCCAATCTTGATCTTGACGCCGCCGCGTCCGGAGTCGAGTGCCGCCTTGGCACCGCTGATGAGCTCGTCGATCGACAGGTGCAGCCAGCCGACCTCGGTGTCGTACAGCGGGACGCGGTCCGACGCTCCGCCGGCGGCGATCCAAAGCGGCTGATCCGTCCGGCGGCAGCGCCAGTCCCACAGCGCGGTGTCCACGGCGGCCAGGGCCAGGGAGGTGATGGCGCCGACCGCCGTGGCTCGTGTCGAGGCGAACAGGTCACGCCAGATCGCCTCGGTATGGCGTGCGTCGCGATGTATGAGCTTGGGAAGCAGGTAGTCACTCAGCATCGCGAGGATCGCGGTGCCTCCCGTGCCGATGGTGTAGCTGTAGCCACGCCCCAATAGGCCGTCACTGGTCGTGATCTCGACGAAGATGGTTTCCTGTTTGAGAAAGGACTGCACTGCATCGGTGCGCACCGCCTCGACGGGCAGATCGACGAGATACGCCCGGGCATCGGTGATAATGGACAAAGTTTCTCCTGGAACTGCCTCGGTCGAAAGCGCTTTCGCCCTCACTTACAGGAAAGGTATTTGCTGTCGAAGTCGGCTTTCAGTTGCGTGGTCTTGGCCTCCCGCTGGGTGTCGTAGGTGGCGACGTTGGTCTTGGTGACGACGAACGAGCCCGAGTCGATGTCCACGCCTGGCGTCGTCATGGTGCAGCCACCGGCGAGCTTCATCAGGCCGTAGGCGCCGACGTAGGCCTGACCGACCGGGTTCTGCACAACGGTCGCGGCCACCGAGCCGTCTTTGATTCCGGCGATGATGGTCGGGTCGTCGTCGATTGCGATGACCTTGATCGGCAGATGAGACTGCTTGACCGCGGACGCTGAAGCGACGGCGGGGTTGTAGGCGGTGTTCACGATCGCCTTGATCTGTGTGCCCTTCGCGGCGAGCAGATCGGTCACGGCCTTCTGGGCGGTCTGCAGGTCCGTGTCGATGTCGGTCACGGTCTGGAGCAGCTTGACCTTGCCGTTGGTCTCCGCCACGGCTTTCTGGACACCGGCGATGCGGCGCTGGGTGTTGGAGTCGGTCTTGTTCCCTGTGAGGTGGACCAGGTTTCCGGATCCGCCCATCTGCTGAATGGCCGTCTTGGCCGCCTGGTACGCCGCGGTCTCAACGTCGGTGGCCAGGCAGAAAGAGGCCGCATCGGTGGTGCCGGCCGGGCAGGAGCCGAGGGAGGCGACGAGCAGGTGCTTGGCCGCCAGGTCGCTGAAGGTGGAGTTGATGTTGTCCGGGGACACCCCGAAGACACCGAAGGCGTTGTAGCCCTGGGCGGCCAGCGACTGCAGAAGGTTGTTCTGCTTGGTCTGGTCCCAGCCGGCGGTCTCGTTGTACGTCACCCCGCCCAGTCCGAAGTCGGTTTTGGCCTGTTGCGCCGCGTTCTTCCAAGGCTGGAAGTACGGGTGAGCGCCGCCGGGCACGAACGCGATCTTGACCTTGGCCGGGGAAAGCGTGTTGCTCTGTGCGGCGCCCGTACCGGCGTCGCTCTTCTTGGCGCAGCCGGCTGCGGCCAGCGTTACCGAAAGCGCTATTGCGACCAGTGCCATACTTCTGGTTGAGGATTTGCAAATACGCATGGCATTACCTATCTGTAGTGACTTGCGCTGGGTGGGAAAGGTCTTCAGATGTTGCTCTCGACGTAGGCGTGCAGCGCCGCCGGATAGTCCAGGGCGGCGGGTAGCGCAATCCCCGGGTCGAGAGGCGCGTGCAGGTAACCGTCGCTGCCGATCTCGGGTTTTTTCACGACGGGATTGGCAGTGATGAGCGACTCGAAGAAGGTTGTGTTCGGGATCGCCATGGACAGGTGCTGACTGGGGATCTCGTCACCGAGAACCTCCGCGCGGGTGCGAAACGCCTCGGCGAGATGGGCGGTGCGGAGCGCTCCCGTGATCCCGCCGCGGGTCGACGCGCTGGCTCGAACGCCAAAGGTGGCGACGCCCGCAACGATGAAGTCGGCTGTGTTCATGTGTGCGCCGTCGGACGTCTCAGCCACAAGGAGCGGGATGTCGACGGTCTGCGCGAGCCGTTGGTAGGCGTTCACGTTGAACTCGCGCATCGGCTCCTCGTACCAGAGGAATCCGGCGTCGGCGAGCGCGTGACCGACACGGATCGCATCGGGGAGGTCGAAACCGGCCGAGCCGTCGTACATCAGCGGAACGTCGTCACCGACATGGGCGCGTAGGCGGTGCGCGAGCTCGGTGTCCGCACGGACATCCCCCCACGCGTGCACCTTGATCGCCTGGTAGCCGAGCTCGAGGCACTGGGTCGCCACGTCGAGGTACTCGGCGACATCCCGAAACGTCACGGTGGAGGCATAGGCGGCGATCTTGTCGCGGAATCCCCCGAGCAGCTGCCAGGTCGGCCGGCCGTGCAGCCGCCCGGCGAGATCCCACAGTGCGATGTCGACCAGGCCCAACGCCGGCAGGGGCAGTTCCTCGGTCCGGTCGATCTCCCAGATCCGGTGCCAGAGGTACTCGCGCTGCAGCGGATCGGTGCCGACCAGTTCCTCGCGCAGCACCCGGTCGACGAGGTCCTCGACGACGACCGCCATCCCGGGCCGCGTCGCGAGCGCGACACCACTCACGCCCTCGTCGGTGCCGATCCGCAACACTGCCGCCTCGCCGTCGGGTGCGGAGCCGAGCAGACCACGCCGCCAGACGAACGGTGGACGAGGACCGGGCAGCGGGACCCGGAAGCTCTCGACATGCGTGATGCGCACTGGTTGATCCTTTCGCGATGTTGTCGTCATGGGCACCACAGCGGCGCGACATAACGTGTCATCAGAAACAGCCGGTCGGATCGGTTCCGGGCGGCCCCGTCCGGCGCGAGGCGTGTGCCTCGCGTCGATTCGGGGCGGCCCCGTCCGGCGCGAGGCGTGTGCCTCGACTTACGGCATCCGGAACACTTGGACCTCCGCCAGCGCCAGATAGTTGGTGCCTGCCAGCTGCACCATCACGTATCGACCGGTGGTCGATGCGGGCAGCCTGGTCGGCCGGCCCATCGTTGTGGTTTGGTGGCTCGACCACATTCCGGGCTGGGCCGCCTGCTGCGCGGGCGTCAGTGAGTGGTCGAACGGCGTGTCGGACACGAACACCCAGTAGTCGGAGGCCCGGTCACTGCAGCAGTCCGAGCGGTTCCACAGGTTGATGCTGCTCAGGGACTGCGACGAGCCGAGGTCGACCTGCCACCAGGCGTACTGGTTGTAATCGGTGTGCGAGAGGGAGCCGGCCCCGTACCCACCATTCGTGTCCCCATCCACCGCGTGCGACGCAGGGCTGTCGAATGCCGTTGAGGACTGCGTCGCCGGCTTGCCCTGCGCGACGTTGTTCGATGCGTCGTAGGTGTAGCTGGTGTCGCCGACCGCGCTCGTGCCCGCCGCGGTGGTGACGCTGACGTTGCCGTCGTAGACGCCGGTGGGGAGCGTGGCCGTGATCTGATTCGGACCGATGTAGTTCACCTGAGTCGCCGCTGTGCCGTTGATCTTCACGCTGGACGTCGGCGTGAAGCCGTGGCCGGAGATCATCACCTGGTGGTTGACGATCGGGCTGACGACCAGGACACCCGGGGCCTGGGCGGTGGTCAGCCGCTGGAACGCCGGCTGTAGGCCCGCTCCGGCGAGGGTGCTGCTCGGGACGGTGCCGGGTGTCGGGTTGGACGGGATGAGTGTGTTGCCGCCGCCGTCGACGAAGTCGGTGCCGACGTTGTCGCAGAAGTAGTTGTTCAGGCGTCCGACGCGGTAGGAATTCTTGACGATGATGTGGCCTGTGGTCGAGCAGCCGCCGTTGAAGTAGCCGCCGTCGGCGTACTGCACGCCGCCGTCGATGGTGATGTAGGCGCTGCCTTCATCGTTGTAGTTGGCGAAGCTGGTCTGCTTGTTCGCGAAGGTGACGTTGCCCTGCAGCGTCAGGCCGTGTGCCAGGCTCTGTCCCTGGGGGCCGTTGGTGTAGATGGGTCCGCCGTCCTGCCGGGTCCCCATCACGTTGTAGATCACATTGTCGGAGATGACGTTGTCGGCTTGGATGTTCGGGTTGGTGTCCGGGGTCGTCGCGTTGGTGTGCCAGCCCGCCCAGCCGAAGCTGATGCCGGTGTAGGGCAGGTCGCCGATCTCGTTGTGGCTGATCGTGGTCTTGCGGGCGTATCCGCCCCAGATACCCACTGCCCCGGTGTACTCGACGCCGACGTTGTGGATGTAGTTGTTGGTGATGGTATTGCCGACCGAGATCTCGGCTCCCGAGCCGACGGCGACCTGAGCCAGGGCCAGTGAGTGCACGCCGGCCTGCTGGATCATGACGTAACGGCTGGCGGTGTCGGTCGGCACGACGATCTGGCCGTTGGGGGCGCTGGCCTGGTGCCTGGACCAGACCCCGGGCTGGGCGGCCTGTTGCTGTGGCGTCAACCGGGTGTCGAACGGGGTTTTGGAGGCGAACACCCAGAAGTCGCTCAGGTCGGAGCCGGTCGAGGCGGTTATGCCCGTCTGCCACAGCCGCTTCACGCTGCCGAGGTCGACCTGCCACCAGGGGTTGTCCTGCTGCTGCGTGCTGCTGCCCGACGTACGTGTCGTGTCGCCGTCGACGGCGAGTCGAGCGTCGGAGCCGCCCTGGGTCGACGACTGCGTCGCCCGCCGGCCCTGGGAGAGGTTCGTGGCGAACGTGGTCGGCTGAGGGTCGTCGGTGGTGCCGAACTGGAGCCCGTTGCCTGAGACGTCAGTTATCTCGTTCGCGGAGATGAGATCCTTGCTGGCACCGTGGTACGTCCCCAGACCGGCGGCACCGAGGTGCTCGAAGACATTGCCGGTGATCGAGACATTCCTCGTGCCCACCAGATCGACTGCGGCCGGCGGGCGGCTCCACGCGGCGAACGGGCAGGTGCCGGCCGGAGACACGTACTGGCACAGGCCCTGCGTCGTGGAGCCGTTGGGACCCTCGATGTACATGGTGCCCTGCATGTCGGGGAAGCCGTCGTTGCTGCTCGGCTGGCGCCAGGTGGTGTAGGCGAACGTGATGCCGCTGAAGGTGACGTCGTGCAGCGGGTTGTCGGCCGTCGAGGAAGTCGTGACCAGTTGCTCGAGCACGGGCGCGACGAAGCTCATGGCCGCGGGGTCCTCCCCGGGCCGCGGGTCGTAGTAGAGGACGTGGCGCGTCTGGTCGAGGTACCAAGTGCCGGGGCTGAGCAGCTCGTAGGCGTTCTCGATGGTCGTCGGCGTAGCCGACTTGTCGAGTGCTGGAAACCCGCCCGACGGGTTGTCGCCGTCCGGAGCAAGCGGTGTGCTTGGCAGATCCATGTTCGACCAGCATGGCTGGCGCATGGTGATGACCTTGCCGGCGATGGACGCGACGTCGCAGCGAGGCTGCGTCCACGCGCCGTGGCCGCCGTCGAAGACGAACTCGATGTTGGACGGGTTCCGCCAGGACGCAAGCGTGTCGTTGGCCGCCACGAATCCGTCCGCAGTCTGGGTCAGCGCCACCGGACTGGTGCCGGAGCTTCGCGGTATACGTCTGCCGTCTGCGTACAGCTGACGGGTGGTCAGGTCGGCGGGGACAGAGGCCGACCACAGCTTCGGGTTACCAGCATCCGGCTGCCATCCGCCGATGGGGACGCCTCCGCTGAGGACCGGCTGCGCGCCGGGAGCGGCTTGCCAGACGATGCGGTTGCCGTTCTGCCCGGAGTCCTTCGGGCCGAAGTTCAGCGGGGCGTTGAGCCGGTAGGTTCCGCCGGCCAGCTCGACGTGGACGTCACCCTGGCTGTGTGCGGCGAGCCGTGCGGCCGAGGTTTTGGCCTGCTCGACGGAGCAGGGCTGCCGAACGGAGCACGATTGGCCATGCCCGTCAGGAGCGACATAGATCCCATCGATTTGGGCTTGCGCGGGGCTTGACACGGCGACCAGTGCGGCGGCCGATATCCCGATGACGCCGGTGACGCCTGCGAGAGCACGCAGCGCCCGCTTTAGAAGACGACGTGGCATGCGGTTTCCACTCCTTTGGGGACTCCCGGCACGGGCGACGGGCAGGAAGGATGCCCCGAAATCCAATAGGATATTTGCAGCGTGATGCTGCGTCATCCTCAGCGCCGCGTCAAGGCATCGTGCACGTAAAGCTCTAGTCACAGCCCAACTTCGTGGCCCGCGGGGCACTCCGGCCCACCTCAGAACCCTCGTCGCACCCCTTGACACTTCATGATCAGCTTGCAAATCATATAGAATCGCATCTCCGTGGGAGGTAGACATGCGTCAGTAGGCGTGGACGCGGCCCGCGGACAACTAAACGTCCCCTCCGGCACTTCGACACCCTCACCCCCCTTCTCTGTGGAGACCGCGCACGGTCGTCGCCAACAGTGACCGCAGCGGCAGCGAACCTTCGATACCAACCGCTCCGAGTTCCACACCACCAGCACCGGTGCCCCGCGCCCGGCCGACGAAATCGTCGACGACCTCCATAGGGTCAACGCCGGCAACGCCCTCTCTGCCGAACCTCGGGGCCGACACCACCGACCACGTCCCCGACCTGCACGAACGTCCGGTTCGCTAGAGTGAAGCCCAACGAATAACCCTTCTCCCCACAGGAGGCCGGATGCTGGCGGAGACCCCGTCCGGTTCCGATCAAAGAGTGAGCGACGCGGCCGATGGGCCACAGAACGTTCACCCTTTGGCGCCGCAGCGGCAAGTGCTGGCAGACAGCGTCTATGAGGCCATCAAGGCAATGATCATGGATCATGCGATCACGCCAGGGGCCCGCGTAGGTATAGACGCCCTCTCGCGCCACCTCGAGGTCTCACCCACCCCCGTACGTGAGGCTCTGGCACGACTGGAGTCCGACGGTCTGGTGGTGAAGCGGTCCCGGGCCGGCTACCGCGCCACCGAACTCCTGACTGCGCAGGGTCTGGAGGAACTGTACGAGATGCGGCTCCTGCTGGAACCGACCGCCGCCGCTCTCGCCGCGAGCAACGCCGACGAGCGACAGCTCGACCGGCTTGAACAGCTCGTGGAAGCCATGCGCAGCCAACCGGGAGCGGACGGCCCCTACGCCGCGTACCGCGAATTCGCGGCCCTCGACCAGCGCTTCCACGATCTCCTAGCCGAAGCCGCCCGGCGCCCCATGCTTGCGGACGCGGTCGAGCGGCTCCACTCCCACCTGCACATCTTCCGGCTCAGCAGCATTCCGGGGATCGGCGAACCGACCCTCGCCGAGCACGAACGGATAGTCCGCGCTGTTCTTCGCCGCAGCCCGGACAAGGCCTCTGAGGCGATGGCGGAACACCTGAAACGCAGTCTGGAACGACAGCGCAGCCAGAATCGTGGCGGGAATATCATGAATTAGGCCCCGGCATGAATGCGGCGGTAACGTAGCGTTGTCTACGAGAGCGGTATTCGCCGCGGAGTAGGAGGAAGCCGGCTCGGCCGTACATCTGCCGCTTCATGACTTGGACCTAGGTGTTCGCGCCCTCAATGGCAGGCCGTCGGCATGCGCGCCGCGCCCTAGCAGAGCCGCCAGCCGCCCGTACCGGTTCTCGATGCGCGCGGCCAGGATCGGCAAGAAGGGACATGAACGCAGACGACAGGAACCGTCTGGCCCGGGCACGCGTGGCAACCAGGCTTCCAGCCCAGAACCAGGGCGGCCGTAGGGGCGTCGGAGTGCGGGGTGGGCGACGTCGGGCGGCGCGGCTCTGATAGAACCGTCAGGTGGTGATAAAGGCGGAGGGCCCGAGGAACCGGCTTGGCGAGCGTCTGGGCAGGGTGTCCCCGCTGACCGCCGTGGGCATCGCAGGGCTGCCGCTCGCGCTGCTCGGGCTGTTTGTGGCCGCGGTGCTGCCGAATGGGTGGGCGTTCGCCGCGTTCGCGGCGGCGAGCTACCTCGCAGAGCCCCCCGCGCTGCGCCGGATCGTCGGCTCGATGGACCCCCTGGGCCGGGTGTGCGTGAGCGTCACGGCTGGTTCGGTGGTCCGGGGCGCGTCAGCGCTCGTGCTGCTGGCCCGCCTGGGGGAGGCCGGGACAGACACGTTTGTCGTCGTCGTCTTCGGCTTCCTCGCGCTGCAGGTGCTCCGGGTGGGTTTCGCGGCGCTTCTGCTGTTCGTCTGGTGGTGTCGACGACTGCCTGTGGTGACCCGCAATGTGGACTTGTCCGTGCTGCGGATCCCGAACGCACCGCCACGCAACCTGATGGATCTGCACCGCGGGCCACTTGCGCTCGTAGACCTGCCGGTGATCGCGGGCGTGGCGGTCGCCGCGGTGGCGGACCTGCGGTGGGCGGTGGTCGGCGCCGGGATCGCGGTGCTTGCCGGCCTCGTCACGGCCGGGTGGCTGGCCTGGCACGCGTGGCGCGCGAGACATCTGGCCAACAAGGGCGCCGTGCTGCGGGCAGTGAACGAACAGCTGCGGGCCTACGCGCCCGAGGTCCTCGTGTACTTCTCCGGGGCAATGGAATCGGCCTACCAGCTCAACGGATGGCTGCCGACGCTGGACCGGCTGGACCGGCGGGTAGTCATCGTGTTGCGCGAACGCGGGATGCTCCCCAGGCTTGATCCGACGTCCCGGCCTGTGGTGTGCCTGCCGCTGGGGAACGATCTGACGGCCTTCCGGCTGCCGAGCGCGCACGTCGCACTGTTCGTGGCCAACGCCGCCAACAACACCCACCTGCTACGCCAGCCCGGCTTCCGGACGGCGTACCTCGGTCACGGGGACAGTGACAAACCCACCAGCTTCAACCCCTTCACCAAGGTGTACGACGAGGTGTGGGTCGCCGGGCCGGCGGGGCGTGAGCGCTATGCGCGATCACGGGTCGGCGTGGCCGACGCGGACGTCGTCGAGGTCGGCCGCCCCCCGTTGTGGCCGGTAGACACCCTGGGCGCCGGTCCCGTCTCCCCGATGCCGACGGTGCTGTACGCGCCGACCTGGGAGGGCTTCCACGGCGATCCGGGCGCGGCGACGTCCCTGATCGGCATGGGACCGGAGATCGTCCGGAGGCTGATGGAGCGAATACCGCGGGTCCGCCTGATCTACCGGCCGCACCCGCTGACCGGCACCTTGAACCGGCGGGCGCGCGCGGCGCATGCCGAGATCCTCACGATGATCGACCAGGCGAACGTCGCCCGGGACGCGCTACCCGAATTCCAGCGCCGGGCCGAGGACGAGCAGAGGGAGAGAGCCGCGAAGGCGGTCCAGATCCCGCTCCTCGCACGCCGCCTGGAGGAGTTGCGACAGCCGAGCAGCGGGCGGGGAGACGAGGCGCAGGCCGCGCGCGACGCAGGATCGCCTGCCCTGCCGCCGGGCGCCGCCTGGGACTCGGCAATGGCTGCCTGGCAGGACGCCTACTGGGAGGGCGAGGGCTGGTGGCGGCACCGCGTCGCCAGTGGGTCCTCCCCCAGCCTGTACGACTGTTTCAACCACGCCGAACTGCTCATCGGTGACGTGTCCGGGGTCGTGACGGACTTCCTTGTCACCGACAAGCCGTACGCCGTCACCAATCCGGCCGGCCTCGGCGCCGAGCAGTTCCGCGAGCGCTATCCGGCGGCAGCGGCCGGCTACCTGCTGGGCGCGGATCCCGCCGAACTCGACGAGATCCTGGACCATCTGGGCACGGACGGGGCCGATCCGCTGGCCGACGAACGCCGACGGGTGCGGAGCCACCTACTGGGCCCGTTCGAATCGGACACTCTCGCCCTCTTCGAACGGGCCCTGGACAGGCTCCTGGCTCGCGCCGCAGCCGAGACGGGTCACGAGGCCCCGGTAGTCCCCTCCGACAAACCAAAGCGCTGAGACCGTCGTCGGTGGCGGTGGCGGTGGCGGTGGCGGTCAGACCGTCTCGCCGAGGAAAACCCGCCGCACCACCCGTTCCGCCGCGTGGCCATCGTCGAACACGCAGAACCGGCGACGGAATTCGGCTCGCACCTTGGCCGCCGCGCCTGCGCCGGCCTCGCCGGAGCGGAACGCCTTGACGAGTTGGTCCTCCGTCGTGGCGACGACTCCTGGCGGCTGCTCCATCAGGTCGAAGGTAACGCCGCGGGTGCGTCGGTAAGTCTCCCAGTCCGGCGCGTAGATGACGATCGGCCTGTCGAGGTTGGCATAGTCGAACATGATCGATGAATAGTCGGTCACCAACACATCAGCTGCCAGGCACAGGTCCTCGACGACGGGGTACGCCGACACATCGATCACCCGTGCCTTGCCGTTGCCGCCCTGCTCGGCGGCCGCGCCCGTGCCGTCGACGTCGTAGTAGTGGGCACGGAGAAGGAGCACATATTCCGGCCCAAGCTCGGCTGCCAGTCGGGACGGATCCAGCAGCGGCTCGGAGCCTGCCGCGTACTCCCGGTGAGTCGGCGCGTACAGGACCGCAGTCTGCCCAGACGCGATGCCGAGGTCGGCGCGGATGCCGGCGATCTCCTCCGGGCCGGCGCGGAAGAAGCGATCGTTACGCGGATATCCGGTTTCCAGCAACTCGTATTGGCCAGGGTAGACGCGCTGCCACACCTCGGAGGAGAGCGGGTTGGCCGAGACGGTGAAGTCCCAGCGCGAGGAGTGCTCGCGCAGCCGCGCGAAGTTCATGTCCTGCGCGCCGACCGGGTATCGCTGCTGGTCCAGCCCCATGGCCTTGAGCGGGGTACCGTGCAGCGTCTGCACGTGCACCGACTGGCGGCGCTTGGAGACCGAGTGCGGGAAGTTGACGTTGTTGACCAGATACTTCGCGCGAGCCAGCGCGCGCAGGGAGCGCAACGACCCGGCCACCACGTGGTCCACCCCGGCGGGCAGCGAGTCGACCGCGTCTTTCCGCACCACCCACACCCCGTGAACCTCCGGGACCAGTTCCCGCGCCGCCTCGAAAATGGCCCGCGGATTGCACGCGTAGCCGCGGTACCAGTAGGCGGCGTAGACGGCCAGCCTGTCATCGAGGGGAAGACGCTTGTGCATGTGGTAGTAGAGCAGCGACGGTACCGTGCGCGCTCGGCGGCCCGTCTTCCGTCCGGCGCCGACCGCCCGAGCCACTGCCTGACGTGACGTCAGGCGTATTCGGTTCACCGGAAGCAGCGCGGAGAACAGCCGGAAGGCATCGCGCTCCACCAGACGGAACTTCGTGCCGCGGGCGCCCGGCGGATAGGAGTACTGCGGGGGACGGAACCGGGCGAAGTGCTCGGCCATCCGGCTGAAGAACTCCCGCCGCCGGGCTGCCGGCACTCGGCCGGCGTCCTCGATGATGGTGGTGTAGTGCCAGATCGCCCGGTCGAACATCTGCGCGCGGAAATCCTCGACCGCCGCGCCCCGGTCGTCCAGAAAGCCGAAGATCTTCTCGTACTGCCCGAACACATCGAAGTGCCGGTCGCTGACGGTGGCGGTTATCGCGCCCTCGCGCCGCTCGCGGTAGAAATAGCAGACCTGGTCAAGCAGCGCGATCCGCTGGGCGGCCATCAGAATCGGATAGGTGACCGGAAGGTCCTCGTAGAGTCCGCGCCCGAAACGCAGGCCCAGGTCGGCGAGGAAGTCGCGGCGGATCACCTTGTTCCAAGCGGTCATCATCAGCTGGAGCACGCTCGGCCGGGAACGCAGATCCAACACATCCGGCGGCGGTGGTTCGCTCAGCAGGTGCCTGCGCGGATTGGACTCGACACGGCCCGACGGAAGCACCCGTGCATGGTCGACGAAGAGCACGTCGGGGCGGCTCGAAGCCAGCCTGCCGGCGATCGCAGCCAGTGCTTCGTCGGCTATCCAATCGTCACTGTCGAGGAACCAGACGTACTCGCCACGTGTGCGCTCGAACCCTGCGTTGCGCGCCTCACCGAGGCCGACGTTGCGCTCCAGGTGCACCACCCGGATCCGCGGATCGCTCTGCGCGTACTCGTCCAGGATCGCCCCGCACCCGTCCGGCGAGCCGTCGTCCACAGCGACGACCTCGAAGTCGGAAAACGACTGCCCGGCGATCGCGTCCAGGCACGGCCGCAAGTAGTCCTCCACCTGGTACACGGGGAGGACGATGCTGATCATCACCTCGGCCGTCTGTGCTGCGGCTCTGGGTTCCGAGGTCATGCAGGTTCTCCGATCGAGTCAAGGCCGTTTGCGGCGCCGACGCTGGGACTTGGATGCCACGCGAGCACGGTCTCTGGCGTCACCGGGGAGACGCGCGCCCAGCGCCGCCGGGGTGAACGATCCCTTTCGAGCGAGAGCGGCCGCCGTCCCGGCCGAGGCCGGGACGGGCAGGCACCCTGGCGAACCGGTGATGCTCTGGCAGCGCCGGGCGAGCAGAGCGGGGCGGCGGCCATTGGGAGGGGGAGCGTTCGATGACCAGGAGGGCGGCGTCGTCGGCAGGGTGCTTGCCGACCTGAGTCCTCTCGACGGAGATCCATATGCTTGCGCCACGTCCTGTGGGATGCATATCCGGTAGTAATGGTTCCATCGAGAGCCCCGCGGCTTGCGAGCTCGGTTCAGGCGAGCCTGACTGGCACAACCATCTTCACCTGCTGTGCCGGAGCTGCGGAGCGGTCAAGGATCTCGACTGCGTCGTGGTGCATCCGACCTGCCTGGATCCGGTGGACGACGCCGGTTGCCTGGTCGCAAGGCCGATGTCACGTTCTGGGGACTGTGCCCGCGGTGCCGTCCGGAGGCCGGCTAGGGCCTGTCCGGCCGATCTCCGTGGGAGAAGGAGCGGGGTCTGGCGCCTGCGATCGCAAGGTGGTGGGGGCACTCTCCCCCAGACTCCGTCCGGGGGGACCCCCACCAGCCTTCGGCCGGTGGGGGTGCCCCCGGCGAAGCCAGGGGGAGGACCCCCACCCAGCCGCCAGGCTGGGGGAGGCACGCGACGCCGCGGAGATCGACCGGACAGGCCCTAAACGCGCGGGCACGCTCACCGGCTCACCCCCTGCATCGACCGCGGCCCTCTCGACGTCGCGCTGGAGGCGGACGATGTCGGGATCCTTGGGACTGAGGACGTCCAGGTCGGCCGGCGCGGGCCGACCTGGACGTCATGATCAGACGAGGTCGAACCGGTCGAGGTTCATGACCTTGTCCCACGCCGCGACGAAGGCGTTCACGAACTTCTCCTTGGCGTCATCGCTCGCGTAGACCTCCGCGAGCGCACGCAGCTCGGAGTTCGACCCGAAGACGAGGTCGGCACGGCTGCCGGTCCACTTGACCTCGCCCGTGGCGGCGTCGCGACCCTCGAACGTGTTCGCGTCCTCCGACGTCGCCTTCCACGTCGTACCCAGGTCGAGCAGGTTGACGAAGAAGTCGTTGGTCAGGGACCCGGGGGTCGTGGTGAGGACGCCGAGCGACGACTGCTGGTAGTTCGCGCCCAGGACGCGGAGTCCACCGACGAGGACCGTCAGCTCGGGGGCGCTCAGGTTCAGCAGGTTCGCCCGGTCGAGCAGCAGGTACTCGGCCGGCAGCCGGTTGCCCTTACCGAGGTAGTTGCGGAACCCGTCGGAGGTCGGCTCGAGCGCGGCGAACGACTCCACGTCGGTCTGCTCCTGCGACGCGTCCACGCGGCCCGGCGTGAAGGGAACCTCGACGTGGAAGCCGGCGTCCTTGGCGGCCTGCTCGACGGCGGCACCACCGGCGAGCACGATCAGGTCGGCGAGCGAGATCTGCTTGCCGCCGGTCTGGGCGGCGTTGAAGGCCTCCTGGATCCCCTCCAGGGAGCGCAGCACCTTCGCCAGCTGGTCGGCCTCGTTGACCTCCCACCCGCTCTGCGGCTGGAGGCGGATGCGCGCACCGTTGGCGCCGCCGCGCTTGTCGCTGCCGCGGAAGGACGAGGCGGACGCCCATGCGGTCGACACGAGCTGGGACACCGACAAGCCGGAGGCGAGGATCTGGCCCTTGAGGGAGGCGATGTCCTCGGCGTCGACGATCTCGTGCGTCACCGCGGGGAGGGGGTCCTGCCACAGCAGCGTCTCGGCCGGGACCTCCGGGCCGAGGTAGCGCACGATCGGGCCCATGTCGCGGTGGGTCAGCTTGAACCACGCCCGGGCGAAGGCGTCCGCGAACTCGGCGGGGTTCTCCAGGAAGCGCCGCGAGATCTGCTCGTAGGCCGGGTCGATGCGGAGCGCGAGGTCGGTCGTCAGCATCGTCGGGGCGTGGCTCTTCGACTGGTCGTGGGCGTCGGGCACGGTGCCCGCCCCGGCGCCCTCCTTCGGCCGCCACTGGTTCGCACCCGCGGGGCTCTGGAACAGCTCCCACTCGTAGCCGAACAGGATCTCGAAGAAGCTGTTGTCCCAGGTGATCGGGGTGTTCGTCCAGATGCCCTCGAGACCGCTGGTGATCGCGTCGCCACCCTTGCCGGTGCCGAAGGAGTTGCTCCAGCCGAGGCCCTGCGCCTCGAGCGGGGCGGCCTCGGGGTCGGCGCCCACGTTGTCCGCCGGGCCCGCGCCGTGGGTCTTTCCGAAGGTGTGGCCGCCCGCGATCAGGGCGACCGTCTCCTCGTCGTTCATCGCCATCCGTCGGAACGTCTCGCGGATGTCGCGGGCCGCGGCGAGCGGATCCGGGTTGCCGTTCGGGCCCTCCGGGTTGACGTAGATGAGGCCCATCTGGACCGCGCCGAGGGGGTTCTCCAGCTCCCGGTCGCCGGTGTAGCGCTCGTCGCCGAGCCAGGTGGTCTCAGGACCCCAGTAGACGTCCTCGTCGGGCTCCCAGACGTCGGCACGACCGCCGCCGAAGCCGAAGGTCTCGAAACCCATCGACTCGAGGGCGACGTTGCCGGTGAGGATCATGAGGTCGGCCCACGAGAGACTCTGGCCGTACTTCTTCTTGACCGGCCACAGCAGGCGGCGGGCCTTGTCGAGGTTCCCGTTGTCCGGCCAGCTGTTGAGGGGCGCGAAACGCTGCTGGCCGGCACCGCCGCCGCCGCGGCCGTCGCTGATCCGGTAGGTGCCCGCGCTGTGCCACGCCATCCGGATCATGAACGGGCCGTAGTGGCCGAAGTCGGCCGGCCACCAGTCCTGCGAGGTCGTCAGCACCTCAGCGATGTCTCGCTTCACGGCCGGGAGGTCGAGGGTCTTGAACGCCTCGGCGTAGTCGAACTCCTCGCCGAGGGGGTTGGCCACGGCGGGGTTCTTGGCAAGGATCTTCAGATTGAGCCGCTCCGGCCACCACTGGCGGTTTCCGCCGCCCTGAGTCGGGTGCAGGGCGCGCCCGTGCGCGACCGGGCAGCCACCTCCGCCCTCCGTCTTCGCGTCTACGACGATTGCATCATGGTTCTCAGACATAGGAATCCTTCCGGACCAGGCGGATCACGGTGCTCAGGAACTGCGGGCGGTGGAACAGTCAGGACACAGGCTCCAGTAGATGACCTCGGCCTCGTCGATCGAGAAGCCATGGTCGTCGGACGTGGTCAGGCAGGGGCCTCGCCGACCGCGCAGTCGACGTCAGTGACGACACGACGCGTCCCTCGAACCGGGCCGGGCGGCCGGCCGGTTCGATACGGCGGTCGAGTCCCGCCGCGATGCGCGCGTGAAGGGCCTCACACACGACTTGAAGGGAGATATGGCCCACGCGATCGCGCACCCGGAGGCGATCGCCTCGACGCCGAGGTGGTCACCGTCCCGGACGGTCTCCGAGCAGCACGACGCGGGCGGCCGTCACCCACAGGCCGTCACCGCGCAACTCCTCGGCGGTGGTGGTCCCGTCACGTCTCTGTCTCTCCTGCCGTACTGGAGTCTTCCTGTCCCTTGGCCATCGCCGGAACTGATCCTACGATGGACTGAGTCCAAGTCAAGAAGTGCGCCAAACCCATATCCAATCCCGGACGTCCACTGGGACTTCGGGTATCCCACCGAACCTGAATAGGTGAACCGATTTGAGTGACCTGCTGGAGCGACTGCGAGGGCGTGGCTGGCGAATGACCTCCCAGCGGCGTGTCGTTGCGGAGGTCCTCGACGGCGACCACGTGCATCTCACGGCCGACGAGGTGCACGCCCGCGCGGCACATCGTCTGCCCGAGATCTCCCGGGCGACCGTCTACAACACCCTGGGCGAGCTGGTCTCCCTCGGTGAGGTCATAGAGGTCTCCACCGACGGCCGCGCCAAGCGCTACGACCCCAACGCACACCACCCGCACCAGCACCTGGTGTGCTCCAACTGCGGCACCATCCGCGATGTCCACCCGACCGGCAATCCGCTGGCCGACCTCCCTGCGGAGGAACGGTTCGGCTTCACGGTGTCCGAGGTCGAGGTCACCTACCGCGGGTTGTGCCCATCCTGCGTCTAGCTCCGTACTTCGCGGGTCACCCGTTCAGTTGGCTCCCCTGGGAGTGCACGACCGAGTGTGACCGGTCGGGTGATCGACGTGTATCGAGTCGGCGCGAGGAAGCATGAATGTCGATCGAATCCGATCGCGCCGCAGCTTCGGGGAGCGGCCCGGTTCACCTGAATCAGCCACCCGCGAAGTACGGATCTAGCGCAGCACCGCATTGAGTGCCGGCGGCGGCGTGCAGGATGGTGCCGACGTGAACCTGGCTGCCCTCGCCGTCGCCGGATCCGCCGCCACCGCGCAAACTGGGTCGAGCCGGGCGGCCTGGAAGCGCCATGGGGTGGTGTCGGTGCACTGCGTACCACGCGGCACGGTTGGACTGGGCGGGCGGGCCGCGCCGGATACCGGACGGTGCCGATGACGGCGCCGTGGCTGGCTGTCGAGATTGGGGCACGGCCGCCTGCGCCGCGCCACGGAGGGGCGGAGTGCAGGCGGCCGTCGGGGGCGGATTCAGCTGATGGTCGCGATGCCGTCGGTGGTGATGGTCGGGCGGCCGGAGGTGCCGACCACAACTATCTTCAGAGTGTGTTTGGCGGAACCGGACCAGGTCTTGGTCCAGATCGCCTGCCGGTAGAGGGTGGTGGAGGACTTGAGGTCCACCGTAGTGATCTTGGTGCCGTCGACGTAGATGTACGCCTGACCGGACGACGAGGAGCGGGAGACGATCCAGGACACCGAGCGGCCGGTGAAGGCCCAGCTGATCGAGGCCTTGGCGGCGGAGGAGCTGTAGGAGTAGCCGCCCAGGTAGTTGGTGCTGCTGCGCCTGGTCCAGGTGCCGGTCCTGGTCGTGGAGGTCTCCTGGACGATGTGCGGGGTGCGGTACACCGAGGTGCCGGCGGTGTTGCCGGCGACGTCGTAGGCCTTGAGCGCGAACAGGTCAGAGGTGGCCGGCTTGGCGCTGGTCGACCAGGAGGTGGTGGTCGGGCCGAAGGTGGCCGTGCTCGGCGAGGTCGCCGTGACCTTGGACAGCGCCGCGTTGTCGGCGGCCTTCCAGCCCACGGTGACCGGGACCACGGTGGAGCTCACCGTGCCGGTGCGCAGCCGGACACTGGGGGTTGCCGGGAAGGTGGGCGCGGTGGTGTCGCCCACCAGGGTGAGCGCGGTGGACGTGGTGGTCGAGCCGGTGATGTGGGTGGCTCGCACCTGGACGGTGTGCTGACCGGCGGTGACGGAGATTGCCGCGGAGAAGGTGCTGCCGGAAGTGTGCTTGACAGCCTTTCCGTCGACCAGGACGTCGAACCCGGAGATCACCGCGGACGGTGTCGCGGCGGACCAGGCCACGTTGGCCGCGCCCTTGGTGTAGTAGCCGGTGCCGGACTTGGTCGCCCCGCCGGACATTCCGGTGATGCTGAGCCCGCTCACCGGGCCGGCCGCGTAGGAGCGGATGGTGCCCAACTGGGCGTAGAGCTGGTTGCCGGGGCAGTCGGTGGCGAAGCCGTTGCGGTGCCCGGAGACGGCGTGGAAGGAGTAGCTCGTGCCCTGGGTAAAGCCGTGACTGTCGGAGGCTCCCTCGGTCAGGGAACCGGTGCCGGTGCTCGGATTCTCCCCGTACATGCCGAACTTCCAGGCGGCGATGCGGGCGATGGAGCCCAGCATGGCCTTGCTGGGAGCGGCTCCGGGGAACGTGCTGGCGGTGGAGTCGCCGCCGCTGAAATCGGTGTAGGTGCCGATAGCGGCCACACCCATGCTGTTGGTGTTGAATCCGTAGGTCTGGGCGCCGACGATCGGCAGCGCCATGCCGCCGAAGCGGCCCTCGAAGATGGTGCCGCACTTGTCGACCAGGAAGTTGTAGCCGATGTCACGCCAGGCCTGGCGCAGGTGCTCGGCGTAGATGCCGCGCACGATCGCGGGCGAGTCGGAGCAGGAGTAGCTGTTGGTGGTGTCCGTGTGGTGGACGAACATCACCTTCACGGCCGTGCCGTACGTCGGGTAACCGGATTCGCGGGCGCATTCGTTGGCGCCCCAGCCGGCCCGGGTGACGACGGTGGGTGCGGCGATCGTCGAGGTGGTGGGGGCCGGTAGTGGGCTCGGCTGGGTCTGCGTGGCCGACGCGGAAGGGCTGCCAGATGCGGCGGGGCAGGACGGGTACGCCTGGGCCAGTGTCGGGAGCTGCCCCGGCCACGGGCTCGCCGACGCTGTGGGCGAGGCGGACGTGGATGCCGGGGCCGGGGCGGAGGTGGTGGGCGTGCTCGCCGGTGCCGAGACCGTGGCGTCCGAGGGGGAGACCGGGGCCGTCGCGGCCGTGGTGTCCGAGGGAGTGACGTTGTTGGACGGCGTGGTGGTGCCGGTCGGGCTGCCGCTGTCCGACGGAGTGATGGAGGTGGTGCCGCTCGCCGTTCCGGACGGCGGGGGACTGTCGGTCGTGGTCGCGGCCATAGCGTATCCGGCCAGCCCCAGGCCGGGCGTAGTGGCTCCGGTGGTGCGAGCCTTGCCCGGGTCGATGAGGTCAACGGTGAGACCGGCCGGCAGCGTGGCCTCGCCGCGTGCGGCGACCACCCGGACCTGCACTCCGTTTGAGGCGCCGGCCCACATGGGCGACATACCGCCGCGTACCCCGGGGCGGTCCAGTTCGGCGGGATCCGGTATCTCGTCGGGCTGCGCCATGGCCAGCCACCGCGTCCAGGTGCCGCTCGCGGCGGACCGGGTGCGCACCTCCACCGTGCCGCGCAGTTGGGCGTGCGCGCCGGGCCAGGTGACGCCGACCATGCTGAACGGGGCCGTGGACCGGGCCGCCAGCGACTTCACCGATGCCGTCGCCCCGGTGAGGGCGAGGGAATGCACGGACGTCTTGATCGGTGCCGTCCCGGCCGATGCGGCAGCCACGCCGCCGTCCGATGTGCTCGACACGAGGGCCGCCACTCCGGCCCCGCCCAGTACGACGGCCCCCAGCGCCATCCAGGTACGGGCTCTCAGCCCCTTCCGCCGTCTGGCTCCGTCAGTCCGCTGTGAATCCATTGCCCAGCCTCCGAACAGGGATTTCCGGCCACATGCCGAAAGCGGGGGGATCATATGACTCGCAACCTCACGCGTACGCCGAGGTTCATCCACGATGTGGTTGGTCGCGGACCGGCGTGCGGCCGGCCGGTGTGCTCCCCGCAGAAGGCCGCTGACCAGCCAACCGCTTGGCCCTGGGTGACACGGCGACGCACAGTACCCCCCGCTCGGCGGCCCGGATAACGCGTACGAAATGCTTACGGAACGTTCACAAGACGCGTACGACCAGCCCCGCTCTCGCCCCTCCTACCTACCGGGCTACGGGCCCGCCCGTGCCTGTAACAAGCCGGAGCGCCACGTGGGACCCACGCCGCCCGCTGGGCGGCATCGATCGCCGACAGTCACTGACCGGCCGTCAGGTCCGCGGCTCGGGCGTTGCACGCGCCGCCGGGGCCGACGCCGGCCCACATGACCCGGAGGAGGCCGTTGGCCGGGATGGCGCATGATGTCGTGAGTGCAAAGACCACAGGGGTATGGCATAGACGACGGTGAAGCGGGTGCGGGGGTGGGCGCCACGCCCCCGGATTCCGATCGCAGGGCGGAACCGGCGGGCATGTCGGCCGTAGTGCGCGCGGCCCAGGGCGGGGACGAGGAAGCGTTCCAGGTGGTGTTCCGAGCTCTCCAGCCTTGGCTGTTGCGCTACCTGTACGTGCTGGTCGGCGACGACGCCGAGGACGTGGCGTCCGAGACGTGGCTCCAGGTCGTCCGCGACCTCGACGCTTTCCGGGGCGACTTCGACGGTTTCCGCGGCTGGGTCGTGACGATGAGCCGCAACCGCGCCCTTGACCACCTGCGTAGCCGTCGCCGCCGTCCCCGCGGCGACGTACCCGTCGAGTATCTGACCGACCTGCCTGCCGGCGAGGACACGGCCGGGGCCGCCCTGTCCTCAGCGGGCATCAGCACTGCGCTCGGCCTGGTCGCACGGCTTCCCCGTGACCAGGCCGAGGCGGTGCTGCTGCGCGTGGTCATGGACCTTGACGCCGACACCGCGGCACAGGTGCTGGGAAAACGTCCCGGAGCCGTACGCATGGCTGCGCACCGGGGCCTGAAAATGCTCGCCAAGCTGCTGGAACAGTCCGCGGCAGGGCCGGCGGAGCCTGCGACACCGCCGCCGCGAAAACCCGGGCAGAAAAGTTCCCGCGAGGGTGTGACACGGACGAAGTCGCCGACGCTGAAGGACATGAGATGAGGATCCACCGGTTCATGCGGATGGACCGGGCCACCGTCGAGAAGCTGCTCGACGGCCGCCCGCTCGGTCCGGACGCCGGTCATGACGCGCTCGTCGACCTGCTTGCCACGCTCGCGGCCCCTCCGGCCGACGGCGAACAGGCGGGCGAGAGCGCGGCTATGGACGCGTTCCGGAAGACACGTCTCAACCCTGTCCAGCACTCCCGGAGTAGGCCCATGACCACCGCAGCACAGGCGCGGCGCCGCAGCGTGAAGGCGCTCGTCGCCGCACTCGCTGTCACCGCCGTGAGCGGTGTGGCCGTCGCGGCGGGTACGGGCCACCTGCCTGGTGTCAAGGGCGGCAACTCCGCCGTCGCCTCGCCGACTCCGGGCCGCACCACCGGCGCGCCGAACGCCGGCGGGGCGACCGCCACGGCGGACGCCGACCCGGCCACCACCGCCCTGTGCGAGGCCTACGCCGCGAGCACCGGGGCCGACCGTGCCAAGAAGCTGGCCGGCCCCGCGTTCTCGGGCCTGGTCCGCGTGGCGGGCGGTAAAGGCAAGGTCGCGGCCTACTGCGCCGCCGTCCTGCACGGTAAACACCACGCCGCCAAGGACACCAAGACCCCGGGCCACGCGGGAAGTTCCGCGAAAACCAGCAAGGCCGCCAAGCCGACCCACGGCCCCGCGACCGCTCACCCGAGCCATTCCCCGAAGGCCACGAAGACCAGCGGCGCCGCGGCCAAGCAGGCCAGCGCCGCCGCGACCGGTCACCCGAGCGGTACCGGGTGACCGCCCTGATCCCGGACGGGCGGTGGGCCTACTCCCCCGGTAGCCACCGCCCGTCCGGTCCCCGCCGCGCCGAACCGGCGACCGGCCGCGGGCCCGTACAAGCTCCGGACCGGCAGAAAGCGTCCCTCCAAGGGCTTCCTCTCGTCCGGACCTGCGCACCGGAGCACGACGGCAGCCCGCCCTCTTCCGCACCCGATCCGGCCCGCCGCAGCGAACCCCACACGTTCGCGCCCCGCCTGCTGGGACCACGCCTGTGAGCGACGACACGATCAGCATCCTCCCGCCCGCCGACAGCACCGACAGCACGCTTGTGTTCCCGGTGCCCACCACAGGCCCGGGATCCGAGGAGACAGGGAGCGCGCCAACCGCGACAGGGAGCGCGCCGACGGCTGGACCGGTCTTCGTGGACGCTACGGGGCGGCGCCGGCGCCGGGTCCGCCGCGTTGGCCTGACCCTGCTGGTCCTCGCCGCCGGGTACCTCACCCTGGTGGTCAGTACCGCGCTGGGCGGCCCCACCGTGGATGCGCCGTTTCTGCCGCTTCCCGCCCCGCCAGACGGCACCGAGCGGCATGCCTCCGGGCATGCCCCGTCCGTGAAACACCGGACGGCCCCGCGCTCCGGCGGCAAGGCCGGGTCCGGAAGCCGACTGCCGGACAGTGCTGTGAACGCCACACAGTCCGGTTCCGCCGCCTCGTCCGCCTCATCCGTTTCGGCGTCGCCCTCATCGGTGTCCTCGGCTTCGACGAGCGCCTCACCGACCGGATCCGCTTCTGCCGGCCCCTCGGCCTCACCGAGCCCAGGGCAGACCACAGCCGCACCGACCGCCAACGGCAAGAGCCACGCCAGCACGGCCCCGGGCGCTTCCCACCGGCCCGTCAAGTCCTGATCGAGCCCGCCACGTTCTGACAGGACGGAAGAGGAAGACCTACCCGTGAGCCGCGATCGCAGCCGCACACCCGCCCGCCGGGCCAACGCCCGCGACGTACCGCTGCGCACCCACTGGCTGGTGCTCTGCACACTCGTGGTGACCCTGGCTGTCGCCTTGGTGCTGCAGGGCTACAGCCGGCACATGTTCAACGACGCCGCCGACGGGACGGCAGCCCCGCCCGGCCCCTCCGCTTCGGTGCCCGCCACCGTGGCCCACGGCGGCCCCGTGGTGGCCGCAGCCGGCGACCGGCCGCACACCGCCCGCCCCAAGGCCCGTACCATTGCGCTCACCTTCGACGACGGCCCCGACCCGAAGTGGACACCGCAGGTCCTCGACGTCCTCCGGCGCAACCACGTGCACGCCACCTTCTTCGTCGTCGGCACCCTGGCCGCCCAGCACCCCGAATTGCTGCGGCGGATCGTCGCCGAGGGCCACCAGGTGGGTATCCACACCTTCACCCACGCCGAGCTGGCCACCCTCCCACCCTGGTACCAGTCGCTGGAACTGCGGCAGGCACAGCTGGCGGTAGCCGGCGCCGCCGGGGTCACCACCTCACTGCTGCGGCCGCCCTATTCCTCGGGCAACGACGCCGTGGACGACGCTGCCTGGCGCAGCATGCAACGCGCCGGACAGCAGGGCTACCTCACCGTACTCACCACCCAGGACAGCGAGGACTGGCAGCGCCCTGGAGTGACCCGCATCATCGCCAACGCCACCCCGCACGGCACGGCCGGCCAGATCCTGCTCATGCACGACGCCGGCGGCGACCGCTCCCAGACCATCGCCGCCCTGCGCATTCTGCTGCCCGAACTCAAAGCGCGCGGCTATCACTTCGCAACCGTCAGCGCCGCGGTCGGCATGGCCGACCCGGTCAAGCCCGCGGCGACCGGCGACCACTGGCAGGGGCTCGGCCTGATCTGGGTGCTGCGCAGCGGCGACCTGGTACTGACCGTCCTGGACTGGCTGATGCTCGCGGCCGGCGCCCTGAGCGTGTTGCGCGCGGTCGCGGTGCTGGTGGCGGCCCGCAGGCACAGCCGAGCCCGCCGTAGCCCGTGGGGCCCGCCGGTCACCGCGCCCGCGTCGGTCATCGTGCCCGCGTACAACGAAAGCGCCGGTATCGAGGCCGCGGTCCGATCGCTGGTCGCCTCCGACCACCCGGTGGAGGTCATCGTGGTGGACGACGGCTCCACCGACAGCACGGCCGACCTGGTGGAGTCACTCGGACTGCCCGGTGTCCGCGTGATCCGGCAGCGCAACGCCGGGAAACCGGCCGCCCTCAACACCGGTATCGCGGCCGCCTCGCACGACCTGCTGGTGATGGTGGACGGCGACACGGTCTTCGAACCCGACGCCGTACGAATGCTGCTGCAGCCGTTCGCCGATGCCCGTGTGGGCGCGGTCTCCGGAAACGCCAAGGTCGTCAACCGGGGCGGGCTGCTGGGCCGCTGGCAGCACATCGAGTACGTCGTCGGCTTCAATCTGGACCGCCGGCTGTTCGACCTCGGCCAGTGCATGCCCACTGTGCCAGGCGCAGTGGGCGGCTTCCGCCGCAAGGCAGTGCTGCGGATCGGCGGGGTCAGCGACGACACCCTGGCCGAGGACACCGACCTGACGATGGCCCTGTGCCGGGCCGGCTGGCGAGTCGTCTACGAGGAGCGCGCCAAGGCGTGGACCGAAGCCCCGGCCTCCCTCGGCGCCCTGTGGAAACAGCGCTACCGCTGGTGCTACGGCACCTTGCAGGCCATGTGGAAACACCGCGGCGCCCTGCTGCAGCGCGGACCAGCCGGCCGGCTCGGCCGCCGCGGCCTGGGCTATCTGCTGCTCTTCCAGGCGCTGCTGCCGCTGCTCGGCCCGGTGGTGGACGTCTTCACGGTATATGGACTGATCTTCCTCGACCCGGTGCGCATCATCGGACTCTGGCTGGCCTTCGTGCTGGTACAGGTGGTGATGGGCCTCTACGCCTTCCGGCTGGACCACGAACGGCCCGGCCCGCTGTGGAGCCTGCCGCTGCAGCAGTTCGTGTACCGGCAGCTGATGTACCTGGTAGTGGTCCAGTCGGTGTTCACCGCCCTGGCGGGCACGCGGCTGCGCTGGCAGCGAATGGAACGCTACGGCAGCCTCCAGGTCCCCACCGGCCCGACTCCGCCGCCCGCGGTTCCGGTACCGGCCGTGCCCACCGCCCTCGCCGACACCCGGCTGCACGAGGCACACACCGCCCCCCAAGCCAGCGAATGACCGCCGGCGTCGGCCACCTGACCGGAGGAGATCCAGATCATGCTCAGCTCCGGCGACCTGGTCCTTGCGGATCTCGAATGCCATCGCCCCCCTTGAGCTGGGGTGTTGCAACGACCACTAGAACCTGAGTGCGCCTACGCTGCCAACCCCCGCAAGCCGCTTGTCAGGCGTGCGGCCGCTAACGCGGCAGCCCGAGCACGACAGCCCCGCCGGGGCCCACCAGCCCAGGGCCCCGGCACTCACTCCGGTGTGGCCGGGCTGCGCCGGTGGCTTCCCGCTGTCGCGGCGGGAGGAGCGTGGTGCGGACCGGCGGCCGGTGACCCGCAGGTGTGCGGTCAGCTCGGGCCGGAGCAGTCGACCTTGTGGAGGGGGGCCGGGGGCCGCTCCCTTGAAGGAGCACCGCCGCCATGCGTCTGGACCCCCGCCGCCCCGCCCTGTGTGTCGTACAGGCCACCATCACCAACGGCTCCGCGCTCAAGCGGGCCGGTCGAAGCCGAGACAACGAGGCCGAAACGGACCGGCTCCGGGCGATCTTCCAGCAGCTACTCACCCAGGAGCGGTCGTTCCTCGGCAAGGGAGTTCGCGCCGTCGATGACGAGCACTTGGCCGGTGATGAAGCCGGCCAAGGGAGAGGCCAGGTGGGCGACGAGAGCGGCGACCTCGTCCGGGCGGCCGGGACGGCCGACCGGCGTCGCCCGGCCCATGGCGATCTCGTGGAGGCTGGAGGACTCGGTGGCGATCCACCCCGGTGCGACGGCGTTGGCCGTGATGCCCTGGCCGGCGACTTCAAGGGCGACGGATCTGGTGAGGCCGGTCATCCCCGCTTTGGCGGAGTGGTAGGCGGTGTCTCCTCGGTAGGCCTGCAGTACTCCCGATACGGAGGCGATGTTGACGATCCGACCGTAGCCCGCCTCCAGCATGGGGTGCAGGCCGGCCCGGGTGACGAAGAAGGCGGTGTCGAGGTTACGGGCCAGCGACGCGTGCCATTGCTCATCGCTGAGTCCGGTGATCCCCTCGGGTTCGGCAGAGTCGGTTACCGAAGTCATCCCCGCGTTGTTGATCAGGATGTCCAGCCTGCCGAAGCGGCTCAGAGCGCAGTCAATCAGCCGGTTCGCCTCAGCCGCGATGGTCAGGTCGGCGACCGTTGCGCACGCCTCGACACCCAGCGTCGCGAGTTCGGCGACCCGCTGGTGAATGCGGTCGCTCGTCGACGTCATGACCACGCGGGCACCCATGGCACCCAAGCGCGCCGCACATGCGAAGCCTATGCCGGAGGCGCTGCCGGCACCCGTGACCACCGCGACCTGTCCACTGAGCTCATTGCCTGGCGTCATCGGATCTCCTGGAGTGCGGTGTCGAACATGTCCACGAAGAAGTTAGCGCTGTCGCGGGTCAGGCACAGCGGCGGCTTGATCTTCAGCACGCAGAGGCGGTCGGAGGTCGGCTGGACGATGACCCCCAGTTCGCGCAGGTGCTCGCACACCGCTGCCGTCCCCTCTGGCGCAGGGGTGAGCTGCTCGCGATCGCGTACGAGCCCGACTCCGACGTAGAGACCGGTGCCGTGCACCGCGCCTATGAGTTCATGCCGGTCCGCCAGTTCGAGCAGCCGGTACCGCAGGTGGGCGCCTACCATGCGCGCATTCCCCTGGAGTTTCTCGTCGCGCGCGATGTACCAGCACAGTGAGGCCGACCACCGCGCTGACCGGGCTGCCTCCAGCGCAGGAGAAGAAGTAGCCCTGGGAAGCGGTAGCGCTCGGCGATGTCGCGGCGGATGATGACGGCTCCCAGTGGGTGTCCGTTGCCCATCGTCTTGACGACAGTCACGATGCCCGGGAGAACGGAGAGGTCACCGACGTGGATCGTTGCCGGAAACGTCCTCGAAGCCTGATCGTCCGACGCTCCTCCCATGCCGTCAAGCTTCTCATGAGGAGCCGTGCGCTGGTCCAAGGTGTGGTCACGCTGCCGGCGCGTTTCAATCGGCTTTCCGCCATGGCAGGAGCTCGACTTGAAGATGCCGTCGGCTACGCCCTGCGCGACTTCTGGGGCGCCTGCCGCGCCTCCTCACACTTCGGGGGACCGCGGTCCCAGCACCGGGTTGGAGAGCGTGCCCACGCCCTCGATCCGGATCTCCACCCGGTCGCCGGGGACCAGCGGTCCGACACCCGCGGGGCTGCCGGTGAGCAGCACGTCACCCGGTTGCAGGGTGATCCAGCGGGTGACGAAAGCCAGCAGTTCCCCCACGCCGAAGACCATTTCCGCGGTGGAGCCGTCCTGGACCGTCCGGCCGTTGACCAGGGTGCTCAGCCGCAGTGATGCCGGGTCGGCGATCTCGGTCTCGATCCACGGCCCGAGCGGGCAGAAGGTGTCCGCGCTCTTGGCCCGGGTCCACTGTCCGTCCGCGCGCCAGTCGTCCGCGGTGATGTCGTTGGCGCAGGTGTAGCCGAGTACGTAGTCGGCGAACGACGCCGCGGGGACCTCGCGGGCGGTGCGGCCGATCACTACCGCCAATTCGCCCTCGTACTCCAGCCGCCGCAGCCCCGCGGGGTGGATCACCGCCGCACCCGGCCCGACGACGGCGTTGGGCGCCTTGAGGAACAACGGCGGCTGGGTCGGCCACGGCCGCTGTTTCTCGGCTATCTGGCCTGCGTAGTTGCTCCCCGCGCACACGATCACTCGTGGGTCGCTCGGCGCGAGCAACTCGACCTCGTCCAGGGCCGCGACCCTGGGGCCGGGTTTCGTTCGGCCCAGCGGGCCGTCCCCCACGTCATGGACGTAGTCGCCCACCAGTACACCGAGCCCGGTGTGCTCTCCCTTGCGATACCTGACCAACCGCACCGGTCATCTCTCCTATCTGAGCCCTCCTGGGCCCTTGAAACCGTGGACGCCGCGGTACCAGGCCGTCAGGAACCGACGGCCTGGTACCGCGGGATCTGGAACCGTCAGGCGGAGGTGACGGCGGGCGCTCCCTCCGTCCCCGCCGTTCCGGTACCGACTGGCGGGGCGCTCGTGGCCTCGCGCAACTTCTTTCGCAGCGTGAGGACGAGCAGCGCCGCCACACCGAAGACCAGGCCGAAGAAGACCTGAGTGAGTGCGTATCCACCGCCGCTGATGTCGCTGAGCCATCCGCCGATGTACGGCCCGAAAAATCCACCGAGGTTGCCGACGCCGTTGATGATGCCAATGCCGGCGCCTGCGGCGGCCACCGGCGTGAGCTTGGTGACTGTCGCCCAGAAGGGTCCGTACCAGGCAATCGACGCCGCCGTGCCCAGAATCATCGCCCCCAGAACGAGCCATTTCTGTTGAGCCGAGATCAGACCCGCACCGGCGAGAACCACGGCTCCGACGCCGAGGACGGCGCACATATGGGTGATGTGCCTGCCATGACGGTCCGCCGACCGACCGATCAGAATGATCGCGACGCCGGCGGCAATCTGCGGCAGGATTGCGACGAGACCGACCTTCATATCGGTGTGGAAGGCCGTCTTCAGCACGCTCGGCAACCACATCGAGAGTCCGAGCAGACCCAGCTGGGTCAACGTGTAGATGAGAGCGAACAGCCACACGATCGGGCTTCCGAACGCAGCCTTGAAACTTCCACGATGCTTGAGCGGCTCGCCTTCATCGGTACGAGATTTCTCGATGTAGTTACGCTCATTGTCCGACAGCCACTCCGCTTTCGCCGGCGTGTCGCGGATGATGTAGAGCCACACGGCGAGCCCGACGATGAGTGGGGCGCCGCCCATGATAATGAACATCCAGCGCCAGTCCGCATAGGTCAGGAGCATACCTGCGGACGGCGCGGCGATGATTGCCGCGATCGGTGTGTACAGCTTGAAGATCGCATAGGCCCGGCTGCGTTCGGCGAACGGGAACCAGGACCGGATGGTGGCCATCAGCGCGGGCTGCACGCCACCCTCGGCCACCCCGAGCAGGAAACGGGCGAGCACGAGTTCGGTGAGGTTGTGCGTAAACCCTGACGCGACCGCGGCCGCACTCCACAGCACCATCAGAATCGCGACCCACCGCTTTGCGCTCCACCGCTCGGCCATGTAGCCGCCGGGGACCTGTAGCAGTAGATAGCCCCAGAAGAAGATGCCGGTCGCGAAGCCCGCTTGAGCCCCGCTGAGGTGCATGTCCTTCTGGAGGTTGGGCAGAGCGAAAGCGATGTTCGAGCGGTCGATGTAGCAGATCACGTAGATGATGACGATGACCGGAAGAATTCTGGTCCATCGCTTCATTTCGGACCGGCGCCGGACAATGGATGTCTGCGTGGCCAACGACCTACCTCCTTGTAGGTTGTTTTCTCACGGTGGCTGCTCGACTCTGCGCCGAGCGCCGATTGAAGAGGTCTCCGATGGAATGAGACTCCTATGTGGCGGGCAATCGTTCTTTCTTGAGATTCCCGCTCGATGGTCTTCCGGTGGGATCGAATACCGCATTCGGAAGATAGGCAGCGTGTAGAGCGAAGTCAATACTCCGGCCACGAGCGGCCGGGATATCTTCAGCGTGCCGCCGCAGCCGGGCGGACAATGAAATGGCAAGCGGGCGTGCCGGCCCGACGAGGGTGCTTATCATCGTGCGCACCTTCGTTGACGTGGCGGAATCAAGCCGGGACAGCCGGGCTAATCAGGCGACTCGAGCGCGGAGCGAATGAGTTCTACCGGGTGGCTGGCACCACGTCCGCCGCCGTGGGCAATTTGCTGTCGGCAGGACACGCCGGTGGCCACCAGGACGGTGTCTTCGGAGGCCGCTTTGACGGCTGGGAAGAGGCGGTCATTCCCTACTGTCATCGACACGTCGTAGTGTTCGGATTCAAATCCGAAAGATCCGGCCATGCCGCAACATCCGGCGTCGAGTTCGTCAACCTGGACCCCCGGGATCCGCTTGAGCAGTGCAACGGTCGCGGCGGTGCCGACCTCCGCCTTCTGGTGGCAGTGGCCGTGATAAAGCAGCCTGCGCCCGGCGAGCCAGGAATCCGCGCGCAGCCGCAGCCGGCCGTCATCAATGGCCTCGCCCAGCAGCTCTTCCACCTGCCGTACCCGGCCCGCGACGTCCTTGACCGCCACGTCGTCGGGCAGCAGTGCCAGGTGCTCGTCCCGCAGGGTCATCAGGCAGGACGGTTCGCAGCCCACGATCGGTGAGCCGGGTTCCCCCGTCGCGCTCAGTGAATGGGCGAGCTTGCGTGCCTTGTCCTTGGCGTCGTCGACAAGCCCCTTGGACAGGCTGGACCTGCCGCAGCAGCCACCGCTCTCCAGTTGGACCTGCCACCCGGCCCGTTCCAGCAATTCGATGGCCGCCCGGCCGATGCCGGGCTCGGTGAACGTGGTGAAGGAGTCGGCGAGGAAGGTGACCGTTCCCTGGGTGACGGGGTGCGCCGGACTCGTGCGCCGACGGAACCAGCGCAGCAGGTTGATCCGCGCGAACTTCGGCAGCGGCCTCGCCGGCGTGATGCCGACCAGCCGGTCCATCAGCCGGCGTAGTAGCCGGCTGCGCCCGGGCAGGTTGGACAGCGGTGCTGTCGCCGAGCCCAGCCGGTTCAGCGACCGGATCGCGCCGAAGATCCGGGACCGCAGCGGAGTCCCGTGCAGGTCGTGATGGTGCGACAGCGTCTCGCTCTTGAGCGCGGCCATGTCCACGCCGAGCGGGCACTCACTCTTGCATGCCTTGCACCCGAGGCACAGATCCAGGATCTCGTGCAGCCGCTCGTCGCCGAGGGCCTCCCGTGGGTCGGGCTGGGACAGCGCTTTGACCAGGGCGTTGGCGCGTCCGCGGGTGGAGTGCTCCTCCTGGCGGGTGGCCATGTACGACGGGCACATGGCGCCGGTGGTGCTTTTGCGGCACAACCCGATGTTCATGCAGCGGTCCGCGGCGCCGCGCATGCCGCCGACCACCTCGAAGTCCAGCCGCGTCCGGAACGGCGTTGCCGGTGGCAGCGCCGGGTCACGCAGGTTCTCCGTCATCGACGGGGCGTCCACGATCTTACCGGGGTTCATCCGGTCGTCCGGGTCGAAGACGTGCTTGACCTGGCGCATGGCCTCGTAGAGCGTGTCGCCGAAGAGCTCCCGGTTGAACTCGCTTCTGGCCAGCCCGTCGCCGTGCTCGCTGGAATTGACGCCGCCGTACTCCCTGACCAGGTCCTTGATCTCCTCCGCGACGGCGCGCATCTTCTGCACCTCCGCCGGATCGGTGAGGTCGACGAAGGGGCGGATATGCAGGCAGCCGACCGAACAGTGCCCGTAGAAGCCGGCCGTCATGTCGTGCCGGTCCAGGACCGCCTTGAAGCGCTGGGTGTAGTCGGCGAGGTGCGCGGGGTCGACCGCGGTGTCCTCCACAAACGCCAGGGGACGGCGTGCGCCCACGCTGGCGGCCATCAACAGGCCCAGGCTTGACTTGCGGACCTTGAGCAGGGCCGACTGCTGGTCGGCCGTGACGGCCTGCAGCGTGTGGTATCCGTGGCCGTGGCGTTGCCACAGCGCGGTCACCCGCTGGAGCTGGCCGAGGAGTTGCTGCTCGTCGTCCCCGGAGAAGGTTACGAAGAGCAATGCCTCGGGGTCGCCTTCGAGGATCGCGCCCAGCGAGGCGTACTCGATTTTCCGCCGGGACAGATCCAGGATCGTACGGTCCATCAGCTCGACGGCGGCCGGATCGCAGGACAGCGCGTCCTCGGTGGCCGCGATGGCGGCGGGCGTCGAGGCGAAGTGCCCGACGGCGATAACCGTCCGACGCGGCTTGGGCACGAGGTCGACCAGGGCCTCGGTGGCGACCACGAGCGTGCCCTCGGAGCCGACGACGAACTTCGCCAGGTCGAACGGGCCCTCCCCGAGGAGCCGGTCAAGCCGGTAGCCGCCGGCCCGGCGCCAGAACTTGGGGAATCCCCCGGCGATGGCGGCGGAGTTCGCTCGCACGATCTCCGGCAGCTGTCGGTAGATGCGGCCCTCAAGCGTGGCCGCCTGTGCCCGGCGCGCCCGTTCGGTCTCGTCCACCGGTGCCAGGTGGGCGTAGCCGGCGTCGGAGAGCACCACGTCGAGTTCACGCACGTGATCGATGGTCATGCCGTAGCGGACCGATCCGCTGCCGGCCGAGTTATTGCCGATCATCCCGCCGATCGTGGCGCGGTTGCTGGTCGAGGTGTCCGGGCCGAACATCAGCCCGTGCGGTGCCGCGGCCTGATTGAGCTGGTCCTGCACCACGCCCATCTCGACCCGGGCGGTGCGGTTCTCGGGGTCGATCTCCAGGATGCGGTTCATGTGCCGGGACAGGTCCAGCACCAGGCCCGGCCCGATGGTCTGGCCGGCGAGGCTGGTGCCGGCGCCCCGGGGCACCAGCGGCACGCCGAACTCGGCAGCCGCCGCCACCGCGGCCGCCACATCCCCGGCGTGGCGCGGAAACGCCACGCCCACCGGAGTTATCGAGTACATGCTCGCGTCCCGCGCGAACAGGTGCCGGGTGTAGTCGTCGAAGGCGACCTCGCCTTCGAGTTCCTGCCGGAGCCTGCGGGCCAGATCCTGACTGGCAACGTCTTCGGTGGTAGGCACGGAATTGCTGACCGTGGTCACTGTTCGCTTCCTCCTTCCGATCGTCGCTCCGGGCGATTCACTCGGCGCGCAACAGCTCCAGTGCGGCACTCAGGCCGCCCGGGTCGATTGCCACCCCGGCCAGTTCGAGCCCCATCTGCACGCCGGCGAGGGTTCCGGCCAGGGTCAGGTCGTTGAAGTGACCGAGGTGGCCGATCCGGAAGACCCGCCCCGCGAGCTTGCTCAGGCCGGTACCGAGCGACATGTCGAAGCGGTCCAGGATAATTTGTCGGATTTTGTCCGCGTCGTGCTCCTCGCCCAGCAGCACCGCGGTCAGAACACTGGAGTACTCCCGCTCGTCGGCGCACAGCACCTCCAGGCCCCAGCCCCGGACGGCGGCGCGGGTGGCCTCGGCATGGCGGTCATGCCGTGCGAACACGTTGGGCAGGCCCTCCTCTTCGAGCATGAGCAGGGCCTCCTTCAGCCCGTAGAGCATGTTGGTGGCCGGGGTATAGGGCCAGTAGCCGCGCTCGTTGGCCTCGAGGATGGGCGTCCAGTCCCAGTAGGACCGCGGTAGCCGCGCCCGCTCGGTCGCGGCCAGTGCCTTCTCGCTGACCGCGTTGAAGCCGAGGCCCGGGGGCAGCATCAGGCCTTTCTGTGAGCAGCTGATGGTGACGTCGACGCCCCACTCCTCGTGCCGGTAGTCGATCGACCCCAGCGAGGAGATCGTGTCGACAAAGAGCAGGGCGGGATGGCCCGCCTGGTCGATGGCCGCCCGGATCTCCGGCACGCGGCTGGTGACACCGGTGGAGGTCTCGTTGTGGACAACCATCACCGCCGCGATGGAGTGGGTCGTGTCCTCGGCCAGCCGTTCGGCGACAACGTTCGGGTCCACACCGCGCCGCCAGTCTCCGGCAACGAAGTCGACTTCCAGCCCGAGGCCCTCGGCCATGGCGCGCCACAGGGTGGCAAAATGGCCGGTCTCGAACGCCAACACACGGTCGCCGGGGCTCAAAGTGTTGACCAGCGCCGCTTCCCACGCCCCGGTCCCGGAGGAGGGAAAAATGATGACGGGACCGCTGGTGCCGAACACCGGCTTGACTCGTTCCAGGACGTCCAGTCCCAGCTCCGCGAAGTCCGGCCCGCGGTGGTCGATGGTGGGTTGCGCGATGGCCCGCAGCACCCGGTCGGGGACGCTGGTCGGTCCAGGGATCTGAAGGAAATGCCGTCCACTGCGAGTGGTCACTGATACTCATCCCATCTATCGTGCCGTTATACGGCACACCGTGCCGTAAAAAGGTACGGTGATGCTAGGATCGACCAACCGAGGAGTCAATGGATGCGCGCTGTTTTGAACACTCTGCGGGTGCTGGAGGAGGTCGCGACGCGGCAGCCGATCGGCGTGGGCGAACTGGCGCGAGTGCTGGAGATGCCCAAGAGTTCCGTGCAGCGCTCTCTGCACACCCTCAACGAGGCGGGGTGGATCCGCCCTGCGCGGGGCGAGATCACTCGGTGGGTAGTGACCACCAAGGCGCTTGACGTGGGCCGGCATGCCAGTGGGGATCTCGGCCTGCGCGACGCCGCCGTACCTGTCATGGAAGACCTGCGCCGGCGCACCGAGGAGACGATTCACCTGACGGTTCCCGAGGGGGACAAGATGGTGTTGATCGAGCGACTGGAGACGGCCAAGCCGGTACGGACCAGCATGGCCCTCGGCCATGCCCTTCCGCTTCATGCCTCCGCCAACGGCAAGGCGGTACTCGCGAACAGCTCTCCCGAGGTGATCGAACGGCTGCTTGCCGAGGGACTGCCGCGCTACACCGACACCACAATCACCGATCCGGACCGGCTGCTCGCCGAACTGGACAAAGCACGGGCACAGGGGTACGCGACCAACGGTGGAGAGTGGCGCTCCGACGTCGGCTCGGTCGCGGCGGCCGTCATGGGCGGCGTCGGTGAACCCGTCGCGAGCCTCAGTGTCAACATTCCGATGAGTCGCCTGACCGACGAATCCCAAGCCTTTTTCGGCGCCGTGGTGAGTGAGGCGGCGAAAACCCTCTCGGCACGACTTGGGTACATTCCCGACCCCGCCCCGCAGGCATCGGCGTAGAGGAGTCGATGCCCGTACCGAGCCCGTTCGGATGCCGTATGCAATCACTCAGTCCGTCGCTGCTGCCAGGGGAGTAACCGCAGATGAACGCTACCGCCGATCGTACACCCGGGCCCGTCGCCCCGCTCTCCGGAATCCGTGTGCTGGAGATCGGGGCGTTTATGGCGGCGCCCTTCGGCACAATGCAGCTTGCCGACCTCGGGGCCGATGTGATCAAGGTGGAGAATCCGGACGGTGGAGATCCGGTCCGCTTGATAGGCCCCTACGTTGCCGGACAGAGTTCACCGTTCGCCCGCCTCAACCGCAATAAGCGCTCGATCGCGCTGGATATCAAAGCAGAGCGGGGAAAGCAGGTGCTGCGTCGCCTACTGGCCACTGCCGACGTCCTCGTCGAGAACCTGCGGCCGGGGGCTCTCTCGCGCCTGGGTTACGACTACGAGACGGTCCACGAGATCAATCCGCGGATCATCTACGTCTCCGCGTCCGGCTGGGGTCAAGACGGTCCGCTCGCCACCCTCCCGGGGCTGGACATCATGGCGCAGGCCCGCTCGGGGCTGATGAGTATCACGGGCCCCCCGCAAGGTGATCCGGTCAAGGTCGGTGTGCCGATCTGCGACCTCGTGAGCGGGTTGTACGTGGCCATGGCGGTGCTCGGCGCGTTGCGAGTCCGCGACTCGGCCGGCACCGGCCAGTACGTCGACGTTTCACTGTTCGAATCGGGTGTTTCGTTCGCGATCTGGGAGGCCGGCCGCTACTTCGCCACCGGCGAGGTCGCGAGGCCGCTCGGGTCGGCGCACCAGTCGACCGCTCCGTACCAGGCGATCCGCACTGCCGACGGCTGGGTGACGCTGGGCGCGGTCACGCCCACGACGTGGGCCGGCCTGTGCCAGGCGCTGGATCTCATCGAGTTGCTGGACGAACCGCGTTATCAGGACGCCCACGAACGGCACAGTCACCGCGAAGCGTTGATCCCCGTCATCGAGGCGGTGACGTCACAGCGGAATACCGACGACGTGATCGCCGCGCTCGAATCCGCCGGTGTTCCGTGCGCGCCCATCGCCGACACCGCGCAGGTCTTCAACGATCAACACCTGAACCAGCGCGGGTTCTTCTGGGATGCCCCACACCCGGTCATGGGCGAGGTGCGCCAGATCGGGTCACCGATGCGGTTCTCAGCGACGCCCGCGGTACGTGGCGCCGCGGGGCCGCTGCTCGGCGCGGACACCGAAGCCGTGCTCGCCGAGTGCGGCTTCGCCCCGGCCACCATAGACGAGCTGATCAGTGCGGGCGTGGTCGCCGTCCCACCCGGTTCCGGCTCAGCCGCGGACGGGACGGACGCGACCGCCGGCGACACGCCCGCCTGACCCCGACGCCGACCCTGACCCCGACACCGATGGAGAAGTGACACATGTCAGATGACCTGCTCGTCTCTCGTGACGGCCCCGTGTTGCGGGTGACCTTCAACCGGCCCGAGCAACGCAACGCCCTGACCTGGCAGATGTACGCGGACCTCGTCGGGGCGTGCGAGCTCGCCGACACCGATGCGGAGGTACGGGTGATGGTGCTCCGCGGCGCCGGTGACGCCGCTTTCGTCGCCGGCACCGACATCAGCCAGTTCTCCGAGTTCCGCACCGGCGAGGACGGGATCGCCTACGAGCAGAAGATCACCGGCGTCGTCGACCGTCTGGCGAGGGTCCGTGTGCCCACCGTGGCGGCGATTTCCGGATTCTGTGTCGGGGGAGGACTGGCACTCGCCGCCGTGTGCGACATACGCGTCGCGACGCGATCCGCGCGCTTTGGTGTCCCCGTCGCCCGCACGCTCGGCAACTGCCTGGCCATGGGCACGTACTCGCTGCTTGTCGGCCATCTGGGCCCGGCCCGGGCCCTGGACATGCTGCTGCGGGCGCGGATGTTCACCGGTGAGGAAATGCACGCCGTCGGTTTCGTGGCCGAGCTGTGCGGCGACGCCGAGCTGGACGCGTGCACCAGCAGCGTCGTCGACCGGTTGGCAAGCCACGCACCGCTGACCATGTGGGCGGCCAAGGAATCGGTGCGGCGGCTCCGGCAAGCCAACGTGCCCAACGGAGATGACATCGTGCGCACTGTGTATGGCAGCGAGGACTTCCATCATGGCGTGGCGAGTTTCGTCGCCAAGCGGAAACCGCGATGGCTGGGCAGGTGACCGACCCGCCACCGTCAATGACGGGGACCGACCGACATTGTCGAGGCCCCGCACGTAGGCCGGATCACAGCGGCCATCCCGATCACCGCCGAACCCGAGCATCGGGAACAGCCGCTTCGAGCCGTACTTGAGGTCCAGGAGGACTTCGATCTCGGTCGGTTCGAAGCGAAGCGCCTTGCCTTGCCTTGCCATTTCGCGCTCGATGGCCTGGGTCGGCCAGCCCTCCGCGCCTTCTTTTTCCAACACCGCACGCAAACCTGTGAGCAGTCGGTCCAAGCCGCTCCCCATACCCCGGACTTCATGAGCGAGCGCTGCAGCCAATTGCGGATCGACGTGCGGTCCACCGTGAAGGCGTCCGCGGTGCGATAGCCGGGCTTCAGCATCCGCATTGCCGCTCTCAGCCTCATCCGCGGTGACAAACCGGAAATCATACTCTACGCCCAGGTCATCGTCCTGGCCGCGATGCAGGAGATCCAGATAGAGGAGCTTCTTCGGATAGGCGAGCGGGTTGTTCGCCCACAGCCGCGGGAGCTTCCCGGTGAACGAGCCACAGAGGCCGATATTGAGAGCAGTCAGTCGCTGCTGGCCATCAACGATGGCAGTGATAGCCCGGTCACCCAGCGGACCTGTGGGGGCACAGTGGGCATTGTCGCGCTCATGGTAATCACGCATGAAGTCGTAGAAAGCGAAACGGCCGGCGTTGCCCTCTTTGACGTTCCACATGAGAAAGGAGCCGATGGGGTACCCACGCATGAGGCTGTCAAAGAGCCGAGTGATCTTGTCGCGCGACCATGACGAACTCGCGCTGGATTGCCGGCAACACGTACTCACGACGATGGATCCGGTCCAACGCGTTGGCTATGGTGATCGGCGTCTGGAACGACACATGTCCCCCGGAGTCTCAGGCTCTGGCCCACACGGTAGCGCCCAGGTCGCCGACCCACAGCCCGAACGAGGTGCCTACGCCGACATCAGGAGTGGAAGGTGCAGCAGGTGACATCCCCGCCGCCGTGGCCCAGGCTGGTGAGCAGCTACTGATCCACAACTCTTGACAATTGCTCTCTTGGTGAGCAGGGGCCGTCGGTATAGGTGTGCTCGCCTCCGCCCTTGCCTCCCTGCCGCTGGGCAGGTAATAACGGCTGATCAACGCCCACCGTTCCACCGTGAGATCCGAGGCACAGCCTTCCCCGGCTGTGTCACCCGCACCGGCCGCTGTGCCGACGGATGCCTCGTGTCCCCGGGCGACCGTCCGAAGAGGGGTTCAGCACATGTCCAGGTTCTCCAATGCGAGGGTGATCGTGTTCTTCGCGGCGGCAGTTGTGTCGGTGGGGGTGTTGTCTGCCGGCCCCGCAGTGGCTGACCCACCCGCTCCGCCCGGGACGCCCACCGCGACGGCATTCGCCGGGATATCCACGGTGGGCCCGTTGTTCGGCGACGGGCTAGCCCAGGACCACAGGTGCACCGCCAGCGTGGTGGCGAGCCCTCGCCACGACCTCATCCTGACGGCGGCACACTGCGTCTCCGGAACGGCGGCCGGCTGGCAGTTCGCCCCCGGCTACAACGACGGTCAGACCCCTTACGGCGTCTGGACCGTGACCCACGCCTACGTCGACCCGAAGTGGAGCAACGGCCAGGACCCGCAGCACGACTACGCGATCCTCGAACTCGGCGACCAGCGGCTCGGCGGCCGCGAGGTCGGCGTCCAGGACGTGGCCGGCGCGAACATCCTCGGTCAAGCGCCGCGTTCCGACCAGACGATCGCCGACATCGCCTATAACACCGGCATCGACGACCAGCCCGTCCGCTGCACCACTGCCGTCTACTACACCGACGGTTTCCCGTCATTCAACTGTCATGGTTACGTGGGAGGGAGCAGCGGCAGCCCCTGGCTATCTGCCGTCCCCGGCAGCCACCAGACCTACGTGGAGGGCATCATCGCCGGGCTGCACCAAGGCGGCTGCTACGAGTACACCTCCTACTCGCCGGCGTTCAAGCCGGACGCATACAAACTCATAGTGAGGGCAACGTTCGGCGTGCACCCCGACACCGTCCCCACCGCTGGCAGCGACGGCTGCTGACGGCAGATGCGGTTGCAGTACGAGGCGTCTACGGTACTGAAATGCCCTCGTAGGAGCCGCATCGAACCGGCCCGCAGGGTCTCCCCACGGTAGTTCGGCCGGGCGGCGGTGCCGGCACCAAGGACGCGAGCCGATGTCGTCGGGCAACGTACGGCCGGCACATGCGGAGGCGGCGCCTCCGTCGTCGATGGTGAGGGCGTGGTAGCGGTCGTCGATGCGGCGCAGGACCTCTTCAGAGTCAGCGCGGTCGCCCCGGGGCTGGCTGACCAAAGTGTTGGCCTTGTCGCGCCACCGCAGGTTGTTGATCGACAGAACTGGCCGCCACCCGTGTTCCGCTCCATGCAGTCGTCCGTCCGCGGCGGCGCCTGCGAGGCAGAGGAGCGTGGGGCGAGTAGGAGAGGACACGCACCCTCCCGCCACCTCAGTGAACTTTGCCTTACCGGGAGCCAGAACCGGGCCCGGCCTGGAGCAAACTCCCACCCCACTGACCAGCAAAGCCTCACCCAGTGATTAAGAGGCCGCGCGAATAGGTGGGGCGGCGCCGCCCATCGGCACGCGACGCCGCCCCACCTATTCGGGCGGCCTCTAAGCGATCCTCACTACCTGTCCACCGCACAACCAGGCCTACGACCCACGCCCCAAAGCCAGCGCAGCCCGTACAGCCGCCTCCCCCAGCGCTGCCGGACATCGAACCGAGAACCAGTCCGGACATGGAAGCGCCAGCAACTCCCGGTTGGCCGTCTTGTCCACCCCTGGCCGACCCCAGACACACCACCGAACGCCACGCGGTCCGTGCGGGCCTGGGGGCGTGCCAGCCGCTTGTCGGTGGCAGGGGTGTGCCCGGACCGCCTCGCCTGTCCTGACCGCTCACTTGGGCTTCTGCCCCATCCAGCCGCTCTGGCACCAATCAGGCGAGCCGGTCGGCGATGGCCAGGACCACAGCAGCGGCAACGGTTGCCGCCGAACTGATGACCATCACGGCCCGGCTCCACCCGCTTTCGCGCGTGACGTCGGCGTCCAGGTCATCCCGCTCCGGCTTCAGCCAGTACGCCCCAAGCAGGGCCGCATACCGCACAGGGGTCTCGCCATGAGGATCCATGCCCTACCAACGCGTGACTAAGAGAAACGACAGCGGCAGCCCCCTCGCCGTCACCCTTTCAGCCCACACGGCCCGGCCCGAGCCGATCCCGTATCCGGCGGGCCGGGCTCAAGCTCGGCCTGGAGTACGCCCGACCAACTCCCTTATCCTCCAGCGGCAGCCCGCGGAGTAGCGACCGGGCCGTCCGCGCGAGGTGCACCGTCGCGCTGGGGGCAACATCGTGGTCGGCTCCCGGATCAGGGCGAGGGCCTCGTGCCACATCACCTCGGTGGGATACCACCCGGCCAGCCGCGCGATCGACGACGCGACCGTCGCCGAGGCGCTGGTATGCGTCGAATCGCGGCACGCCGTCCTGGCCCCGTTCTCCGCCGGCAGCAACGACCTCCTCATCCCGATCCGCGACGGCCTCACGGCCGACCACGCGCACACCGAACGGGGAGAACTCATCGCCGGCAGTAAACCGGGACGCACCTGTCCGGAACAGATCAGCCTCTACAAGTCGGGCGTGGCAGTACAGGACGCCGCGGCCACGGCCCTGGTCGTCACCGCCGCCCGCGAGCAGTCGACCGGCAAGGAGATCACGCTGCGGTGACGCCACACGGCGACTGGACCACCCACCGGCTGAGCACATCGACAGCTACGCCGAGAGGGGGTGCCGCAGGGGCGCTTGCCGGTCATCTCCGCGCCGGTTCATGACCGTGTCAGCTCACCACCAGGAGGTGGGGTGACCTCTCGTTGCAGACGGGCGGAGACCATCTGCACCGCGACGAGCAGCACCGTGCCGGCGGCCAGCAGGGGCACGAAACGGTCGGCAGGCGGGTCGGTGAGCATGATCATGGCGGTGGTCGCCATGGCCGGCGGATGGGCCGCCTTGAGCACGAGCACGAGTCCGCAGGCGATGCCGCAAGCCACGGCAGCGGCCCAAGGGCCGTGCCAGCCAAGGGCGAGCACCGCGAAGCCGACGAGGCAGGACAGCATGTGGCCGCCGATGACATGGCGGGGCTGCGCAAGAGGCGAGTTGGGAGTCGCGGTGACGATCGCCGTCGTGGCCGCGAGCGGCGGCACCAGCACCGTCTGGTGCGTAAGCGCCCCCACAGCCACCAGCATGGCCAACCCGACCGACGTGGTGACGGCCGCCGACGCGACCGTGCGCCCGGGCACCGGCGGCTCGTCGGGTTTCCACCAACGGGCCCAAGACCGCTTCGCCGGACGGACTGGGACATCCACGACTTCCGACATCTCGGGCACGTCATAGGTCACGAATGCGACATTCCTGCCCGGAGGCGAGGCAGACAGCCGCACAGCGGCCCCGCCTCCCCGCGGCGTGCGTCCGCGCCAGATGGAGAGGAGGCGTGGCCTCCGGACTGCCGGGCGTGGCGCACACCTGTAGGGGGTACGGAATCACCACAGGAACTCCTCGCAACCGTCCCCGCTTCCGGCCCACGGCGGCTCGTCGTCCGTGAAGACGGGGATCACGCCCAAAATCCTGACGCCGCGAACCACCGCCCGTCCAAGCCCGCCTCCTTATCGCTCGATCGAAGCCGCCTATCGAACCGCTCCCGCCAAGACCACGGAGCCACCACTGCTCCCCGCCTCCACACCACAATCCACGGAGAACCGGAATACGCACAGCCCTCCGGAGCCAGTCCACAGAGAGCGAGTCCAAAGGCGTGGCCAGAAGGTCAGGGAGGCGAAGCCAGAGCCGGATCCCTGCGACGGTGATCGTGCCATGGAACACGAAGGCCCGCTTGTCATACCGCGTAGCCACGGCCCGGAATGACTTCAGCGCGTTCACGGAGCGCTGTACTTCGTTCCTGCGCCGGCAGGTCCGCTGGTCGAAGCCTGTGGGCCGACCGCCTTTGCTGCCTCGGCGGCGGCGATTGGCCTGCTGATTCTCCGACTCGGGGATCGTGCGCTTGATTTGACGGCGGCGCAGGCAGCATCAGCACACGGCCGGCGCCCGTAGCGACCCGCCGCCGGCTCCCGCCTCAAAGGGGGCCGTGTGGGCAGAGCATCAGGGCGAACGGCCGTGGCAGCACCCGGGTTGCCAGGTTTGGGCTGCTCTGACGTCGAGCAGGACGGCACGACCTTCACCCTCGCCGCGATCGACATCGTCAGCCCTGGCGCACGGGCGTCACCCTGGGCGCCCTGAAGTAGCCCCAGCACGGCCGCCGCAGAGGCCCGTGAGCCGGCACGGGCCTCTGCGGCGGCCGTGCTGTGTTGCGTTCGGGTAAGAACGCCGTGACGTTCTTGTTCAGCTACTGACGCACGTTCGGACTGTTCGTACAGTCAGCTGGTCGGACCATATATCTGATGCCCCTCTTCACCGTGAGCGAGAGGAACGGCTCATCGCAACCGTCCCAGGCACCGCGCAACCGCCAGCCTCCAGCAGCGTCGGCAACGCGCTGGTCGCCCATCTGGAAGAGCTGATCGCGGTGGGTGAACCCGGCCCGGGTGAGGCTGCCGTCGGAGCGTTAGCCGGCTGATTCGCTGTCGGCGTCGTGGACCTCGCCACGGGAAGCCCTGCACCAACTGGAGGCCAAACACCTCATCAAGCGGCGGCAGAGGCACCGCGATCCTGGCGCCGCCCGCCGTGAGCCTTCATCTCGCCGACGTCGACCCGCTGATCCGGCGCACGCGCTACGACAGCGCGCCTTCGCCGACCAGGACTGACCTTCGTTCAACCGTGACGGCCCGCCTCAGGGCGGCGCGACGCCCTGCCATCGCCTCTGTTTGCACCGATCACCGATACGGCGCTGCTCACGCGAGCCGAAGTCATGCCGGGACCCGATCCAACGACACGAGCACAGGAGTACGCATGACCACCGATGCCATGGACCCGGGGGACGCCCGGGAGCTTCTCATCTCCGGCCTGGGGCGCCGCGGTTTCCTCCGCGCCGCCACCGCCGTGACCGCGGCCGGCACTGCGGCGACGCTGCTCACGCAGGGCCAGGCGCAGGCGGCGGAGTCGGCGAAGCCGCCCTTGACCGCGTTCCCGAAGGAGATCCTCCAGCCCGGCAAGGGACCGGTCCACGGCAAGCACTACCTGCCCTCGCTGCCGGAACAGGTCCGCTGGGGGTACGTCCCCGCGCTCGACAGCCAGCCGGTGCTGCGGATTCGCTCCGGGGAAACGGTGACTGTCGACACGCTCTCCCATGAGGGGCTCCTGGAGGATCAGGGCCGCGACCCCGCCACCTACTTCGCTCACCACGGCGTCCCCGCCGATCAGGTGCTGGACGACGCGATCGCCGTCGCCCGCGACTACACCCGGACCACCCGCAACTTCGATGTCGACGGCCCCCACGTGGTCACCGGCCCGATCCACGTGACGGGGGCACAGCCCGGCGACGTGCTGAAGATCGAGGTGCTCTCGACCCTGCCGCGTGTGCCCTACGGAGTCGTGTCGAGCCGCCACGGTAAGGGCGCCCTCGCCCGCCAGTCCGGCGGCTCGGCCCCGGCCGGGATCACCCTCGAGGAGGTCATGCCTCCGGTGTCGACGGACGGGCGGGCCACCGGAGACCCTGTCCACTACGGCAATGTCTCGCTCTTCACACCGATCCGCCGTTCGGGCGTGGTCCTCAACGGCGTGATGCCGCTTGGCGCTTCCGGTGAAGTGGCGTTCCCGCTCAAGCCCCACATGGGCATGATGGGCGTCGCTTTCGCGTCCGGGGACACCCTCACCGCACCCACCCTCAACTCCATACCGCCGACCCTCGGGGGCGGCAATATCGACATCAACCTCCTCACTCAGGACTCGACCTTCTACCTCCCGGTCTTCGCTGAGGGCGCCCTTTTCTATACCGGTGACCCGCACCTGGCCATGGGCAACGGCGAAGTGGCGCTCACGGCCATGGAGGGCTCGCTGCGCACGACCTTCCGCCTGACCGTATGCAAGCAGGGTTCCGGTGACGCCCCGTCCGTCGCCTTCCGCTACCCCTTCGCCGAGACCCCCGACGCGTGGGTGGCCGTGGGCCTGTCCGACCCCGACGGCATCCAGAACAGCCAGATCAACGACCTGAACATCGCCATGCGACGCGCCGTGGTCAATGCCCTGGACTTCCTTGAGCAGGACCTCGGCATGGACCGCGCAGTGGCGTACGCGTACCTGTCGGCGGCTGCCGACTTCGAGGTGTCCCAGGTCGTGGACCGCACCGTCGGCGTACACGGGGTGATCAAGAAGGATCACTTCACCAACAAGCACCTCGCACGATAGGAGCCACCACCCATGGACGACCAGCAGCCATATGAGACGGGATCAGCGACGCACGTGAGCAAGTCAAGAAATCTCAACAGGCGCGGCTTCATAGGTGCCGTGGGCGCGGCCGGCGCTCTGGGCATCGTTGGCGGGGCGGCAGATCCGGCCTTCGCGCAAAGCGCGGCGACCGCGCAGGCACCGACCAGTACGTCTGGACGGCCGTCCCGCAACGGGAACTTCGAGCTGATGGAGGCGACGATCGCCGACATTCACGATGCGTACCACCGTGGCCTGCTCACCTGTCGGGAGTTGGTGCAGCAATACCTCGACCGGATCGCCGCCTACGACAAGCAAGGGCCGGCTCTGACGGCGATCATCACCGTCAACCCGCGCGCGCTCGAGGTCGCCGACGAGCTGGACCGCAAGTACAAGCGTTCCGGGCTGACCGGCCCGCTGCACGGCATCCCGGTCATCCTGAAGGACAACTACGACACCTTCGACATGCCGACCACCGGCGGCAACACGGCGATGCGTACCTCCGTGCCGCCCACGGACGCGTTCACGGTCGACAAGATGCGCAAGGCGGGGGCACTCATCCTCGCCAAGGCCAACCTGCAGGAATTCGCCCGGGGCGGCAACTCGCTCAGCTCGCTGGGCGGACAGGTCCTCAACCCCTACGACCTCACCCGGACACCGGGCGGATCCAGTGGCGGCACCGGTGCGGCGATCGCCTCGAACTTCGCCGTCCTGGGCACGGGCAGTGACACCGGTCAGTCGGTCCGTTCCCCCGCTTCCGCCAACAGCCTCGTCGGCGTTCGTTCCACCAGGGGTCTGATCAGCCGCAGCGGCGTCATACCGGCCAGCATCACGCAGGACGAGCTCGGACCCATCACCCGTACGGTGGAGGACGCGGCTCGGATGCTCGACGTCATGGTGGGCTTCGACCCGACCGACCCCGTCACGGGATACGGCGTCGGCCGCCCTCCGCGCAGCTATACGGACAACCTGCGACGCGACGCGCTCAAGGGTGCCCGCATCGGCGTGATGACCAATCTGTTCGGCACCGAGGCACGCCACCAGGAGGTCAATCGTGTGATGGAGGAGGTCATCTCCAACATGCAAGCGCAGGGCGCGACCATCATCCGCTTCACCCTGCCGGCGTACGACACCCTGCAGTCCATCGTGGTCACCTCCACGTGGGAAGCGCATACGGCCATGGACGCGTACTTCGCCTCACTCGGCCCGGACGCCCCGGTGCACACCTTCGACCAACTGGTCGCCTCCAAGACGGCGACACCGGAGGCGCAGGCGGCGCTCGAGGCGGAACTTGCGATCGTGGACGGCCTGAACAATCCGACCTACAAGGACCACTTCGTCAACCGTGAGAAGCTTCGGCTGGCGGTGTCGGCCAAGATGGCCGAGCTCAACATCGAGGCAATCCTGTATCCCCTGCAGAAGGTGCTCGTCTCCCTGGTCGGCGTACCGCAACCCGAACGCAACGGCACCCTGTCCAACGGAACGGGCTTCCCGGCCGTCTGCTTCCCCGGTGGCTTCTCCACTCCCACCGCGTCAGCTCCGATCGGCGTACCGGTGGGCGCCGAGTTGCTGGGGCGTGAGTACAGCGAGCCGCTGCTGCTCTCCCTCGCCTACGCCTACGAGCAGGCCATCAAGGCCCGGAAGCTCCCGGTCAGCACGCCGCCCCTGACGCGGTGAGCGTGGGCCTCGGCCTCTTGGGCGTCCGCTCGACGCTGGACCGAGTCGGCGGACGGGCCGACCGTGGCGTCGTCGGGAACCGTGCCGTCACCCCACTGCACGCGGGCGTGGTAGCCCAGTCGAGCCGGTGACGCCACCGGTCACCGAACCGACGTCCGCCGAGAAGACCTGCCCGGGGGTGGTCGTCTGGTCCTTGGGGGCGGTGGTTGCCGGCGCAGCGGCCGGCGTACCGTCGTCGGCGATGGCGAACACGTGGATCCTGCCCGCGGAGCCCGGGTCACCGGTCTGCGTCGGCAGGGTCATTACTGGGACACGCTCCTAGCCGGCGGCAATGTGCTGTCCGAGGAGCGCGCGGTCCGCGTCGCTGAGCCGGTCGGCGGCGAAGCGAGCCTGGTGCCAGTGCGGATAGATCAGATACGGCGCGCTGACCTTGTCGAGCGCGGCGAACTCGTCGTCGTCCAGCGTGAGCTGGGCGGCGCCCAGGTTGTCCTGGAGCTGGTCGTCCCGGCGTGCGCCGATCACCAGGGTGCTGACACCGGGCTTGCGCAGCAGATAGGCGAGCGCGACCTGGGCGGGCGAGACGCCGCGGCCGTCGGCGACGCCGACCAGCACCTCGATGATGTCGTAGAGCCGCTCCCTGTCGCGGATCGGCGGCTCGTCCCAGCGGGGGTCCACCTGGCGGGTGCCCTCCGGGGCCTCGCGGTCGCGCCGGTATTTGCCGCTGAGCAGTCCTCCCGCCAACGGGCTCCACACCATGATGCCCAGCCCTTGGTCCAGGGAGAGCGGGACCAGCTCGTACTCGCTGTCGCGGGATTCCAGGGAGTAGTAGATCTGGTTGCTGGCGAACCGCTGGTACCCGTGGGCGTCGGACACGGCGAGTGCCTTCATCAGTTGCCAGCCGCCGTAGTTCGACACGCCGAGGTAACGGATCTTGCCGGCTCGCAGCAGGGTGTCCAGGGCCTCCAGCGTCTCCTCCAGCGGTGTCTGCCCGTCCCACTCGTGGACGTGGTACATGTCGACGTGGTCGGTGCGCAGCCGCCGGAGGCTGCCCTCCAGCTGGCTGATGATGTGGTGGCGGGACAGCCCTCCGTCATTTGGACCCTCGCCGACGACCATCCGTACCTTGGTCGACAGCAGCAGCTCGTCCCGGCGGCCCTCGATCGCCTTGCCGAGGATCTCCTCGGCCGCTCCGTTGGAGTACATGTTCGCGGTGTCGAAGCAGTTCACCCCGGCGTCCACGGCCATGGCGACCTGCCGGCGGGCGCCCTCCACGTCCGTACCGCCGATGATGGCGAACGTGCCCTTCCCGCCGAAGGTCATGGTTCCCAGGGTCAGGACGGAGACTCGCAGGCCCGAGTGTCCAAGTTGGCGGTACTCCACGATTTCCACTCCCCTCGGCTTGCAGCGCTGCCCGGCAAGGTCCGTGCCGGTCGTGTGCCGGGCAGCCACAACACGGCATCGCGTGCATCGTCCGCCGGATCCTTTCCAGGCGGGCAGCCATGCCCCGTCGGATTCTGCTTCCGCGGCGGAGGAAGCCGCTCAGGCACGCCGCGAGGCGACGGCGACCATCGGTCGGCGGGCCGGCCGGCCGCGGGCCGACGCCCGGAATGCACGGTCGAACGCTGTGTCAACAATACCAAGGGCTGGCGTCTACGGCAGCGGGCAGCCGGTCCGCAGCTTCCGCTGGGAGCTCCACAAGCTCGCAGGCCGCGTCCCATACCTGGGGCTGCTCCTCGTGGTGGTGGTGAGCCGTTGGAGGATGGCGAGGGCCCCTGGTCCGGTGACGTCCACACCCTTGACCGGTGTAGGTCGTACAGCGCTGCGTACACCGTGGGCAGGACCACGAACCATGATCCCAGACGAGGCAGAACCGCCGCTCAGGACCATCGCTCGGGGTTTCTCACGGCGAAAGACTTCAAAGCCTGACGACGATTCGGGTTTTTTACGCCACACACCATCGTCTCGGCGAGCAGTTCCGCCGCCGGGCCCTGCTGCCCCGACGGGACGGGGTGCGGACACGCCTCTGCGCAAGGGTGACGGCCGCCGTATCGGCGCGGGTCACACCGGGCGCCTGGTCGAGTCGGGCAACGCGGCCAGTTCGTGGATGCGCGGCGCAAGCTCCGTCAATGGCGCCGACATGGCCCGGTCGGGTCCGGGAGGCGCGACGGTCCGGCGGGTGAGCGCATGGACGGCGCGCAGCGCGGGTCCGGCGGCCGGCCGATCGCTGAGATCTGCGGCGGCTGCTATGGCGATCGCCTCCGCGGCGAGCACGTGCCGGACTCCGTCGAGGGCAGTGCGCAGCTGGAAGGCCGCGACTGTCGCGTTCGCGACGTGGTCCTCCGCCTCGTCGATGGGCAGCCAGCGCGTGCTTGCCGGTACCAGCCCGCTCAGTTGGAGCACGTGCGCGGTCACGGTGGTGACGAGCATGCCCAGGCCGAAGTTGCCGCCGGCTCCCACGAGCGACTCGGGCAGGCCGGGGCTGGACATGAGCCCGACCAGGCGCTGGCGCGACAAGCCCGCCAGCACGGTCATCGCCGTGGTGGCGGAGTCGAGCGGAATGCCGAGCGGGGCCCCGTGGAAATTCCCTCCGGAAACGATGGAATCCCCGTCGAGGATCGGATTGTCGGTGCAACTACGCAGCTCCGTCGACACAGCGGCGCGCACGTGGACCAACGCATCGTGGGCTGCGCCGTGAACCTGTGGGACACAGCGCCAGGCGTACGCGTCGTGAAAGCTCCGCCCCGATTCGCGCCGCGCCGTCTCGGCGGCGCCGAGCACCAGCTCGACCGTGTCGGCGGTTCGGAGGGCACCAGGGTGGGGACGGGCGTCGACGATCGCCTGCCCGAAGGCGTCCCGGTGCCCGCGCCGTACCTCCACCCCAGCCGCGGCCAGCACGTCCGCGGTGGTCACAAGCCGCTCGGCGTCCAGCAAACCGAGCGTGGCGAGCGCGGCGGTGACGGACGTGCCGTTCACCAGCGAGAGCCCGTCACGGGGACCGGGAGTCAACGGGTGTAGGCCACAAGCGGCCAGCAGCGGCCCGGCTGGTACCGCGTCTCCCGATTCGTCCAGGAGCTCTCCTTCGCCGAGCAGTGGCAGGCCGGCGTGTGCACTCGGGACCAGATCCCCTGATGCGGCAAGAGAGCCGGTCACGGGGACCGCCGGCGCCAGGCCGCGGTTGAGCACCTCAGTCAGGGCGGTCAGCAGCGCCAGTGAGCATCCGGCGCGGCCGGCCGCCAGGCTCGCCGCCTTGGTCACCCAGGCGGCCCGTGCCGCATGGCGGTCGAGCAGCGGACCGGTTCCGCACGCGTGGCTGCGCAGCATCGCTATCTGGTAGGCGCCCCGACTCCCGGTCGGGACGTCGAACGAGGACCGGCCCGCCACCTCGGTGGTCACGCCGTAGATCCTGGCACCACCGGCCAGCACCCTGTCGAAGGCGGCCTGGCCCGCGCTTACGGTGCCGGCAAGGTCAGCCGCCCACGTCAACGTCCTCCCTGCGGCGACTGCCGCCACCTCCTCCGGCGTGATCCCCGCCGGGGACAGCACCACGCTCATCCGGGCGTCACCTCCGGCTCGGGCGCGAGCCGGCGACGCGCGCCGTCAGGCCCGGGACCGCCCGGGTACGGCACCGGATTGCCCGGCGGACAACTGACCGGTGCCGCCGCGCCTTTAAGAATTCGCTGCGGGTAGGCGGTGTCCGTCGGGCGACCGTATGGGCCGTAGGCATCCTTGACCACTTGGTCGCGGTTGATCACCCCGGCAACGAGTTTTCTCACTTCCACATTCCTTCGCTGACCGGCCCATGACCTGACGACAAGAAAGCTTCTGGCAGGATCGTCGAACGGCCCGTCAACAGGCGGCGATGGCGTGAAGAAACCGATCGAGCCCCCAGGGCCGGGAACCGGCGTCGCCGGATCTACCTGGTCTCCCGGGCTTTTGTCCCGCCGTGGAACGCGGACGCTGAGTCCGCGCCTGCACCTCTCGGACCAGAAAACCCGTTGCCGGAACGACGTTGCCTGCAACAGCGGAACCCTAGGTGCGCCTCACCCCCGTCGGGTGAATCCACAAGAGCTAACCGAGTAGTGGTTTCGTCACCGCAACGATGAAGTTACTGCCTGGTTAAAGAGCAGCTGGAAAGCGTGGCAGGCCGCCGGACGCCCTCCGCGACATCGTTGAGTTACCGGTGAGTCACCGACTGCATCGGGGAGCCACTGCCCTTGGAGCAGGAGCAGCCCGCCGACGCCTACAGGCAGCTTTGCCAGTGCGACCCGCGGCTGTCCGGCACCGCTGTACATGCCGTGTCCGCATCTGTGGGCTAGGTGACCTTGGGGTCATGGCCAGGCGTGCCCCGCGGGGCGGAGGCTGGACGCAGCGGTCGGGCGGGGGTGAGGATCGTCCCCCCTCCTTGACCACCTGCTCGGGCGATTCGACGGGCGGCCCGGGGAGCTCAGGAAGGTGGACGTTGAGGGCGGGGCACGGTGCCGTTGCCTGGGCCTTCCCTCAAGGCACCGGGAACGCTGGACCTGCTCCGCGAGGGGCTGCGGCGCGGCGCCGACGTCATCGGCGGCTGCTCCTACAACGAGGCAGACCTGGATGACTGCCGGCGCCACGTGGACCTGGTCTTCGAGCTGGCCGCGGAGTTCAGCGTCCCCGCCGACCTGTACGCCGACTTCGGCAACGACGCCTCCGACCCGCGCTTCGCGATGGCCGAGTACATCGCCGGGGCCACCGCGCGCTCCTGGATGGGCGGCCGGGTCGCGCTGGGCCATATGACCTCGCTGGCCGGCCGCCCGCCGGCCGAGCGGCGCGCCGTACTGGCGAAGCTCGCCGCAGCAGGCGTAGCCGTGGTCCCGCTGCCGGCCACCGACATGCACCTGGGCGGGCGGACGGACGAGGTGAACACCCGGCGCGGCATCGCCCCGGTGCGCGAGCTGTGGGACGCCGGGGTGACCACCGCCTTCTCGTCCAACAACGTACGCAACGCCTTCACCCCGTACGGCAACGCCGACCTGCTCGACATCGGGCTCTTCCTCGCCCAGACCGGCCATCTGTCCAGCCCCGACGACCTCGCCCGGGTCCTGGCGATGGCGACGACCGAGGCCGCCCGGGTGGTCGGCATCGCGGATCGCTACGGGCTGCGGCCCGGCGCCCAGGCCGACCTGGTCGTGCTGGACACCAGGCGGGTCGCCGACGCCCTGCTGGACCGCCCGGTGCGTAGCGCCGTCATCAAGGCCGGGCGTGTCGTCGCCCGTACCACGCGCCGCACCGAATTGCTCCTCCCCACTGCCTGAGCAGCCCGTCACATCCCTTCCGTACCGGTGTCTTGAAGGAAACCACTGGGCGAGAACGCATCCCTCACGAGATCGCGGCCTCGATCCTCGCCGCCTCGACCGCCTTCATCGGCGGTACCGCGCTCAACCTGCCGCTCTGGGCGATCTTCATCTCCTGAGCCGGGACCCACCTCGCCGGCGGACCGAGCCTGGCCGTGGCCAAGCGGCTGTGGGAGGCGATGCCCGCCCGCTCGTTTTTTCACCATGGTGATCGTGCTGGTCATGCAGCACATCGGCGGCAGCCTCGGCAGCGGCCGACTCGCCCAGGACACGAGATGGCGGTCGGCACGATCCTCGCCGCCTTCGGGACAGCGCTGCCGGAGTCGGTGGTGACGCTGGTCGCGGTCACGACGGGCCCCACGGATGAGGCCAAGAACATCGGGGGCGGTGCGGCGATGGGCGGCCCGCTCGCGTCGGCCACCGTCGCCTACGGAGTGACCGGCGGCGCGATGCGGCTCCGGCGTCCAGGCACCCGGGCTAACTCCCGCTCCCCGCGTCGTGAACCCGGGGTCTACGCGGGAAGAATTTTTGTCATGGACACTTCCCATCCTGGCAATCGCTTGCTACCAAGTAGTAGCAAGCTTTCCTGCCCAGGGAGGTTCCGTGAGACGCACCAAGTCGTTATCAGCCCTCGCCACGCTCATCCTCGCGATGGTGTTCAGCCTGGCATTGTCCGGTCCGGCGCATGCCGCCGGACCTGCGTATGTTGCGCTGGGAGACTCGTACTCGTCCGGCAACGGCGCAGGGAACTACGACAGTGCAAGCGGCAACTGTCACCGCAGTTTCAGCGCGTACCCGTACCTGTGGAAGAACACCCACGCCCCGTCCTCGTTCGCCGATACTTCCTGCTCGGGCGCGGCAACCACTGACGTGACCAACAGCCAGCTCAGCCCGCTGAACTCCTCCACCGGGCTGGTCTCCATCACCATCGGCGGCAACGACGCCGGCTTCTCCGACGTCATAACCACCTGCGTGACCGGCTCCGACAGCGACTGCGTCAACCGGGTCAACCAGGCCGAGAGCTATGCCCAGAACACGCTCCCCGCCCGCCTGGACGCTACCTACAACGCGATCCGCGCCAAGGCGCCCAATGCCAAGGTGGTCGTCCTCGGTTACCCGCACGTGTACACCCTCAACGTCTTCTGCGTCGGCCTCTCCGACACCAAGCATCGCAAGATCGACGAGGCCTCCGACGTACTCGACAGCGTCATCGCCAACCGGGCCAGCGCCCACGGCTTTGTCTTCGGTGACGTCCGCACCACCTTCAAGGGCCACGAGCTGTGCTCTGGCGACAACTGGCTGCACTCCCTGGTGGTTTCGCCGAGCTGGGAGTCATACCACCCCACCGCCACCGGTCACACGAGCGGCTACTATCCGGTCCTCAACGCCAACAGCTGATCACCCTCACGAACGAAGTGGCGCAAAGCGAGCCCCTGTCCACGGCACTCTGGGAACAGGGGCTCTGCCGCGACTGGTGACCGCCGCGGCTGCTGGGGCGAGCCCTCTTCTACCGCTCCGCGGACACGACCTGATCAAGCGGATGCGGCGACAGGTCTCCTATCAGGTTGCACGAGACACGGTGACGGCCTGACCGAAGTTCGCTTCGGCACCCGATGCGGGGCGGACGGTCGGTTCGAGCACGAACGCTGTGACCGCTCCGTAGCGGCACAACCGAATACGGCATGTCCGCGACATGCCGGCAGGGCGGCGTACCTCCCGGCTGACAGCAGAAACGTCCGCTGTGAGGCGCACGTCAGAGCAGTCCAGAGAAGCGATTCCTCTCAGGCGTGAACGCCCGAGGTCCCTCGCTAGACCACGCTGATGTCGCTCGTCCGCGCCCAGCCCCCGTGGGCCCGTGCCGTACCGCGCCAGAGAATTCGCCGGGTCACGGAGACGTCATGCTCAAGGCCCCGGGCGGGAAGCACAAGTCCACCGCCCTGGCGGCCGAACCCTTCGGGACGCCCTGCTGCCGAGCCTTGCCGCGGAGCACCGGTCGGCGGCTGGGCCATGCCCTGCTGCCCGGCCCGCCGGCGTACGAGGGCGGCAGCCTGATCGCAGCGGGGCAGCAGGCCTCGGCTCACCCGTGAGGCGGCGCGGATCAGGTTGTTGCTGACGCTGATCCCGCCGACTGCTCACGGCCGGCGACGCCACCTGGGTCGAGGCGACTGTGGAGGTCCCCTGGGGACGCGCGGCACAGTGGTCCCGGAGGAGCTGCCGAAGCGGCATCTGCGGCTGGTCAAGTGAGCCGGTTCCGCGACCCGCAGAACCCCGCCGGCCTGGAGTTTTCCTCCAACTCGGCGGGGCTCTGCGCGCCGACGGGACGACAGAACCGCACTTACGACGAGGTCGCCGCTGCCTCCTCTGCCGTGATCCTGGGCCGGTTCGGTTCAGCCGTCAGGGAGCGGAGCTTCGCGGCGGCCGGGTCCGTCGGACGGCGCAGATGCCAGTCCGTCACCGCCTGGTAGGCAGCGGCAACTTCCAGAAGCCGGTCCTCCTCGTACGGGCCGCCGCCGAGGATCGCGCCGACTGGCACCCGGGCGCTGTCGAAGCCGATCGGGAAGGCGATCTCCGGCAGGCCGAGGATGTCGAAAGGCACGGGGCCGGTCTGGAGCAGCACGTCGCAACTGCTCAGGACGCCGTCGAGCACCTCCCGCAGGAGGTGGTTCTTGGCCCGCTGCCCGGTGATCCACTCATCACCGGAGAGCATCAGCCCCTGCAGCCAGGTGAGCAGCGAGACCCCGAAGGCCGTGGGATCCGCGCGCAGCCAGTGCCGGAACGGCTCGGTGCGTTCGCTGAGCCGAATGGCGTTGAAGGTGCCGGTGAGCAGTGCCCAGTCGTCGGGATAGGTGACGTCGACGAGCGTGGCGCCGGAGACGCCGGCGAGTTTGTCGAGGAAGGTCTTGCGTATGGACAGCACATCACCAGACGCGCTGCCGAGGTAGTCGGTGGGGACACCGATCCGCGTCGCCCTGCGCAGTCGGACCTTTCCGCCACTTGAGACGACGGGGGTGGCGGAGCGCACGAGGTCGGGCACGGCGGGCAGCCCGAGGGTGCGCGGGTCTTTCGGGTCGGGCCCGGCGAGAACCGCCAGCATGAGGGCCGCATCCATCGCGTCGCGGGCGAGCGGACCGCTGTGGTCGCGGGTGAAGGACAGCGGGATGACACCGTGGATGGAGGTGCGGCCCATGGTGGGCTTCAGCCCGGTCAGGTTCTGCTGGTTGGACGGACCGGTGATGCTGCCGCCAGTCTGGGTGCCGATCGAGGATGTCGCCATGCGGGCGGCGACAGCGCACGCCGGGCCGGTGGACGACCCTCCGGGGTCTGTGGACGCGTTGTTGGGCGTCCAGGCGTTGACCGTGGTGATGGTGCCGTTCGGAGTGGTCGCGCGGGTGGTGGCGAGCGGGCCCATCTGGCCCTTGCCGAGCACGATGCCGCCCGCTGCCTTGAGCCGGGCGACCGCGGTCGCATCCTCGTCCGGCACGAAGTCCGCGAAGATGAAGGAGTTCGCGCGGGTCGCGATGCCGTTCGTGAAGTAGTTGTCCTTGATGCACAGCGGGATACCTGACAGTGGCCCGCGCTTGCCCTCCCCACGGTCGGCATTGCCCGCCGCGGCCAGGGCCTGCTCACCGACCACCACGGCGAACGCCTGGTAAGTCGCGTCGTACTTGTTGATCCGATCCAGGTGTGCCTGCACGAGGTCGACGGCCTTGAGCCGGCCCCGCCGCATGAGGACGGCGGCCTCGGCGAGGGTTGCCTCGGCCGGATCCCTGCGTGCCGCCTCGCGTACGTCCACGTCCGGGACGGTGACCGTCGGCTTACGGGTCGCGGCGGAGGCGGGAACGGCCTGCGCGGCCAGGGTGACCCCTGCGGCGATGGCGGTGGAACGGGCCAGGAAGGCCCGGCGATTGACCTCGCGGCTCATCGTCCGCCCACCGTTCCGGTCCAGGCCTCGGTGATCGACGGGTACTCCAGCGGCGGCGAGGCCTGCTGCGCGTACGCGGCCGCCCAGGCACCGCTCGCGGACGGCGCCCAGTTGGCGATGGCGGGCGGAGTGCTCTTGACGAATGTGCGCAGCGAATCCAGGGCCTGTGACCGGGTTGGCGCGCCCGTCGTCGGATCGCTGCTCTCGGGGAGTTGGTTGAGGTCGACTCCGGCCAGCGCGAGTCTGGCTCGTATGTAGGTGTCCAGTTGCTCGTCGGTTGGCTGCTGCGGCTCGCTCATAGATCCTCCAAGTGATCACTTGTGCCGCAATCAACCAGTTTTTAATGTCAAGCATGTTGATCAACTGATGCGGCGGCGTTACATGCCTCACCCGTGCGCCGGCCGATTTCCACCGTTTGCCGGACAGAAGCGGACGCATACGAAGGACATCCGGACAGGGCGGCTTCGCCTTTAAGGTCCATCCCGACACGGGCCGACATGCCGCTCGGGGGGCCGTGGCTGCAAGGGCCCCATCCCCACGTGCGCGGGCCGGATGCATTCCGACCTACTTCATCTCCGCGCCGCACGCTATGGACTTGTCGGTCCGTAGACGACACCCCGCCGCCACCTCGGTGATAGCCCCCCTACCTGACGGAACACCAGGTGGCACCCACACGGCATGGCGGCGATACCGAACCTGGCCGGAAGCTGATCCCCCCTTCCCAGACATCGCCACAACAGGGCAGCGCCTGGTGATCGCGAGACGGGGCGAGGTTCGCCATGGTCTCTCCGTCGAACACCGCGAGACGGCTCACCCAGGCTCATCTACGAGAGCCAAAAAAAATCGGACGGCGATGTCGAGAACCCGTGACTGGCTCCGTCCCCGCAATGAACGCGACCAAAATGGGTCGCACCAGCACCGAGGAGAAACACGATGGCCAAGTACTTGCTGCTCAAGCACTACCGCGGCGCCCCGGCTTCGGTCAACGACGTGCCGATGGACCAGTGGACGCCGGAGGAGATCTCGGCCCACATGCAGTACATGAACGACTTCGCGGCCCGGCTGGAGAAGACCGGCGAGTTCGTCGACAGTCAGGCCCTTGCACCCGAGGGGACGTTCGTCCGCTACGACGGCGAGGGACGCCCGCCGGTCACCGACGGCCCGTTCGCCGAGACCAAGGACGTCATCGCGGGCTGGATGGTGATCGACGTCGACAGCTACGAGCGCGCCGTCGAGCTGGCCGGGGAGCTGTCTGCCGCCCCCGGAGCGGGTGGCAAGCCGATCCACGAGTGGCTGGAGCTGCGCCCGTTCCTGGGCGTGCAGCCCACCATTACGGAATGACCTCTCAGGTGACTCAGATGAACGAGGCCCTGCTGAGGAGCCTCACGCCGAGCGTGCTCGGCATCCTCGTCCGCCGCGGAGCCGACTTCGCGGCGGCCGAGGACGCCGTGCAGGACGCGCTCGTCGAGGCGGTCCGCGTCTGGCCGGCCGACCCTCCGCGGGATGCGAAGGGCTGGCTGGTCACCGTGGCCTGGCGCCGGTTCCTCGACGCGACCCGGGCGGACGCCGCCCGCCGCCGGCGTGAGGACCTCGTCGACGAGGAGCCGGCGCCCGGGCCCGCACCCGCGGTGGACGACACGCTCCAGCTCTACTTCCTGTGCGCCCACCCGTCGCTGACGCCGTCGTCCGCGGTCGCGCTCACGCTGCGCGCCGTCGGCGGGCTGACCACCCGCCAGATCGCCCAGGCCTACCTGGTGCCCGAGGCGACCATGGCGCAGCGCATCAGCCGGGCCAAGCGCACCGTCTCCGGCGTGCGGTTCGACCAGCCCGGCGAGGTCGCCACCGTGCTGCGCGTCCTCTACTTGGTCTTCAACGAAGGCTACTCCGGCGACGTCGACCTCGCCGCCGAGGCCATCCGGCTCACCCGACAGCTCGCGGCCGCGATCGACCACCCCGAGGTGGCGGGGCTGCTCGCCCTCATGCTGCTCCACCACGCCCGGCGCGCCGCCCGGACCGCGCCCGACGACAGCCTGGTGCCGCTCGCCGAGCAGGACCGCGGCCGGTGGGACACTGAGTCGATCGCCGAGGGCGTCGAGATCCTGCAGGCGGCCCTCGCCCGCGACCGGCTGGGCGAGTTCCAGGCCCAGGCCGCCATCGCGGCACTCCACGCTGACGCGCCCACCGCCGAGGAGACTGACTGGGTGCAGATCGTCGAGTGGTACGACGAGCTCGCGCGCCTGACCGACAGCCCGGTCGTCCGGCTCAACCGCGCGGTGGCCGTAGGCGAGGCCGACGGACCGCGCGCCGGCCTGGCGGCGCTCGTGGCGCTGGACGACTCACTGCCCCGCCACGCCGCGGTGGCGGCGTACCTCCACGAGCGCGACGGCGACCTGGCGACGGCGGCACGGCTGTACGCCGAGGCGGCCCAAAAGGCACCCAACCTCGCCGAGCGCGACCACCTGACGCGCCAGGCCGCCCGGCTCAACGCCCGCCGGTGTCGCTGACGGGTCGCGCTCGGATTTTCCCGCGGCACTTGGCGCGGCCCCGTGGCCAGAGCGGTCGCCTCAAAGCGAGTAGGCGGGTCGAGACCAGCTGCACGACGCGTTGCCGGCGGGGAAGCTCAGCGGCGACGACATGTGCGCTGGAGGCGTGGTGTCTCAATAGACCCGCCCGCTGAAGTGCCCGGTGCAGGTGACCCATCTGCGACGGTTCGGCTGCCTGAAAAGCGGCTCACCAGGCTCATCTACGAAGAGCCATTAAACAACCTCTCGGATCTTCACGCTGTCGCGCCACGAGTGCCGCGGCTCGTATCCCAGCACCTCACGGGCCCGCCGCACGCTGAGCAGCGTCTCATAGGTGCCGATCTCGCGGGTGAGCTTCACGTCGGGGAAGACCTCGGCGAGGAGTTCCGCGGAGGGACGGTCCATGATCGTGTCGGCCGCGGCGATGACGTAGCTGGACGCCCCCGTGACGGGAGCGGTCAGCCCGAGCCGGCACGCCTGGGCGACGTCGCGGGCGTCGACGTACCCCCACAGGTTCCACTTGCGCGCCTGCGGGTCGGACCAGTAGCCGGGCACGAGGGCGTAGTCCTCCTCGAGGTGGACGTTGGACAGGCGCAGCGCGACGAAGGGAATGCCCGACCACGCGGAGATCTGCTCGGCAGCGGTCTCACCGAGGACCTTGGACAGGGCGTAGGTAGAGGTGGGATAGGGGTAGTGGTCCTCGTCCACGGGGACGTAGCGGGGCGGGACGTCGAAAGGCAGGCCGAGCGTGGTCTCGCTGGAGGCCCAGACCACGCGGCGGAGCTTGTTGTGCGCGGCGGCGAGGAAGACGCTGTGGTTCATCGCCGTGTTGGTGGCCAAGGTGTGGGCGGCCGGGTAGAGGCCAGGAGCCGGGATGTTGGCCAGGTGGACGACGCTTTCGGCGTCGCCCAGCACGTCCACGGCCTGCCCGTGGTCGGTGAGGTCCGCGCACTGCAGCGACACGCCGAGCCCTTGCGCCCACGCCCGCTCGGCTGGTCCCGCCGCGATATCCACGGCCAGCACCTCGTACCCGTGCTGCACCAGATCCGCGACCACGACCCGGCCGGTCTTCCCGGTGGCCCCTGTGACGGCGACTGTGTTCATGCGCTGGGCTCCCCACTCGAACTCTTGCCTGCTTGCCGTCCCATCCTCTCCCCTGCGGCCGCGGAATTGCAGCGTGTCCCGCTGGTCGGACATGGCCGTTCCTCCACGCCGGAAAGAAAAGCCACGCGGCGATTCCGGGCGCGCGTTGGTGAGGGCCATCCGGCGGCCCGTGGGCTTCGCCGTGCACAGCCTTGGCGTGTACTTCGGCTCGGGCGACGAGGGGCGCGGCTCAGCCCCCGGCCGGAGGACAATCTCGGACTGATCAACCGCCGTGTGGACGCGGGATTCGATCCGCTATCCGACGGCCGCACACGTGGTGCCGCGCGGCAGCAAGCACCTCAGCACGGGCAGCGGACTCCCCCGCCGGCGGCCTGGTCTGCCACTCGACCAGGACCTCGCGCACCGCTGCGCACACCTCGAGCAACGGCGTCCGGACTACTACTCACCCCGTGAGGCAGCGCTGAGGCGGTGGGGTAGAAAGCGGGCGGCCCGAGGTCATCGCAACCGACTCCGGGCCGCCCCTTCGGCTCTAGGGGCCCGCGCCGGCGCCCTCACACGAGGGATTCGAGGAGCCGAGTGAGGCAGGGGCGATATCGGTCGAGTGGGTGGCTGAGGAGATCAGGACAGGAGTCGGAGGGACTCGTCCCAGAGGCGTTCTGCGTTGGCGGCGTCGAGTGCGTAGGGCGCGACGCCACCGGCCCAGCCGTTGCCGTCGGAGACCGGGATGGCTTCGTTGCAGTCTTCGAAGTAGCGGCCGCCGATGCCTTCCAGCTGAGGGGAGGTGGCCAGTAGCACGGAGGTTGCGGCGCCCTGCTGGGGGGTCTTGTGGCGCTCGGGCGGGGTCTTGAGGCCGCCGGTGTGGCGCTGGAGGTTGGTGGCGATGGCGCCGGGCATGAGGGCGTTGGCGGTGATCCCGTCGGTCGCCCAGCGGCGGCTGGCCTCGACGGCGAAGAGCACGGTGGCGGTCTTGGACTGGCCGTAGGCCACCAACGGGTCGTAGGGGCGGTAGTGGAAGTTGATGTCGTCGAAGACGACGGGGGAGATCAGGTGGCCTCCGGAGCTGACGACCACGATGCGTGCGTTGCCGTCGGCGGCCAGAGCGTCATGGAGTCCGGTGGCCAGGGCGAAGTGCCCGAGGTGGTTGGTGGCGAACTGCATCTCCCAGCCCTCGGGGGTGCGTTCGAGTTCCGGCGTGGCCATGATCCCGGCGTTGTTGACCAGGATGTGCAGCGGCCCTTCCCACGCTTGTACGAAGGCGTCCACCGAGGTCCGGTCCGAGACGTCGAGGCGGGCGACGTGGATGTCCTTGTTGCCGGTGGTCTCGGTGATGTCGGCAGCGGTTGCTTCACCGGCTGTTGTGTTGCGTACTGCCAGGGTCACCTGGGCGCCGGTGGCTGCCAGGGTCCGGGCGGTCTCGATGCCGATGCCGGAGGTGGCGCCGGTGATGATCACGCGCCGTCCGGAGAGGTCGATGCCACGGGCTACTTCGTCAGCAGTGGAGGAAAAGCCGAAGGGGGTCGTGATACGAGTCATGATCAAGATTTCTTTCGTGAGATTGCGCGGGAGTGGAAGTACGGGGGCCAGCGCGGGGAGGGCGTGAAGGGCATCAGACGGTCATGGGGAGATTCAGGCGGGGTGGCCTGGTGCGGTCGCGAGGGTGACCGCACCAGGCCGTCGGCGCCGGCCAGTGCGCGGCGGCGTAGTTCCTCAGGGTCGAGGCCCTGGGCGCGTACGGCGTCGGCGAAGTGCTCGATGTCCTTGCGCATCAGACCCTGCAGGTGGGGGGCGACCTCAGGGGTGATGGCGGTGCCGAGCGCGCGCAGTGAGGCGCTGCCTCCGCTGCTGTCGGAGATCACGTCGAGGACGGCTGGGATGTGTACGTGGAGCTGCTGGGCGAGGCGGACCAGGTCCACGGCGTTCTTCAGGTTCGACATCGTCATGGCGTTATTGAGGAGCTTGGTCATCTGGCCGCTCCCGACCGGGCCCATGCGGCTGACGCGGGCGGAGAAGGTGGCGAAGACCGGTGAACACCGCTCGAAGGCGGCCTTCTCGCCGCCGACGAACGTGGTCAGGGTGCGTGCCTTCGCCCCCGGGCCGCCGCCGCTGACCGGAGCGTCCAGGTAGAAGGCGCCAAGGCTGCGCAGGGACTCGGCGATCTTCACGTTCTCGCCGGGATCTCCGGTGCGGTGATTGACGACCACCGTCCCCGGCCGGAGGCGCTCGCGTACCCCCGGGGTATTCAGGACGTCCCAGATGTCACTGTCATCGCGCAGGCACAGCGCCAGGATGCCGCTGGCGGCGACGAGATCGACGACCGTGGCGTGAACGGTATGCGGGACGTCTGCCACCGCTTCCAGCGACTTCGGGCGCCGGGCCCACACGTGGAGGTCGAAACCACGGTCCCCTATCGCCTGGGCCATGGGGGCACCCTGGTCTCCCAGGCCGATGAAGCCGACGGCCGGGCGCTGCTGTTCGGGGCTGCTCACTGCGCTCACCTTCCAGATCGGATCATGTACATGGAAATCTGAACATTCCGCATTGCTGGTCCCAGTCATCGTTGCTTCGCGTCTCGACCCCAGCCAGTGCCGTGTCAACACTGGTAGTGCCAGGACCAGGAAACCCGGCCGCAGATCATCAGCCGACGGAGTCGACCAGGCTTGGGGCGGAATGCCTCGTACCGTGGAGCACGTGAGCGCCAACCACCTCGGCAACTACCTCCGAGCGCGTCGTGACCTCGTTGACCCCAAGGACGTCGGCCTGCCCGGTGGCGGCCGCCGCCGCGTGCCCGGCCTGCGCCGCGAGGAAGTCGCTCTGCTCGCCGGCATCAGCAGTGAGTACTACCTGCGCCTGGAACAAGGACGCGACCAACACCCCTCACCGTCCGTCCTCGATGCCCTCGCCCGCGTCCTCCAGCTCGACATGAACGCGACCCGGCACCTGCACGCCCTCGCCACCCCCGCTCCGCGACACGGCAGCCCGAACCCCGACGACGAGCGGGTTCCTCCCGGCATCCAGCAACTGATCAATACATCCTGGGCGGGCACCCCTGCCGTGGTCCTGAACCGCTACATGGACGTACTGACGGCCAACCCCCTGGCCATGGCGCTGTCGCCCAGCAACCAGCCGGGCACAAATTCCATACGGTCCGCGTTCCTCGACCCGCGCCTGCGCTCCCTCTACCTCAACTGGGGCGAGATGACCATCCGCGCCGTCGCTGGCCTGCGGGCCCTCATCGGCCCGGATGACAGTGATCCACGCGTCGTGGAGCTGGTGAACGAACTCTCCGCAGACAGCGAGACCTTCCGCCGTCTTTGGGCCCGCCACGACGTCAGCCCCCAGGGTACTGGCACGTCACAGATAGACCATCCGCAGGTGGGGCGGCTGGAGCTGCGCTACGAACGGCTCCTGCTCGCCAGTACCGACGGCCAACTCCTCGTCGTACATCACGCCGATCCCGGCAGCACATCCGCGCAGAAACTGGCCCAGCTCGCCGACACCCTCAGTACGTAGCGAACCAACGCTGCTCCCGGACCAGCCACCGTCCCTGACCTCCGTGGACAGAACACCTAGCCCTCACGACTGTGCATCAGGGCACAGTGGTTTGGGGCGTGCGAAGCGGACGGCGAACGTCCCCCCGCGCCGACATCACCGTCGACGCAGGCTTCATCCCCACCTGGTGAATGCACGGCCGAGAAACGGCGCGGAAAGTGGCTGCTCGCCCACCCGCGCTTCCACATGCACTTCACGCCCACCAGCTCATCCTGGCTCAACCAAGTCGAGCGGTGGTTCGGCATCCTGACGGACAAACAGATACGGCGAGGTGTCCACAAGAACGTCCAAGCACTGGAGAAGGACATCCGTGAATGGATCTCCCACTGGAACGAAGACCCCAAGCCATTCACCTGGACCAAGACCCCCGACCAGATCTTCGAACGCCTCGCCGGCTACCTGAACCGCCTACCAGAACACAAACCGTAGTTATAAAGTGTTTCCAAGACTCAGGACATCAGGAGCGTGGGTCAGTAATGGTTCAGGGCGAAAACGATCTCCACACGGGGTCGATTCTGGCGCCTTCGGGAGCGGCAGCCCCCCACCGGAGGCCCTTCCGTGGTCGATTTGTGGCTCGCTCGCCCCACCGGGGCCGGTCCAACGTCGTTACTGGGACACGCTCCTAGGGACTGTCTGACAAATGATCAGGTTGTGGTTCACGGAGCCAGCGGATGAGGGAGGCAAGGCGGACCGGGCGAGGTCCAGGGTGGTCAGCCGCTGCGGACGTTGCGGTCAGACTGCCCGGATCGGCGCGTACTGAGGCTGCCACATGGCTGCACGGATACGATCCTCGATCGCGTCGTCGACGACCTGGCGGGCGACTCCGTCGTCGGCGGCGGCGTGGGCGACGGCCACGGCCACGGCGGCAGATGTGTCGCGGAGCTGTTGCGTCGGGGGCAGGATCGGCGCGCCAGGGGTGGTCGGGTCTACCAGGGTGGCCACCGCGTGAGCGGCGGCGGTAAGCATACCGTCCGTGATCCGGGTGGCGCGCGCCACGATGGCGCCGAGGCCGAGGCCGGGGAAGATCAGCGCGTTGTTGCCCTGCCCGATCTGGTACGTGACGCCCTTGTACGTGACCGGATCGAAGGGGCTGCCGGTGGCCACCAGGGCCCGGCCATCGGTCCACGCCAGCAGGTCGGCGGGCACCGCCTCGGACAGCGGAGTGGGGTTGGACATCGGCAGGATGATGGGGCGCTCGGTGTGGGCGGCCATCTCACGGACGATCGCTTCGGTGAAGGCACTGCTCTGGCCGGAAGTTCCGATGAGGATGGTCGGCCGGACCCGGGCCACCGCTTCGGCCAGGGAGATCCCGCCCAGGGCCGGGTCGCGGTTCCAATCGGCGACCTCAGCCGCGGGGCGCGCGTACGGCACCTGAAAAGGACGCAGGTCGGTCATGTCGTCGGTGAGCAGGCCGTACCGGTCCACGGCCCAGAATCGCCGGGAGGCCTCGTCGGGAGTCAGGCCGGCCGCGATCATGGCGTCGCGGAGCTGGTCGGCGATGCCCACGCCCGCGGTACCCGCGCCGAACACCACGATCCGCTGATCGTGCAAGGGCGTGCCGCTGGCCTTTACCCCGGACAGCACAGCGGCCAGGTTCATCGCGCCGGTGCCCTGCATGTCGTCGTTGAAGGTGAGTACCTGGTCGCGGTAACGGTCAAGGATGCGCCGGGCGTTGCTGGGCCCGAAGTCCTCCCAGTGCAGCAGCGCTTGGGGGAAGAGCTTGCTCGCAGCGGTCACATAGGCGTCGATGAAGGCGTCGTAAGCTTCCGGTTCGGCCCTCGGGTGCCGGTTGCCCAGGTACAGCGGGTCGTCCAGCAGTTCGCGCCGGTTGGTGCCCACGTCGAGCATGACCGGCAGGGTTCGTGCCGGATCGATGCCCGCAGCGGCGGTGTACACGGCGAGCTTGCCCACCGCGATGTCGATGCCGCCGACGCCCCAGTCCCCGATGCCCAGGATCGCCTCGGCATCCGTGGCCACGATGAGATCGACGTCGTCGGCCCTCAGACCGGACGTACGCAGGGCGCGCTCGATGTTCTCGGGCGCGTCCACGGACAGGTAGACCCCGCGCGGACGCCGGTACTCATTGCTGTACCGCTGGATGGCGGTGCCCACCGTGGGGGTGTAAACGATCGGCAGCATCTCCTCGAGGTGGTCGCCGACCAGCCGGTAGAACAGCACCTCGTTGCGGTCGTGCAGCGCGGTCAGATTCACGTTCTTGGCCGGGTCACTCGGCTGGGCGCTGTACTGCGCGTAGGCGCGGGCAGCCTGCTGGTCCAGGTCGAGCATCCCTGGCGGCAGCAGCCCGACGAGACCCAGCGCGTCGCGCTCCTCGTCGGTGAACGCGGTACCCCGGTTCAGCCGGGGATCGGTCAGTACCGCACGGCCCCGGGCCGTCGTCTCCCAGCGTCCTTGCTCGGAGTTCCACGTCGTGGTGTCGGTACTCATGAGGTCTCCTTCGGAAGGGCGAAACCGATGCGCGTGTGCTTGGTGCTCCATGCGATGCGGTCGGGGCGCCACGAGGGAACCAATCAGTGCGGCCGCCGGCCCAGCCACGCGGTTGCCCCATGTGTGGTGGAAGCTGCGCCGAGCAGCGCGCCCTCCAGGGAGGCGGAACACGCCAGTTCGGTCGCCCCACCAGGTTGCTCACCCGGGGCAGGTGCAGCACGTTGGCGAAGGCTGTACCAGGTCCGCCCGCTGCCCCGGCGATGCCGCGTGTTCTTGCAACACCGGCTCACCGATGGCGCGCAGCCATGCCGCGCACAAAGGGGGATCCTCCGTACCGACGCAGGTTGTCAGCTTCCCGAGCACGTGGACGACGAGGAACGACAGCATGACCCTGACTTCTGTGTGCGCAGGCAACAGCGCTCGGCCCGCGGAATTCACGGCGACCGCCGAGCCACCTGCTTCTGAGCCACTCCAAGCATTTTCTCACGCTATATGGGGCCCTGCCATCGCATGCCTGCACGATTCTCGGCAGCGCGCCAGCGTCTGGCGTTTCGGCTAGCCTGGTGAAACGACGAGGTACTCATGCGTGCATCCCGCGGCGCCGAGGTCCTGTGGCGACAGGTGCTCGTTTTCAAACGTTCGCAGCGCCTGAAGCCGCTGTGTCTCATTGGCAGTTGGCTGTGATGACCGGCGTTTCTCGGCAGCACACTGTGCAGCCGACTCGTCTGAAGTCGATGGGAGGGAAAGGACTCCACCATGGCTTTCATCACCTTCAAAAACGAGACCACGATTTTCTACAAGGACTGGGGAAGCGGTCAGCCGGTCGTGTTCAGCCATGGCTGGCCGCTGAATGCCGATGCCTGGGATCCGCAGTCCCGACTGCTGGCGGAGAACGGCTTCCGCGCGATCGCCCATGACCGCCGCGGACACGGCCGCTCCGGACAGCCGTGGGAAGGCAACGACCTCGACACGTACGCCGACGACCTCGCGGAGTTGCTCGAAGCCCTGGACCTGCGCGATGTGATCCTGGTCGGCCACTCGACCGGCGGCGGCGAGGTGACGCGCTACATCGGCCGCCACGGCACCGGCCGGGTCGCCAAGGCGGTCCTGCTCAGCGCGATCCCGCCGCTGATGCTCAAGACCGACGCCAACCCGGAGGGCCTGCCGATCGAGGTCTTCGACGAGCTCCGGGCGGGTGTCGCGGGCGACCGCTCGCAGTTCTACCAGGACCTCAGCGCGGCCTTCTACGGTGCCAACCGGCCCGACTCAAAGGTGTCCCAGGGCACGCGTGACGCGTTCTGGCTGTGGTCCATGCAGGTGGGGATCAAGGGTGCGTACGACTGCGTCAAGGCGTTCTCCGAGACCGACCTGACGGAGGACCTGGGGCGATTCGACATTCCCACCCTGATCGCGCACGGCGATGACGACCAGATCGTGCCCATCGTGGCATCGGCCCGAAAGTCCTCGGAACTCGTCAAGGACGCCACCTTGAAGGTCTACCCGGGAGCCCCGCACGGCCTGTCGATGGTCGCTCCGTACAAGGACGTCTTCAATGCCGATCTGCTGGCCTTCGCGCGCAGCTGACCCGGGACAGCATGCCGGTCCGACTGCGACGCCCTCTGGAGAGCCACATCCCGCTCACCGGGTGCCGGCAGGCTTGGCGAATACGCGGCGGTGCGACCCGCGGAGGATTCCCATGAGCAAGCATGAATTCTGCGGAACAGTCACTCTACGAGCCGGGAAGCGGAGTGGCGTGGCAGTACCACCGCCGCCCTCGTTGGGCTGCGCTCCGGCACTGCCACTGCATGCGCTCGCCCCCAGCAATACCGCACCGACCCCCGCCGCGAGCCAGCCCTTCCTCGCGGCGTTCGCCGCACGTACCGTGATCAACTTAAGTCCCCCCACCTCGGATGCCGCTGCTAATAGGAATACGCGTCGACCCGAGCACTCGGTTGCCGCCGTTGCGAAGCTGATACGACCGCCGGCCGAACGAAGCGACCTCGTCCCGTAAGACCGCCTATCGCCCCTGGATCAGTAGCCGAGAATAGGAGACATCCGCACTTCCGGAGATCGTGGCCGAGCGCACGGGCACCGACGCGCCGGTCCACATGCCGGAGGACCAACCAGACCCCGTTGTGCAGTTGACGGCTACCCGGCTGCAGCGGAAGCGCCGACTTCGAGGAGGTGGCGGTTGAAGAAGCGCTCTGAGCTGTCCAGCTCGAACGCGGATATGCCCGCGTGGCGGCCGGGGTTGGCGTGGCGAAGGTCCCCGAAGAGCGCGGTCTCAGGCGGGATCCGGATCGATCGATGCTGATGCCGCGGCCCTGTGGTTGGGCAAGCGCCGGGCCTACTCACCCTCCCGACATGCTCCAGCACTGTCCATGTCGGCCGCCGACACCAGCCGCAAGTATGAAGTGGAACCGACCCACATACCGATACCGCCCAGCGGCTCCTACGGTTCGGGCAAAACACCACAGCGGGACACCACCGCCGCCCGCGGCGGTGTCGGGAGAGCAGCCGAACGGACAGGCCGCCTCCCGCCGCCCGATGGCGACAGACCCTCAGGAGCCGGCCACCATGCGTTTCAGCCAGACGAACACCAGATCAAAATCCGCCGTCGCTATCGCCGCTGTCGCCGCTGTCGCCGCGGGCACCCTACTGGCCGGCTGCGCCGCCGCCGGGACCGCGGGCTCGGACGGCGCAGCCTCCGCCGGCAGTTCGGCGAGCGCTCCGGTGAAGGTGGGGCTGGTCTACTCCCGCAGCGGGCTGCTCGCTGCCTACGGCGCGCAGTACGAGCAGGGCTTCAAGGCCGGCCTGGACTACGCCACGCATGGCACCGGAAAGGCCGGCGGCCACACCATCGAGGTCACCGAACAGGACGACGCAGGTGACCCGGCGAAGGCCGTCGCCGACGCGAAGGGTCTGATGGGTAAGGGCTACAAGATCATCGCGGGGACCACCGACTCCGGAGTCGCCCTGCAGATGGCCCCGTTGGCCGCGCAGAACCAGGTGCTGTACATCGACGGTGCGGCGGCCACTGACGCGATCACCGGCATCAACAAGTACACCTTCCGCTCGGGGCGGCAGTCCTACCAGGACATCCTCACCGCCGCCGCGATGCTCGGCGACGCCAAGGGCAGGAAGGTCACGGTAGTGGCCCAGGACACGGCCTTCGGGCAGGCCAACGTGGCGGCGGTGAAGGCGGTGCTCGGGGCGAAGGGCGCGAGTGTGGGATCCGTGCTCGCGCCGCCCAGCGCGACCGATCTCACCCCCTTCGCCCAGCAGGTCAAGTCGGGCAAGCCCAGCCTGGTCTTCGTCGCCTGGGCCGGAGCCACCGCTCCCGCGCTGTGGACGGCGATGAACCAGCAGGGAGTCCTCAACTCCACGAAGGTGGTCACCGGGATGGCCGGCACCGCCTCCTACCCGGTCTTCGGGGCCGGTGGGAGCAAACTGTCCTTCCTTGCCCACTACTTCCCGGGCGCGGGCGGGGGCAATGCGGTTGAGACAGCGATGATCAAGGGCATCACCAAGGCGGGCGGCACGCCCGACCTGTTCAGCCCGGACGGCTTCACCGCGGCGCAGATGATCGTGCACGCCATTGAGTCCGGCAGCGCCACCGACACCTCAGCGATGGTCAAGGCGCTGGAGGGCTGGAGCTTCGACGGGGTCAAGGGCGCCGAGCAGGTCCGCGCTCAGGACCACGCCCTGCTCCAGCCGATGTTCGAGGCCAACCTGACCGGCTCCGGCGCCACGGCCAAGCCGAAGCTGGTCAAGTCCTTCCCGATGTCTGCGGTCGCGCCGCCGGTGAAGAAGATGGCAGGCTGAACCATGGCTCCCCGGAACGCAACGGCACCCGCCGTCGCCGAGGGCGCGGCGACCGGGGCGACGACCGCCGCCCCTGTCCTGCGTCTGAGCGGTGTCGGCTGGGCGGTGGGCGGCGCCACCATCCTGCAGGGCGTCTCCCTGGACGTCTATGAAGGCGAGTTCCTGGCCTTCATCGGCCCCAACGGCGCCGGCAAGACCTCTCTGTTCAACCTGATCAGCGGGCTCAACAAGGCCACCAGCGGCACCGTCGAGCTGGACGGCACCGACGTCACGGCCGAGTCCGTGTCCACGCGTGCCCGGCGCGGTCTGGGCCGAACCTTCCAGACCTCCAGCCTCTGGCCCGCGATGACCGTGGCCGAGCACATCCGGCTGGCCGCGCAGGCAGCCACGGGCGGCTCGTACGGGTTCTGGCGCCGGGCAGGGCGGTACTCGGAACAGGTGGCCCGGACCCTGGAGCGCACCGGCCTCGCCCACCGCGCCGACACGCTTGCCGGATCGCTGTCCCACGGTGAGAAGCGCAAGCTCGAACTGGCCGTCCTGCTGGTCGGCGAACCTCGGCTGATGCTGCTGGACGAGCCAATGGCCGGCGTGAGCGCCGAGGAGGTGCCCACCCTGACCGAGCTCATCCGCTCCCTGCACCGCGACGAGGGCCGCACCGTGCTCATGGTGGAGCACCACATGGACGTTCTGCTGGGTCTGGCCGACCGGCTCGCCGTGATGCATCACGGCACCCTGCTGGCCCTGGACACACCCCAGGCCGTGATGGCCGACACCACCGTCCAGCAGGCATACCTCGGGGAGGCGCTGTGACATCCGAGCTGACCGAGCCGTTGCTGAGCGTGCGGGCACTGCGGGTCGTCATCGGCGGCCGGCACATCCTGCACGGCGTGGACCTGGACGTCGCCGCGAGCGGCGTCACCGCCCTGCTCGGCCGCAACGGCGCGGGCAAGACCACCACCGTACGGGGCATCCTCGGACTCGTCCCCCGCACCGGCAGCGTGCTGCTCGGAGCCGAGGAAACCGTCCGCCTGGCCACCCACAACCTGGTCCGCCGTGGCATCGGCTACGCCCCCGAGGACCGTGGGGTATTCGCCTCGCTCACCGTCGCGGAGAACCTGCGGCTGGCCGAGCGTGCAGGAGCAGGGGAGCCCGACTACCCCCTCGTCCACGAGCTCTTCCCCGAGTTGAAGACACGCGCCCGGCAAGCCGCAGGAACCCTCTCGGGCGGGCAGCAGCAGATGGTCGCCATCGGCCGCACCCTACTGAACGGCAACCGGCTGATCATCGCGGACGAGCCCACCAAGGGCCTCGCCCCCAAGGTGGTCACCGAAGTCGCCCAGGTCCTGGAGCGGGCCGCCGAGGCCGTACCCGTCCTGCTGGTCGAGCAGAACCTCGCCCTGGTACGCCGCCTCGCCGCACACTGCGCCGTCGTCGCAGACGGCCGGACCGTGCATCGCGGCCCCGCCGCCGCACTGCTCGCGGACGCCGACGCGCTGCGCCGCCTGCTCGGAGTGGGCCGCCACGACGCCGGCACCCCGGCAGAAGCGCAGCCACGAACAGCGCTCGAACCCACGGCGCCACGACCGTCCGCAGCAGATGAGGACCGGCCGGCTGCCGCAGGCGCGGGGAAGGCCGCAGGCACAGCGAACACGGAGGCAACCCCCTGATGGCCACGATCGTGCTGCTCACTTGCACCGGACTGGGACTGGGCGCGCTGTACTTCCTGGTGGCCTCCGGCCTCTCGCTGATCTTCGGTCTGATGGACGTGCTGAACTTCGCCCATGGGGCCCTGCTCTCCATCGGCGCGTACGGTGCCTGGTGGGCCGCCAGCGGGAACCTCCCCGGAGCCGGCCGGAGCGGATTCGGCTTCGTCCTGGCGGTGGCCTTCGGCACGGCGGTCGGCACCCTCGCCGCGGTCCTCCTCGAACTGGCCGTCATCCGCCCCCTCTATACCCGACCTCGCGAACAGATCCTCGCCACCGTAGGCGTGGGCCTGGCCGCTCCGGCACTGCTCTCGGCGATCTGGGGCTCCGACGCCCGCACCTTCCCCGGCCCCGCGGCGCTCTCCGGCACCTTTCCGCTGCTCGGCGCGGCCATACCGGTCAACCGACTGGTGCTCGTCGCCGCCGCGTTGGTAGTGCTGGTGGCCCTCAGGCTCTTCCTCGGCCGGACCCGCCACGGCCTCGTCGTCCGTGCCGGCGTCGAGGACCGGGCCATGGTCACCGCCCTTGGCATCGACGTGCGCAAGGCGTTCACCCTGGTCTTCGCCATCGGCGGCGCCGCTGCCGCCCTCGCCGGCGCGCTCGGCGGCCTGTACTTCGGCTCGGTCGACCCCGGGCAGGGCACCTCGCTGCTCATCTTCGCGTTTGTCGTCGTGGTGATGGGCGGCATGGGCTCGATCACGGGAGCCGCGGTGGCCGCCGTCGGCGTCGGCCTCGTCCAGCAGTTCGCCAACTACTACACCGCCGCCGGCCTCGGCGACCTCGCGGTCGTCGTCATGCTCGCCGCACTGCTGCTGATCCGGCCGCGCGGACTCACCGGGAGGCTCGCATGAGTACGACCACGCCCACTGCCGAGCCGACCCGGCAGGAGGCCCCCGGCCGGGCGAGGCCGCGGTCCTCGCCAAGCTGGCTGCGCCGCGCCGGACGCTGGTGGCCCGGCGTGCTCCTGCTCGTCCTGTTTGTCGCCCCGTACAGCGCGCTGCAGGTACCGGGCGTGTTCGACGGGCCGATCGGCAGCCCGGGCACTTTGCAACTGCTCGCGCTCTGTCTGGTCTTCGGCGCCCTCGCCACCGGATACGACCTCCTGGTGGGCCGCCTGGGGCTGCTGTCCTTCGGCCACGCTCTGTACTTCGCCGCCGGCACCTACGCCACCAACACGATCACGCTGGAAGCGGGCCTGCCGTTCGTCGCGTCCGCCCTGCTCGGACTGCTCGTCGGGGCCGTGCTGGCCGCGCTGCTGGGCTCGGTCAGCCTCCGGGTCACCGGCATCGGCTTCTCCATGGTCACACTGGCCTTCGCCCAGGCGGGGTCCATCCTTGTCGAACGGGATCCCGGTGGCATCACCGGGGGTGAGGAGGGCCGAGCGGCGCCGGCGCAGCAGCTGCCCGCCTCCCTGGTCGGCATCCAGCACACCGCCAACCTCTACTGGATCGCCCTGGCCTACCTGGTGATCACCCTCGTCGCCGTGCACTGGGCGGTCCGCTCGCCCACTGGACGGGTCTGGGAGGGCATCAAGGAGAACGAGCGACGGGTCGAGGTACTGGGCCTACGTCCGTACGGCTTCAAGTTGCTCGCCTTTGTCCTGGCCGGGACCCTGGCGGCGCTCGGCGGAATCGTCTACCTGCTGCTCACCGGGGGCGCCACACCGCAGACCACCACCTCGGACTTCACGCTGTCGCTCCTGGTGATGGTGGTCCTGGGCGGTTCCGGCAGCCGCTGGGGACCGCTGATCGGCGGCGTCCTCTACACCTGGGCCGACCACCGGCTGGGCGACCTGGCCGGCTCCGGAAGCGTGGCCGGGCTTCCGGCGGCGTTGCGGGTACCGCTCTCGCAGCCGATGTTCCTGCTCGGCGCGATCTTCGTCGTCGTGGTCTACGTGCTGCCGGGCGGCGTGGTACGGCTGCCCGGGCACCTGCGCGAGGCGCGGACGAGCAAGCGGTCGCCCGGATAGGCGGGGGCGGCGCGAAAGAAGCCCGACGCGGCCCCGGCTCCTGCGTCCGAACCCCGCCCGCCGCGGGCGGGGTTCGGACGCGCGCCGCCTTGGCTGCCACGATCAGCCGGTGTGCGTGAGCCCCGGCGTGCCCCCGCCCTGCGGACGGGGGCACGGACGCTGATCAGTGGTGGCCCGCGAACAGGCGTAGGCGCAGAGCGAGTTGGAGTTCCAGGGCCCTGTCCGGGTCGTCCCAGCCCTTTCCCAGCAGGGCTTCCACCCGGTCCAGCCGCTGTACGACGGTGTTGACGTGTACGTGCAGCTGGTCTTTGGCCCGGGTAAGGCTGCCGCCGCAGGCGAAGTAGACGGCCAGGGTGTGGACGAGTTCGGTGCCGCGGCGGGCGTCGTAGTCCAGGAGGGGGCCGAGCGCGGTGGTGATGAATCCGTCGACGTCGTGTGCGTTGCCGAGCAGTACACCGAGGAAGCCGAGGTCGGCGGCGTCGGCGCCATCGCCGGTGCGATCCAGCACATGAAGGGCGCGAAGACAGCGGACGGCCTCGGCGTGACCGGCAGCGAGGGCCAGCGGCCCAGCAGCGGGGCCGGCGGCGGCTACCGTGACAGGCGCGGCCATAAGGTGGGTGAGCTGCGCCGCGGCGGCCCGGGCGGCCTCGCCAGGCGCCGTCCCGTCATATGGCAGCAGCATGACGACCGTCTCGGCGTGCTCGGTGCTGATCCCGTCCCGGCCGAAGAGATACTGCCGGGCGGTCGCTGTCAGCTTGGCCCGTGCCGGGACGGCGGTTTCGGCGACGAGCAGCAGGTGCGAACGGTCCAGATCGGTGCCGAGCCGGCGGCCCCGTTCGACCAGCCCGTCCGGGTCGCGGTCAGGGGCGGTGAGCAGATCGGTGAGGAGTTCCCCGCGGATGCGGTTCTCGGCCTCGGCGACCGAACGGCGGAACAGCAGGAGCAGCGCGGTGACCACACCCGCGCGTTCGAAGACCCGGCGGTCGGGGTCCTCCAGCCGGGGGCGGGCGTGCAGCACGAGGCTGCCCAGTAGTTCCGGTCCGGCCAGTACTGCGCAGATCCAGCGGCCGCCACGAGGCACGGCTCGGCCGGCGGCGCGCGAGTCGGCCACCGCGGCAGTCATTTCCGCAGCGGCGATGTCCTGGTCGGTGCCGATCCGGGCGAGCCGTTTGCCTTCGTGGTCGTGGACGGTGATGCCACCGCCGAGGAGTTCCGCGACGGCGGCGGCGACAGTGGGTACCTCACCGCCACGCAGGACGATGTCGGTCAGCCGGTCGTGGGCCTCCTCGGCGCGCTGCATTGCTGCGGAGTGCTCGCGGATGACGGTGTTGGCGTCGGCGAGTTCGGCCAGGGCGGCATGTGTGTCGGCGAGGGCCTTGGCGGTATCGATGGCGATGGCGGCGTGCGCGGCCAGTGAGTTCAGCAGGGCCACTTCGTCCGGGGAGAAGTTGCGGGGGGTGCGGTCGGCGGCGAACAGTACGCCGATGACCTTCCCGCCATCGCGGGAACCCAGCAGCAGCGGCACGCCGAGGATGGCGACCAGCCCCTCCTCCTGTACCCCGGTATCGATGGTGTGGGTGTGGCGGAAGCGCTCGTCGGTGCGGTAGTCCGGGGTGGCGTAGGGGCGGGCCGTCTGCGCCACCAGGCCGCCGAGACCTCGGCCGAGTTCCAGCCGCAGGATCTGGAACAGCGGGGAGACCGAGCCGTCCGTGACGCGCATGTAGGTGTCCCCGGCCTCCTCGTCGGGGAGGGTGAGATACGCGGTGTCGGTGCCCAGCAGCATCCGAGCTCTGCGGACGATGGACCGCAGCACGGCATCGAGGTCGCGCAGCGCGGCGAGGTCCCCGGCGGTATCGAACAGCGCGGCGAGCTCGGCCTCCCTGCGGCGGTGCTGGCCCAGGGTGCGGTGGACGCGCAGGGCAAGCCAGGTCGCGTCCTCGATCCCGATGAGTTGGTCCGGCTCCGCGTCGGCGGCGCGGGCAGCCGCCAGGGGACCTTCGAGGTCATCAATGGGAGCGCCGTCGGCGAGTAGTTCGAGCAGACGGCGCAGGGCGGTGGCGATCAATGGTTCGGACATGCTGCTCGCCATCGTGGCACGAGGGACGGTAGGGGGTATTACGGGCCGCCTGGCCGGCCGGAGGGGCTCGGGCAGCATCCGGAGAGTACGCCGGTCAGGACACGGCGGTGCGGTTGCCGCGCCCGGCCCGGCCCGGCCCGGCGTGGCTTCGTTTGCGGTGGGCCTGGGGCTGGTCGGACGGGTCGTTCGCGGCCATCTCGGCGTCACCTTGGAACATGGCGGGAAGTGCCTCGCGGCCGGCACGCTGCGGGCTCGGCGGTGCGGCCGCCCGGGCAGGTGGTGGCCCTCGGCCTGCCTTGTGGCATCCGCGCGAGGCGGCGGACGTCGTGGAATCCGTCACTGCGCGGTCCAGCCGCCGTCCAGGGGCAGTGAGGTGCCGGTGACGAAGCCGGCGTACGGACCGCACAGCCACAGCGCGGCCTCGGCGACCTCCTCCGGCTCGATCAACCGCTTGATCGCGGTGCGCTCCAGCATCACCCGCTCCACCACCTCCGCGGCCGGAATGCCATGGACGAGCGCCTGGTCGGCGATCTGGTCCTCCACCAGCGGGGTGCGGACATAGCCCGGATTGATGCAGTTACTGGTCACGCCGTACGGGGCGGCTTCCAGGGCGACCACCTTGCTCAGCCCCTCCAGGGCGTGCTTGGCGGTGACGTACGCGGACTTGAAGGGGCTGGCACGCAGGCCGTGCACCGAGGAGATGTTGATGACCCGCCCCCAACCGCTCTCGTACATGTGGGGCAGGGTGCGGCGCAGGATCCGGAACGGGGCTTCGACCATCACGCGCTGGATCAGCGCGAAGCGGTCCGGCGGGAACTCGTGGACCGGGGCGACATGCTGCAGGCCGGCGTTGTTGACCACGATGTCCGCGTCGTCCGGCAGGGCATCCACGGCGTCCGGGACGGACAGATCGACCACATGTGCGATGCCGCCGATCTGCTCGGCCACTGCTTCCGCTGCCTCTGCCGCCCGATCCACCACGTACACCCGGGCACCGGCGGCGGCGAGGGCCGTGGCGCAGGCGCGCCCGATCCCGCTGGCCGCACCGGTGACCAGTGCGGTGCGCCCGAGCAGGAAACTGTCGCGATCGGGCCTTGAACCGGCGGACGGTCCGTTGCCGGGCTTGTGGGTACTCTCCATGGCTGGAAACGCTATGGAGGATCTTGCGTGTGTCCCATGTAATGTACGGCCATAATCTATCGCCCGGACGTAGCGGACCACCCCATCTGATCCCTGCGCCGACCAGGCCTCTGGTCCCGTGACGACGCGATTCAAGGCCCTCACTGGTGGCGATCACGCCAGCGGGCGATCAGGTAGGCCCAGCCATGTCCGCTCCAGGCGGGCGCGGCGTCGTACGGGTGAGCGGATTCATCCGCCCTCACCGCGACGACGCAACCGGAACCGTCTTGACGGCCACCGCCCGCAATACTGCGGCGTGATCCCAGGGCGACTGGTTCACGAACTGCTGCAGGGCCTGCATGTCGCCATCGGGCAACCGCTCAGCCATCGGTTGAATCGACATCCTTCGGCCGTCCAGCATCAGCCCACCTTCACCGGGTTGCGCGGCCTTCGGCCGCGCTTGTCCTCAATCGTTGGACGGACCCGGTGAACCAACGCGGGCGCCGCACTAGAGGAGTTGGCTGCTCGCCGACTCGGTGAGCCGGGAGGCGACCACGGCTGCGGCCTGAGGGTCGAACAACAGTGTGTAGTGATTGGTGCCGGGAACCAGTTCGGTGTGCAGGCGCGGGGCGCGCTGCTGCCAGACTGCGACCAGTTCGGCGGGGAGCAGGCCGGGCGGGGCGCCGAACATGCCTTGGGGGGCGTGCAGAAGCAGGGTGGGCAGGTCGAGGCCGAGCAGCGCCTTGCTGAGCCTGTCGCCGGCAATGAGCAGGTCCCTGCCGTCCACACGGACGGCCTCCTCGATGACGCGGGAGCGCAAGGCGCCGGGCTCGCCGACGAGGTCGTAGCGGACGTAGTCCTCCAGACCTTCGCTCCAGTTGTGGGCGAACGCCGGGTGGGCGCGCCAGAAGTCCAAGTAGTCCTCGGGAGTCTGGAAGGTCTGGCGCAGCCGGGTGAGGGCCGGACCCAGGATCGCCTCCGTCGCGGCGTCCGGGTCGGTGTACTCGGGGACGGGCAGCGGCAGTCCGCCGTCGACCAGGACCAGCCGCTCGAACAGGGCGGGCTGTTCGGCGGCGGCGAGCAGAGCGATGTACCCGCCGAGCGAGTGGCCGGTGAGTACCGGACGGGAGCCGCCGAGGTGGCGGACGCTGGCGAGGACGTCCCCGACGTGCTGGGTCAGGCCGTACGGTCCTGGCAGGCCGTTGCTGGCACCGCGGCCGCGTATGTCGAGGGCGGTCAGGGACCAGTCCTCGGGAAGGTTGTGCGCGACGGTCTGCCAGGAGACAGCCGAGCCGGTGGTGCCGTGCAGGGCGAGGATGGTGTGCTCGCCGGTGCCCCAGCGCAGGGCGTGGAGGTCGCCGTCAGGCAGCGGCACGTGGAGTAGTTCGGGTTTCATTGCGCGTCCTGTCGTCGGGTTGGCGCCGGCCGGCGGATTTGTCGGGGGAAGACCGCGTCTCCTCATGGGCGTGCGCAAGAGGCGCTGCCGGGCCTGCTGGGACGACGTACTGGTGTCCCGGCCGGTCGCGGCCCTGGTTGCGCCTACGCGGTGCGGCTCCCGCCATCAGTAGTACATCAACTAGCCTGCGCGTTTCACTTGGGGCTGTGTCCGGATCTTGAGCGGAAACGCGAAAGTGCCTCTGAGCTGGGACGATGAGGCTTGTCCAGGGCTGCGGAGTGGCCGTTGTTGCCGGTGGGCAAGAAGTCGGGCCGGCCGCCGACGTGGTCGCGGCGGCAACTGATCGACGGCATACGGTGGCGGACCAGGACCGGTGCGCCGTGGCGGGACGTTCCGGAACGGTACGGGCCGTAGGACCGGGCAAACCGCATCGGTGTGGACGTTGCCTGGGAATTGACTGTGAGTTCCCGGGGGGTGGTGCGGCGCGGGGCCGCAGAATGCGACGAGCGCTGGTATGGTTTGGCGTTTTTGGTTGAGTTTAGTGAGGTATTCGCGAAGGCCGGGCTCCCAGGGAACTCCCAGATTTCTATCAGGGATTCCAAGGAGCGGGCAGCCAGAATTCCCCGCCATGAGGGTGCTTCCACGGCGGCGCAGGGCTGTCCTGATGAACTCGGTGATGAGCGTGGTGCTCCTTGCGGCCGTCGGCGGTGCCTATGCGGCGGTGAGCAGTGGCAGTGGCACTCGCGCGCCTACCGGCACGCGAGCGGTGGCGGTCGCCAAGGGCACGGTGCTGGCGATGGTGTCCGGCTCCGGGGCACTGGTTTCGCCGAGCGATGTCGGAGTCAACTTCACCACCGGCGGCCGGGTCACCGAAGTGGACGTCAAGCCCGGCGACAAGGTCACCAAGGGGGAGGTGCTGGCCAAGGTCGACGCGACCGCGGCAAATGAGACGCTCACCCAGGCCCAGGCGTCGCTGACGGCGGCCCAGGCCAACCTCAGCAAGGTCGAGGCTGGTCAGGCGAGTTCCACCCCGACGGGGTCCAGCGGCGGATCGGGAAGCGGGTCAACCGGCGCCTCGGCGGGCATCGGCGGATCCGCAACGCAGCCGTCCGGGTCGGTGCCGACGCGCAGCGGCGCAACGCACAGCCCTACACCCAGCCCCTCCGCCAGCCCCACCGGCACCACACACAGCCCCACGCCCAGCCCCTCCGCCAGCCCCACCGGCACCACACACAGCCCCACGCCCAGCCCCTCCGCCAGCCCAACCGGCACCAGCAGTCCCGGGGCCCAGAACGTGTCCTTCGTGCAGGCGGTCGCCGACACCGCCACGGCGAGCCCGTCCGCGTCCGTGGACCCGGTCCAACTCGCCCAAGCCCAGTTGCAGTTGATCCAGGCACAAAACGCGGTGAGCGCGGCGCAGCGCGCGGTCGCCGGAACCGTGCTGACCTCCCCCGTCGGCGGCACGGCGGCAACGGTGGCCGGCAAGGTCGGCGAGACGGTCTCCGGCACGGGCAGCGGCTCCAGTTCCGGCTCGGGCTCGACCGCTGTTTCCGGCAATGGCTCCACTGGCTCCTCCGCCACGCAGACGGGTTTCGTGGTGATCACCAACCCAACCGGGATGCAGGTGACGGCCGACTTCTCGGAGGCCGACGCGCTCAAACTGCAGCCCGGCCAGCCGGCCACGGTCACCATCAATGCCGAGCCCGGCACGGTGCTCAACGCCACTGTGCTGTCGATCAGTTCCCTGCCCGTGACCAGCGGATCCTCGGGCGGCGGCAGCGGCAACTCGGGCAGTGCCGTGCAGTACGCGGCGACGCTCAACATCACCAGCCCGATCACCAACCTCATGATCGGGCTCAGCGCCAGCATCCAGGTGGTTACGGGCGAGGCTTCCAGCGCCTTGTACGTGCCGACGGCGGCGGTGAGCGGGACCGGCACGAACCGCACGGTGACGGTGGTCAAGGCGGACGGCACCACGCAGCGCACCAGCGTGACGGTGGGCGTGGAGGGTGACACCTACGACCAGATCACCAGCGGCCTGACTCAGGGCGAGCAGGTCCAAATCGCCACGGTCTCCTCGACCGGGACAGGCGGCTTCCCCGGCGGCGCCTTCCCGGGCGGCACCCGCGGCGGCGGTGGCGGGTTCCGTCCCGGCGGCGGTGGCGGGGGTGGCGGATGAGCCCGGCCCTGTGGCTGGGCCCGCCCAGGTCGGCGGCGGGCGCCGCCCCCGTGGAGCGCGGGACGCACACGGGCGGTCCCTGGGGCGCCGCGCCGGTGATCGAGGTGCGGTCGCTGACGAAGACGTACCGGCACCGCGACGCGGCCGTGCACGACAGCGGTCCGCAGGACTCCGACAACAAGACGAGCGGCGGCTACGGCTGCAGCTGCCTCCTCATGCTGGCTATCGCTGCGGCCGTAGGCGTGGCCATATGGGCCCACGGCGGCAACGTCACGCCGGCGCCGACGCCGGCCGCGATTCCGACGCTCACCCTCACCCCCAGCGCGTTTGCCGACGCGGTGCGCAACCAAGCGCCGGACCTGGCACCGATCCCCGACGACACCCTCGATTCGGCTGGCCAATCCGTGTGTATCGACGCCGACCACGGCACGCCGGTGAGCACTACCGCCGAGCGGCTGACTAGCAATTTCTCCGCCCAGGACGCCGGGGTGATCATTGACCTGGCTGCTGAGGCGTTCTGTCCCGGCCAGGAGGCCGCCATCAGTGCGGCGGCGAAGTCGCTCGGTTGGTGACTCCTCCCCCGGCTGAACCCGGGGGCTTCTCGCTATGCCGGGTTGGCGTCGCGATGGACCAGCCCGGCCCGTAGAACGTTGAGTGCCCCGACTG
>NZ_RJVR01000366.1 GCF_003999195.1 Streptomyces soli
AACTCCACCTCGCAGCCCCCGACATCTGACCAGACGACACACACAACACCGGAGCCGAAGTCAACCCCCGAAGGACTTCGAGCACGGACCACTAAGCGATTGATCTTGCTGGCTACTCAGTCTGTGTGGGCTGGAGGACCTGGTCCTGGCGGCGCTGGCGGAGGTCGACTTCCTCCGGGGTGAGCGGATCGTCTGGCCGCCGGATGCGGACTCGGCGGGGGCGGGGGATGTCGTCGACGTCCTGAAGGTCGGCGAAGTCGGCGCGGGCCGCCGCGACGGCTTCGGGGTACGCCTCCTTCTTCTCGTGTTCGGCGAGTGCGCGGTAGATGCTCGCGACGCTGGGGGCCTGGCCCTTGCGCTTGCCGGTGGGGATGATCAGGTCGGGCTGGATCTGCTCGACCGACTCGCCGTTCGCGCGGCGCCTCAGCACGGTGTGCAGCATGTCGTCGGTGATGACGGGTGGCCGGCCGCCGTGTTTGCCCTTGCGGGCCGCCGCGTCGAGTCCTTCGAGGGTCGACTCCCGGATGTTCTCCCGCTCGGTCTCCGCCATCGCCGCGAAGAACGCGAACAGCAGTCGGCCCGGCCCGCTGGGGTCGTACATCCCTGGCAGGGGCCCGGCGAGTATCTCCAAGACCAGGCCGTGGGCAGTGAGGTGGTCGGCGAGCGCGGTGAGTTCGGCGGCGTCGCGGCCCAGGCGCTTCATCTCGTACACGGTGAAGATGACCCGGCAGTGCGGGGCGTGGGCCTTGATCTGGCGGGCGAGCGCGGCCTCGAACTGGGGCCGGACGCGAACACGGGTGCTGATCTTCTCGGAGAACACTTTGTCGCGCGGGATGCCGTGCTTGGCCAAGGCGTCGAGCTGCGACTGGAGTCGAACCGAACCGGTGCTTCGCGATCGCCGGGCCGCCGTCTTGGATCTTGCTCGGGCAAAGGACCGTTTATGAGAATCGGGGCAGGGGACCGCGCTGCGCCATCCCGGAGAAACGGGACCAGGCCGCCGCCCACTGGAAGAAGATCGTGCGCCTCGCCTTTCCCGGCAGGCGCTGACAGGCGAATACCGACACACGCCAAGGTGGCGTTAGGCGGGCTGCGGGGCGGGCGTTGCCGGAGCGGCCGCGACCTTGCGGGTCTCGCGCATTATCAGCAGGCCGTTGACCACCATCAGTGTCGCGGTCAGGCAGTGGACGCCGAGCGCGGTGGCCACGGAGCCGTGGTGGGCCAGCACGGTGGTCATGTCGCCGTACGCGGCGAGGGCCTCCACCAGCAGCGCCCAGCCCAGCGCCCGGCGGTGGCCCGTCACCAGCAGGGTGCCCAGGACCAGGGCCAAGACGACGTCGCGGATTCCCTTGATGATCAGGAAGCCGTCGCCGTCGTCGGACGGCCAGCTCGGCAGGCCGAAGCCCGGTGCCGTCGTCTCCGGGCTCAGGATGAACTCCGCCCCGAACCAGAGGATGAAGAGGATGAAGGCGGCGGCCAGGACGGTGTTGATCTTCTTCAGCGACATTGTTCTTTTCCTTGCGAGTCTTCGTCGGCTTGGTGAGCTTCGTGGAGCTTGCTGAGTCGTGTGGGGCCTGATCAGGCCGCGCGGACGCGGCTGATCGAGGGGCGTAGTTTGTCGGGATCGCCGTTGTGGGATCTGAGCGGCAGCTGCATTCCCGGATGTCGGGATTTCGGTGGCCAACTGCCGCCCGGGGAGTGGGGATTGTGCGCCACCGGCGCGGCGTCGGCCCGCGGGGTCAGTAATCCGAAGCCCTGTCGGGCTCACCCCGACGGGGCGAAAGCCGTCGATATAACGGGGCGAATCAGTGCATGTCGGGGCGGCTTTGGTATCAGGCGAGGGCGGCGACCAGCAGGGCGAAGGCGGCGATGATGACGGCGACGCGGACGTAGTGGAAGCGTTCCCAGCGGTTCATCTGCTGCTTCCAGTCGGCGGGCCGGTTGTCAGGGGTCCACGTCTTGTTCCGGTTGTTGATCGGGACGAGCAGCAGAATCGACATGATCACGCTGAGGATCAGTAGTGCGGCGGCGGTGACGACGAGGCCGGTGCCTTGGTGGTGCCATCCGGCGATGGCCCAGAGCGCGGCGAGGACGAGTGAGCTGATGTACCAGACCGGCATCACGGCGCCGAGCATCCGGCCCCCGTGGGCATGGCCGAGTTGGCCGCTGTCCTCGGGGAGTGCGTTGAGGATCGGGTTCATGACGAAGGCGACCGAGAACTCCACCCCCACCATCACGCCGACGACCACGGTGGTGACGACCTCAAGTGCATTGAGCATGATGACCCTTCCTAGTGTCTAGCATCGCTAGGCGATAGGGCAACGCTAGTACTGCTGCCGCTCCGTTGTCTAGCGATGCTAGGATCGAATCATGTCGGTACAGGAACGCAAGCAGCGCGAACGGGCGGAGCGCGAGCGCCTCATCGTGGCGACAGCCCGCGAACTCGCCGAGCAGCAGGGCTGGGACGCGGTCACCACCCGCCGGCTCGCCGAGCGCATCGAGTACAGCCAGCCCGTCCTCTACAGCCACTTCCGCGGCAAGCGGGAGATCATCGGCGCCGTCGCCCTGGAGGGCGCTGCCGAGCTGGCCGCGGCGGTGCGTGCCGCGACCTCCGCCGCGGACGGCCCGCGCGAGCGGGTCGCCGCGCTCGCCCGCGCCTACCTCGACTTCGCCGCACGCAACCCGGCGGTCTACGACGCCTTGTTCCAGCTCGACGGCGGCCTGGCCTTCGCGGACGAGGACACCCCGGAACCTCTCAAGGACGCCTTCGCCGCGCTGCTGGAGAGCCTGGGCGAGGTCGCCGGGGACGGCGTCCACCCGGGGCTGTTCACCGAGGTGTTCTGGGCGTCCCTGCACGGCCTTGCGACCCTGACCCGGGCGGGACGGCTGCTGCCGGAGGCCGCCGCGCAGAGGGTGGAGCTGCTGGTGGACCGGCTCGCCGTGGTCTGACACACCGTCCCGGCGGGCACGCAGCCGGGGCCCTCGGGCCCCCGCCGCTGCCTGCCTGCGGCAACGCTTCCGGTCACCCGCGTCCACACGGCGCAGCCGCAGATCGCCGGGCCCCGTACCCCAGACGGTCACCCGCCCCGGAAGCTGCGATGCTCATTGATCACGACCCGATACGCGCCCTAACGCCGCGTCATTCGCCGGTGCCCTCGTCGTCCTCGTCGAGGTGGACGGTCGCCGGGTCACGCAGTGGGCGCAGGCCCTCGCGTGGCGGGCGGGCGGCGAAGCGGTAGCGGCCCAGGCAGTTGAGGTTGGCGTGCTTCAGCGGGGAGACCCGGGCCACGTCCTCGTCCAGGACGTCATGCTCCCGCTCCTCGGGCGGCAGGGCCCGCAGGTGGTCGACGGCGGCGTCGAGGTAGCACGTTGTCCAGAGCACGGCGGCATTGAGGACCAGGCCGAGCGCGCCGAGTTGGTCCTCCTGCCCCGTCCTGTATGCCTGCATGATCTGTCCGCGCTTGCCGTGGCAGATGTCGCGGGCGAGCTTGTGCCGTGACTCCTGGACGGTGAGCTGCCGGTTCATCTGGCGCCGGTAGGTGTCGTCGACCGGGTCGACGACCCGGAGCAGGTGCAGGGTCTTGGCGATGCGCCCGTACTCGGTGAACGCCTGGCCCAGCGGGGTCGGCCGCCCCTCGCGGCCGAACATCCGCAGCAGGTCGTACGCGCGGACCTGCCCGGTCACCAGTGAGCCGGTGACCCGCAGCATGTCCGGCCAGTGTGTGGTGACCTTGGTCAGGTTGACCTTGTTGCGGGCCAGGTCCTCCAGCGGCCCGTAGTCACCGGTCTCCACACCGGGCATCTCCGCCCGCCAGAACCGCTGGTCGCCCAGGTCCTTGAAGCGCGGCGAGAAGTTGTAGCCCAGCATCGTGAACAGGCCGAACACCATGTCGGAGTACGAGGCGTTGTCGGTGGCGACCATCTCCGGCTTCACCCCGGCATCCAGGTTCAGCAGCGCGTCCAGGATGTGCAGGGAGTCGCGCGGCGTGCCCGGCACGACCAACTGCCCAATACCCGCGACCTGGTCATTTACTGCGTTCAGCCAGGTGATGCCGCGCTTGAAGTGGTAGTACTTCGGCGACGGCCCGGCGTGGATGGTCCGCTTCGGGACGACGAACCGCAGTCCGTCGACCGAGGCCGGCAGGCCCTCACCCCAGAACTTCACGATCGGCACCTTCGCCTGCGCCTCGATCAGCTTCGCGTTCGCCGCGGCGATGGTGTCCACCCGCAGGTAGTACTGATCGACGTGGACCAGTCGGGCCCGCGTGAGCGCCTCGTCCTCGGCGTCGATGACCGGCGTGTACCCGATGTTGCACGCCTCGCTCACGAGCGGCGCGACCAGCGAGGTCTTGATGTCCTCCATGCGCGTCCGGCCGTCGCCCAGGTGCACGAAGGCGTCCAGGAACCCGGTCCAGGAGTCGACCTCGAACAGCAGGTCTGGCAGGTCGATCTTCGGGAGCATCTTCGCGGTGGTCTGGCGCAGCCACTTCAATGAGGCGCTCTCGCCGAGTGCGCCGAGCCGGTCCACGTTCAGCTTCAACCTGCCGTTGGGCTGGATCTCGAAGCTGAGCTTCGCGTCCTGCCCAGCCTCCTCCAGGCGCTCCGCCATCAACTGCCAGGCTGCATCCAGCGCCTTAGAGCGACCGAGGATAGGCGTCATTTCAGGCGGCGGACTTCTGGCCGGGTCTCCCATCGATAGCGGTTGCGGGCCTGCTGGATCAGGCAGCGCACGGTGACGAACGCGGCGGCGAGGTAGAGGTAGAACTCGACGGTCTGGGTCGTGCGCTGGAAGCAGCGCCGGAGCTCGCCGTACCCGTTCATCCAGGAATGCGTGCGTTCGACCACCCAGCGACGCCCGACCTGGATGGGAGCCTTCACGCCCTTGACAGCGATCTCGCCGACAAGTCCGTGCTTCTCCAGTACCTGCGCGCACGGCTTGCCGTTGTACGCGGAGTCCAGGTGGATGGTGGGATTCTCCGGCAGAACAGGCCCGACCTGGTCGTTCACCGATTCCAGGGTGGGCTCGAGCAGTTTGGAGTCATGCCGGTTCGCGCCGGCAGCCGCCAGGCCGACCGGCACCCCCTCGCCGTCGGTGGCGACCGAACGCTTCAGCCCCTGCTTGCGACGGTCGACCGGCGAGGGACCGGCCGCCTCACCGTCGCACGGCGCCTTGGTGATGCCCCCGTCGGCGGACAGATCGTCCAGGTCGAGCCCGATCATCTTCTCGTAGGCGGCCAGCACCAGCCGATGCAGGACCTGGGCCAGACCCAGCCCGCTCC
>NZ_RJVR01000049.1 GCF_003999195.1 Streptomyces soli
CCCCACGCCGCCGCCCGCACGGCTGCCGCGGCTCCCGCGCCGCCGCACGGCCGCGCGCCGGCTCGCCGTCACCGCCACGATGGCGAGCGCCGTCTGGGTCGGCGCGGTCGGCACCGGGATCGCCGCCACCCATCAGGCACCCGTTGTGATGCGCACCATCCATCACACACTGGACGGCGATGACGGCGTGTCGCCCCCGCCGGCGTCGCCGTCACCGGAAGGATCCCGCTGATGACCGCTTCCCGCGCCTTCCGCGCCGCCCGCACAGCCGCGTACGTGGCGCTGCCCGTCCTGGCCGCCGCTCACGCGGCCCCGGTCCTGTCGACCTTCGGGCCGCTGCGCAACCGCCTCATGCCCCGCCTCTCCGGGCAGGGCCGGACCGACCACGTGGCACTGACCTTCGACGATGGCCCCGATCCGCTCTCCACTCCGTTCTTCCTGCGGCAGTTGGAGGCGCGCCGGATCCACGCCACCTTCTTCCTCCTCGGCAGCGCCGCCCGGCGTACGCCGGACCTCGTACGGGAGATGGTGGCCGCCGGACACGAGATCGCCATCCACGGCTGGCAGCACCGCCCACTGCTGCTGCGCGGCCCCCGGGCCACGTACGACGACCTGGCCCGCGCCCGCGACACCGTCGGCGACATCACCGGCACGGCGCCGACGCTCTTCCGGCCCCCGTACGGTGTGATGACCACCTCGGCGCACCTGTCCGCCCGGCGCCTGAACCTGACCCCGGTCCTGTGGACCTGCTGGGGCGAGGACTGGCGGGCCCGCGCCACCCCGCACTCCGTCCTTCGTACCGTCACCGCCGACCTGCGCGGTGGCGGTACGGTTCTCCTCCACGACTCCGACTGCACCTCCGCCCCCGGCTCGTGGCAGAACACCCTGGGTGCTCTTCCCCGTCTCCTCGACACCTGCGACGAACGCGGCCTGCGCGTGGGCCCGTTGCGCGAGCACGGCTAGCCGACGCACACAATCCCTCCTCGCAAGCACCACGGAACCAATCGCGCTCGGTATTCGTACTGAAACGTGACTGTGATACTTGGCCCCGCACATGTGTGCGTGTCCCAAGAGGGGTGACCGAGGTGAGGACGCTGGCCGTTCCGCGAACAGCGGCAGTGGCGACGGCGGGGGCGACTGTGGCCTTGGCGCTGCTCGTGTCCACCATGGGATCGGACGGAGACAGCGGGGGCACCGCGTCGGCGGCCGCCAACGCGTCGGGCGGGGACAGCGGGGGCACCGCATCGGCGGCCGCCAACGCGTCGGGCGGGGCCTCCGCGCAGGCTAAGAAGAATTCCGGCAGCGGGAAGAAGACCACCGCCGGCGGGACCCGGATCATCGGCGACGGCTCGACGTCCGACACCGGGGCCCAGCCCGGCCGGCTCAAGCCCACCAAGCTGAAACCGGGGGAGAAGCCGCCGCAGTTCGTGGTCTTCTCCTGGGACGGCGCGCTGGAGGGCGACGACCATCTGTTCTCCCACTTCCGCGAGTTGGCGAAGCAGAACAACGCCCATATGACGTTCTTCCTCACCGGCATGTACCTGGTGCCCAAGTCCAAGCGGAAGCTCTACCACCCGCCCCTGCACCCCGTCGGCACCGCCGCCATCTCCTTCGCCACCGACCAGCACATCAAGGACACCCTGACCCAGCTCACCGCGGCCTGGGAGGACGGCAACGAGATAGGCACCCACTTCAACGGCCACTTCTGCGGCGACCCGGGCCAGGGAGGCGGCGGCGACTGGACCGTCGCCCAGTGGAAGAGCGAGATCAAGCAGGCGTACTCCTTCGTCGAGAACTGGAAGACCAACACCGGCTGGACCGGCATCGATCCGCTGCCCTTCGACTACCAGAAGGAGCTCGTCGGCGGCCGCGCCCCCTGCCTGGAGGGCCAGACCAACCTGCTTAAGGCGGCGAAGACCTTCGGCTGGCGCTACGACGCCAGCTCGCCCGGCGACTTCCAGATATGGCCCGCCAAGAAGAACGGCATCTGGGACTTCCCGCTCCAGCTCCTCCCCTACCCGAACAACGATTTCCAGGTCCTGTCCATGGACTACAACCTCCTCGCCAACCAGTCCGGCGGCAGCACCGACGGTGACTCCTCCCAGTACACGAAGTGGGGGAAGGAGTCCCGCGACGCCTATCTCAACGGCTTCGAACGGGTCTACAACGGCAGCCGCGCCCCGCTCTTCATCGGAAACCACTTCGAGGAGTGGAACGGCGGCATCTACATGAAGGCCGTCGAGGACGTGATGAAGAGCGTCTGCAAGCGCAAGGGCGTGCAGTGCGTGTCCTTCAAGGAGCTGGCCGACTGGATGAACGCCCAGGACCCGGCGGTGCTGCAGAAGTTGCGGCTGCTGGACCCGGCGCAGTCGCCGGACTGGAAGACCTACCTCAAGAAATAGCCTTCAGGTACGAGGTCCAGATCGACGCCGGGGAGTCGTTCATCACCGTCGTGCGCAGCGGCAGCAGTTCCTGCTTCTTCGGGTCGACCCGGAAGACCGCCACCGCCGTCGACACCTTCGTGCCGTAGCCCACGAACCACCCCGCCGACCGGTCCTCCGTCGTCCCCCGGCTTCGCCGCGAAACCCCGTCCGGCCGCGACCGCGGCCTTCCCGGCGCCGTAGCTCGCCGAGCCCCGCAGCCCCGCCGACACCGCCTCAGCGGTCTTCGCGCTCACCGCCCTTACCGCCTTGGCGTGCTGGGCGAAGACGGTCCCGCCGTGCCGCGTCACGCGCTGCACCGAGTACGGCTCCTGATGCATCCCGCCGACCGCGAAGGTCGCGTACGCGTCCGCCATCCGGATCGCGCTCGGGGTCGAGTTGCCCAGCGAGAAGGCCGGCACCCGCGCGCCCAGGCTGCTGTGCAGGATCCCGGTGGCGGTGGCGGTGGCGGCCACCCCGGCCAGGCCGACGTCCATGCCGAGCTGGATGAAGGGGGTGTTGACGGACTGCACCATCGCGGTGTTCAGCGTGACGGGCCCCCAGGAGGTGTGCCCGTCGTTGCGCCCGGTCACGATCTGCCCGCCGCGGTCCCAGTACGGGCCCTCGGGCGTCATCACCTTCACCTTGTCATTGCCGTCGTACGTGGTGGCCGAGGTCACCGGCGTACGGCTGCCGTCGCGCACCTTCTGCACGCCCTTCTCCAGGGCGGCGGCGTACACGAAGGGGGTGAAAACCGTACCGGCAGGCACGATCGAGGAGTTGGCGTCGTTGAAGCCCTGCTTGAGGTAGTCCCGGCCGCCGAAGAGCGCGACGATCCGCCCGTCGGTGGCCACCGACGCCGCGCCGGCGCGTACATGGCTGTCAGCGGCACTCTTCTTGCTGTCGAACTCGGCCAGCGCCGCGTTCGCGGACGCGGCGAGCGCGTCGACCTTCGGCTTCTCGAAGGTGGTGTGCACCTGGTAGCCGCCGAGCGCGAACTCGGCGTCGCTGATGCCGGTATGGGCGGTGACGTAAGCCTCCGCTGTCTCGACCAGATAGCCGGTCTGGCCGTTGAGCCCCTCCAGCTTCGGCGGGTCCTTCGGCTCGGGGAAGGTCTTGTAGCTGTCCCGTTCGGCCTGCGACAGCTGGCCGGTCTTGACCATCCGGTCCAGGATCCAGTCCCAGCGCTCCACGGCCCGCGCGCGGTTGGCCTTGCTGATCGCCGGGTCGTACAGCCCGGCGCCCTTGAGCAGCGAGGCGAGGAAGGCGCCCTCGCTGACGTTGAGTTCCGAGGCGTCCTTGCCGTAGTACGCCTGCGCGGCGCGCTGGATGCCGTACGTGCCGCGCCCGAACCACGAGGTGTTGAGATACCCCTGCAGGATCTGGTCCTTCGACATCTTCTTGTCGAGCTTGATCGCGATGAAGATCTCGGTGGCCTTGCGGGAGACGGTCTGCTGCTGGTTGAGGTACGCGTTCTTCACGTACTGCTGGGTGATCGTGGAGCCGCCCTGCGTGTCGCCGCCCGAGCCCATCCTCAGGACGGCCCTGCTGATGCCTCTCAGGGACACCCCGGAGTCGGAGTAGAAGCTCTCGTTCTCCGCTGCCAGCACCGCCGAGCGGACCCCCTTCGGCACCTTGGACAGCGGCATCTCCTGTCGGTTGACCTGGCCGGTCCTGGCCATCTCGGTGCCGTCGGCCCAGTAGTAGACGTTGTCCTGCTGGGTCGCGAAGGAGTTCAGGTCCTTGGGTATCTGGGTGTTGGCGTACGCGATGCCCACGACCGTCGTCAGCGTCGCGAAGCCGAACAGCACCAGCGACAGCCACTGCCGCCACGACGGCATCCAGCGCCGCCAGCCCATCCGCGCCGGGCGCGGGTACTCCCAGCGCAGACGCCGCGCGAAGGGCGACAGGCGCGCCCCCAACGGCGACGGGCGCGCCACGAACGGCGACAGGCGCGCCCCCAACGGCGACAGGCGCGCCACGAACGGCGACAGGCGCGCCCCCAACGGCGACAACCGCGCCACGAACGCGGTAACCGCCGCCAGCCCCCCTACCAGCGCCGCCGGCCGCTTCCTCGCGTGCCGCTGCTTACTCATGCGCCCCCGCCCCCGCCCCTGCCCCGCTCGACACCCTTGTCCCGTAGTCCCCCGCTAGAACATATATCCCGTCCCTATGCGGTGCGCCCCGGACGGTAGGTGCACAGCGACCAGATGATGAACACACCCATCGCGATCAGCACGACGGACCAGACCGGCGAGTACGGCAGGAAGAGGAAGTTCGCCAGCACACTGAGGCCTGCCAGGGCGACACCGACGTACCGGGCCATGGGGGAGCCGCCCAGCACCCCCATGCCGGTCAGGACGAGCACGATGCCGAGGCCCAGGTGGACCCAGCCCCAGGACGCCAGGTCGAACTTGAAGGCGTAGTTGCCGACCAGGGCGTAGACATCGTTCCTCGCGATCCCGGAGATGCCCTGCAGGATGGCCAGCACACCGTCCACCAGCAGCAGCACCCCGGCGAACACCGTGCCGCCGGCAGCCCACGGGCTGCCTCCGACCCTGTCGGCCCTGTGCGGAGTGGTCGTTGTCATGGCGATTCCTTTCCGATGGCCCCCTCGGATGCCCCCCGCCACAACCGTCCCCCTGATCCCATTAGCCCACCGTTCGGCCCACCCCGCACATCGGCGCGTTACGCTGCGCTGGTGTCGTCAGATCGTCGTATTCGTGCCCTTCGCGCCCTGAAAAGCTCCGCGAAGCGCCGCGTCGTGGCCGAGCCCGCGCCCGCGGCGCCCGTTGCTGTGCCGGGGCCCGTGGAGGACGAGGACGCGCCGCAGAGCAGCGTCATCGACGCGGCCCTGTACCGCGACGGGCGGCGGGTGAGCACGCCGTCGACGCTCGCGGAGGCCTACGCGCAGCTGCGCCAGGAGCCAGGCGCGATGGCGTGGATCGGGCTGTACCGGCCGAGCGAACCGGAGCTGGTGTCGCTGGCGAAGGAGTTCGACCTGCACCCGCTGGCGCTGGAGGACGCGATCCAGGCGCATCAGCGGCCCAAGCTGGAGCGCTACGGCGAGACCCTCTTCGTGGTGCTGCGGGCCGCCCGCTATCTGGACGCCCCCGAGGAGGTCGACTTCGCCGAGCTGCACATCTTCGTCGGCCCCGGCTTCGTACTGACCGTGCGGCACGGCTCGGCACCGGATCTGTCCACGGTCCGGCGCCGCATGGAATCAAGCCCCGAACTGCTGAAACTCGGCCCTGAGGCGGTGCTGTACGCGATCCTCGACACGGTGGTCGACGGCTACGCGCCGGTCGTCGCGGGCGTCGAGAACGACATTGACGAGAGCGAGATCCAGGTCTTCGGCGGCGACCCGCAGGTGTCCCGGCGTATCTACGAGCTGTCGCAGGAGGTTCTGGAGTTCCAGCGTGCCACCCGCCCGCTGGCCCCGATGCTCGAGGCGCTGACGGCCGGCTTCGCCAAATACCGCACGGACGAGGAGCTGCAGCGCAATCTGCGGGACGTGCAGGACCACGTCCTGCACACGATCGAGCGCGTGGACGTCTTCCGGCAGTCGCTGTCCGACATGCTCACCGTCAACGCCACGCTCGTGGCGCAGCAGCAGAACGCGGAGATGAAGGCACTGACCGAGGCCAGCTTCGAGCAGAACGAGGAGATCAAGCGGATCTCCTCCTGGGCCGCTATCCTCTTCGCGCCCACCCTCGTCGGCACGATCTACGGGATGAACTTCACGCACATGCCGGAGCTCACCTGGGAATTCGGCTACCCCTTCGCCATCTTCCTCATGGCGGTTGTCTGCGGCGGCCTCTACGTCATCTTCAAGCGCCGCGGCTGGCTCTGAACGCCGACAAGCGGGCCGGCGGCTCGAAGCCGCCGGCCCGCCCTTCAGGTGCGGGTACCGCTACGCGTCGGCGTCAGCCACCGATGGGGCGGTGTACGACCTTCTTCTGCTTCTTCTTGGCGACCGGCTTCGCGGGCTCGACCTTCTTGGCGGTCTTCTTCTTGGCGACCGGGGTGAGGATACGCAGGCTCATGATTTTCCCCTTTCAAGGGATCGGCTTCGACACGGAAAACATTACGCACCGATTTTGAGTTGGCCCCTGAAATGGAAATGAGACTTCTTCTCACGGCCCTGACGCAACCGGAGTTGGGGCCACCAGTCGCTGTCCCTCGTCAGGATCAGCGTGCCGGTGCCGCGCACGGTGAGGCTGCTCGTGCCGCTGATCACACCGGTGTACGTGGTAGTGCCGGCCGGCACCTTCACCACGGTGTCCCCGGACAGCGTCACATTCCGGTCGACCAGGATGTCCGCCGTGATGTCCCCGCTGCCGGCCGCCCGCGCCACCGTGGCGGGCGCCGGCAGGGGCACGGCCAGGACTGCCAGGGCCGCCGCGAGCGATCTTCTTCGTGCCGCCATGCACAGGAGACGTCCGGCGACCCCGGCGGATAACAGAAACTCTCGCCGTGGCCGGGGCTTACGCGTCCGGGTCGCCGCCGAAGCGCTCCTCGTACGACGCCAGGTCCTCATCGGTGATCTTCGCGAAGAGCACCGGAGGGACGGTGAAGCCGGTGCCCGCCGGGACGGCGGACAGGGCGCGGGCCTCATCGGGGCTGACCCATGCGGCGGTGTCGTCGGGGAGGGCGAAGGCCGAACGCATGGCGCGGCTGCTGGAGGGGATGAAGGGCTCGGAGACGACCGCGTAGAGGTGGATGAGGTTCATCGCCGTGCGGAGGGTGAGCGCGGCGCCGTCCTGATCGGTCTTGATCTCCAGCCAGGGGGCCTTCTCCTCCAGGTAGGAGTTGCCCGCGCTCCACAGGGCACGCAGCGTCTGCGTGGCCTTGCGGAACTGCAGGGTCTCCATGTGGCCCTCGTACTCCGCGAGGAGCTGCGCGATCTGCTCGCCGAGCTTCCGCTCCGCCTCGCCCGCCTCGCGGCCGGCCGGGACCTCGTCGCCGAAGCGCTTGCGGGAGAAGGACAGGACCCGGTTGACGAAGTTGCCGAGGGTGTCGGCCAGGTCCTTGTTGACGGTGGCGGCGAAGTGCTCCCAGGTGAAGGAGGTGTCGTCGGACTCGGGCGCGTTCGCCATCAGGAAGTAGCGCCAGTAGTCGGCCGGCAGCAGCTCCAGGGCGGCGTCGGTGAAGATGCCGCGACGCTGGGAGGTGGAGAACTTGCCGCCGTAGTAGTTCAGCCAGTTGAAGGCCTTGACGTAGTCGACCTTCTTCCACTTGTCCCGGGTGCCCAGCAGGGTCGCCGGGAACATGACCGTGTGGAAGGGGACGTTGTCCTTCGCCATGAACTCGGTGTAGCGGACGTCGGTGTCCACGTCGTACCACCAGGACTTCCAGTCCCGGACCTCGCCCTCGGGCGCCGCGTCCGACCATTCCTTCGTCGCGCCGATGTACTCGATCGGGGCGTCGAACCATACGTAGAAGACCTTGCCCTCGGCCGCCAGCTCGGGCCAGGTGTCGGCGGGAACAGGGACGCCCCAGTCGAGGTCGCGTGTGATGGCGCGGTCGTGGAGGCCTTCGCTCAGCCACTTGCGGGCGATGGAGGAGGCGAGGACCGGCCAGTCCTTGCCGTGCTCGTCGACCCAGGCCTCGACCTCGTCGGCCAGCTTGGACTGCAGCAGGAACAGGTGCTTGGTCTCGCGCACCTCGAGCCGGTCGCTGCCGCTGATGGCGGAGCGGGGGTTGATGAGGTCGGTCGGGTCCAGCACGCGGGTGCAGTTCTCGCACTGGTCGCCGCGGGCCTTGTCGTAGCCGCAGTGCGGGCAGGTGCCGACGATGTAGCGGTCGGGGAGGAAGCGCTCGTCGTCCAGGGAGTAGACCTGACGGATGGAGCGCTCCTCGATGAAGCCGTTGGTCTTCAGCTCGCGCGCGATGGTCTGGGTGATCTCGATGTTCTGCGGCGACGAGCTGCGGCCGAAGTAGTCGAAGGCGAGCGCGAAGCCGTCGTAGATGGCCTTCTGCGCCTCGTGCTGCTGGGCGCAGAACTCGGCGACCGGCAGACCGGCCTCCTTGGCGGCCAGTTCGGCGGGGGTGCCGTGCTCGTCGGTGGCACAGATGTAGAGGACGTCGTGGCCGCGCTGGCGCAGATAGCGGGAGTAGACGTCGGCCGGGAGCATGGACCCCACCATGTTGCCCAGGTGCTTGATCCCGTTGATGTACGGAAGGGCGCTGGTGATGAGGTGTCGAGCCATTGCCGGCTGCTCCCAAGTAGTTACTGTGGGTGAGGATTTCCTCTACGGACCGTCAATATCGTATCCGACCCGCAATGGCCAACGGTCCGCGCCCGGGTGGTTCCGGGCCGTGCGGTGCATCAGCGCCGACTGTCGTGGACGCCGTTTGCTTGATTCTTTCTGGGGCAGCCGGGCCCGGGCGGAAGAATCCGCGCGGCGTGAACCGCTGGGGCCATTGCGGGCGTCTTTTCGGGTGCCCGCGTTCTGGTGTGCCGGAGGTGCCCGAGGCCCCTCCGGCGGGGGTTCACTCTCAGTGACCGCACGTGCGCATGCACGTGCAGATGCACAGGATTTTTTTCGTGGTTATCATCTCCCCCATCTGACAACGCAGTTCACCCGCCCACTGTTTCCCTGGAGAGTCACATGCGCCACAGGTTTAACGGCATGGCAGCGACCGAGCTCCAGGGCGTTGTGTGGCAGAAGAGTCGGCACAGCGACGCAAACGGCACTTGCGTGGAAATGGCGGCATTGCCCGATGGCGATGTCGCGGTGCGGAATTCACGCTTCCCCGACGGGCCCGCGCTGATATATACCCGAGCTGAGATCGAGTCGCTGATTCTCGGCGTCAAGGACGGCGAGTTCGATCACCTAATGTGATGGTTCTTCCGATTCCGGCAGCCGGAAAAGGGCCCATACGACCTTTCCGGCACCCCCGATGGGGTGCCAGCCCCAGGTCTCGCTGAAGGACTGGACGAGGTGCAGTCCGCGCCCGGACTCGGCGACGAAGTCGGCGACCTTGGTGACCGGCCCGTAGTTGCTGGGGTCACGGACGGCGCAGACGACGCGAGTCGACCATCTGACCAGACTGAGCCGCACCGCCCCCTCAGGGGCCTCCTCGGGTACGGCGTAGCGCAGCGCGTTGGTGACAAGTTCTGAAGCGACCAACTCGACGCCGTCCAGCATGGCTTCGAGCTGCCAGTGGCGGAGGGTCGTACGGGTGAAGCGGCGCGCGTCGCGCACAGCGTCGTACCTCGGCGGGAGCGCGCAGGACGTTGCGCTCGACGATGACAGCCGCTCAGAGACCAGTCCATTCCATAACGGCTTGGACACTGTCACGCCCTCAGTCCACATGCGCACCACCCGGTATCGGCACGTTCTTCATCGTCTCCGATGTGGCGCCGACGATGCAAGGGCGGATGCACGTGCATTTGCAAGACTGGATGCATGTGATGCACCTGTGGCGATCGAGGGTGACTGTTCAAGTACTCAACGCAGCCACTTAGTGGCAGACTGCTTGAGCCACGGGGAGAAGGTGGGCACACATGACGACGGTTCAGTCGGGCAGCGGGTCGATGGTCCGCCGCATCCTCCTGGGCTCCCAGCTGCGCAGGCTGCGGGAGACAAAGGGCATCACCCGGGAGGATGCGGGCTATTCGATCCGGGCTTCGGAGTCCAAGATCAGCCGGATGGAGCTTGGCCGGGTCAGCTTCAAGGAGCGCGATGTCGCGGACCTGCTGACCCTGTACGGCATCAATGACGAGAGCGAGCGCGACGCGCTGCTCTCCCTGGTGCGCGAGGCCAACATCGCCGGCTGGTGGCACGGCTACGGCGATGTGCTGCCCTCCTGGTTCCAGACGTACGTCGGCCTGGAGGAGTCCGCCTCCCAGATCCGCACCTTCGAGGTGCATTTCGTGCACGGGCTGCTGCAGACCGAGGACTACACCCGCCAGGTCTACTCGCTGGGCCATCCGGGCGCTACCAGTGAGGAGATCAGCCGCAGGGTCGATCTGCGCCTGGAGCGGCAGAAGCTACTGGTCTCGGAGCGGGCGCCACAAATCGTCGCGGTGATGGACGAGCTGGCCATCCGGCGCCGGGTCGCCGGGCCCGAGGTGATGCGGGCCCAGATCGAGTATCTGCTGGAAATCGGCGAGCGCCCGAATGTGTCGATCCAGGTGCTACCACTGGAGTTCGAGGGATATCCGGCGGCGGGCGGGCGGCCGTTCACGATGCTCCGCTTCCCGGAGTCCGACCTCGCTGACCTGGTGTACGTCGAGCAGCTCACAGGCGCGATGTATATCGACAAGCGGGACGAAGTGGACCAGTACGGAAAAGCTATGGACAGCCTGTGCGCGAATAGCCTCTCCGCGCAGAAAACTGTGGATCGGCTGAGGAATATCCTCCGCGACCTCTGAGCAGACGCTTTACGCGTAGCATGACAGTGAATCAACTCGCGTGCAGTGCTCGGGGGTTCGCGAAAGGGATGCGATGGCTGACTTCTCGGACTTCTCGGACCTCTCGAGTTTCGCCCATCAGTACATCGACGGTCAGTGGCTGCCCGGCAGCGGATCCTGGGACGTCGTCGACTTCAACCCCTACAACGGGGACAAGCTCGCCTCCATCACCGCGGCGACCGTCGACGAGGTCGACCAGGCCTACCGCGCGGCCGAACGGGCACGGCACGCCTGGGCGGCAGCAGGACCGTACGCACGAGGGCTGGTCCTCGAACGGTCGCTGCGCGTCGTGGAGGACCGCGAGCGGGAGATCACCGAGCTGATCGTCGCAGAGCTCGGCGGGACGCGCCTGAAGGCGGCCTTCGAGATCGCACTCGCCAAGGACATGCTGCGGGAGGCCGCGCAGATCGCGATGCGGGTCGAGGGACGGATTCTGCCCTCACCGGTGGCGGGCAAGGAGAACCGCGTCTACCGGCTCCCGGTCGGGGTGGTCGGGGTCATCAGCCCGTTCAACTTCCCGCTGTTCCTTGCGCTCAAGTCGGTGGCGCCCGCGCTGGCGCTCGGCAACGGCGTGGTGCTCAAGCCTCACCAGAACACCCCGATAACCGGCGGCACACTGATCGCCAGGATCTTCGAGGAGGCCGGGCTGCCGCACGGCCTGCTGAATGTGCTGGTCACCGACATCGCGGAGATCGGCGACGCCTTCATCGAGCACCCGGTGCCCCGGGTCATCACCTTCACCGGCTCCGACAAGGTCGGCCGGCATGTGGCCTCGGTGGCCGCCCGGCACTTCAAGCGTACGGTCCTCGAACTCGGCGGCAACAGCGCGCTGATCGTCATGGCCGACGCCGACCTGGACTACGCGGTGGACGTCGCCGTCTTCAGCCGCTTCGCCGACCAGGGGCAGATATCCATGGCCGCCAACCGCGTCCTGGTCGACCGGGCGGTGGAGGCGGAGTTCACCGAAGCCTTCACGGCGCGCGTCGCGGCCCTGCGGGTCGGCGATCCGGCGGATCCGGCCACCCAGATCGGCCCGCTCATCGACCAGGCCTCGGCCGACACCATCACCGCCCAGATCGACCAGGCCGTGGCCGGCGGTGCGGTCGCCCTGCTGCGCGGCACCGCCGAGGGCACGCTGGTCTCCCCCTCGGTCCTCACCGGCCTGGCCCCCGACGCCCCGATCCTGCGCCGGGAGCTGTTCGGTCCGGTCGTGCTGATCGTGCCCTTCGACGGCGAGGACGAGGCCGTACGGATCGCCAACGACACCCCGTTCGGGCTGAGCGGGGCCGTGCACACGGCCGATGTGGATCGGGGCATACGGATCGCCCAGCGCATCGAGACCGGGATGATCCATGTCAACGACAGCACGATCAACGACGAACCGCTGGTCGCTTTCGGCGGCGAGAAGCAGTCCGGTCTCGGCCGGCTGAACGGCGACTCGGCGATCGAGGCCTTCACCACGACCAAGTGGATTTCCATCCAGCACGGGCGCAGCAAGTTCCCGCTCTGAGCCAAGAAGACCCGTAATTCAGAGCCGTTTCACTCGATCGAGTGAAGGGGCGCTTGACATACTCCCCCCGAACTCCATCCGATGATCTCATTCGCCGGTGAGCCGGTACATGCGCACCTATCCGAGGCACGGCTGTGTGGTGGTGGAGTTGAGCGGCGACATCGACGTCGAGGCGGCCGCCGTCATCACGCCCGCACTCGACACGCTCACCGACCGGCCCGGGCCCGACCTGGTCGTCGACCTCGGGCCCGTCGACTTCCTCGACTGCTCCGGCCTGTCCCTGCTCTGCCGCGCCCGCCGCCGCGCGACGCGGCACGACAGAAGGCTGCACCTGGTCTGCGACCACCCGATGACCCTGCGGATCATGCGAGCCACCGGGCTGATCGCCACCTTCCGGCCGGTCCCGACGCTGGAGCAGGCGCTCGCCGGTTACGAACCCTGAGCCGTACCGGCCATACCGGACGTAGTGCTCCCGGCCGTCGCCTCCAGCGGCTGCTCGGCGCAGACCGCCGCCACGAACTCCGCGATCCGCTCCTGGGGCAGGTGGCGGGCCACGTCCGCCTCGCTGATCATCCCGATCAGCCGGTGCGCCGGGTGGTCGATCACCGGGAGCCGGCGGATCTGGTGTTCCTCCATCAGCTCCAGGACCTGGTCGATGTCGTCCTCGCCTTCGACGATCAGCGGCCGGCCCTGCGCCATTTCGCCCGCCGTCATCGTCGCCGGGTCCCGGCCCTCCGCGACGCACTTGAGCACGATGTCCCGGTCCGTGATGATCCCGATCAGCACGTCGTCGTCACCGCAGATCGGCAGTGCCCCAACGTGCTGTTCCCTCATGATCCGCGCCGCGTCGGCCACGGACTCGCGCTCCCCGACGCACAGGGCGCCCGTGTGCATGATTTCCAGAGCAGTGGTCATGGTGGGCCTCCCGGTGTGCGTGGCTGGCCACTCACTCCATCGTGGTCCTCCGAACGGGGTTTCGCCATTGCTCCCGCAGGGGCGCAAGCTGGAAGGGCAGCCGCTGGAGGTGGTCGTGATGCAGACACTCGTGGGATGGCACATCGAGATGGACTTCCGGGAGGACGGCGCGAGGACCAAGGCCGCCGCCATGGTCCGGCTTCCCGACGGCACCGAACTGAGGTCGCACGGGCACGCCAACCGGCACCCCTCCGACCCCGGCCAGGAGCGGGTCGGCGAAGAACTGGCGGCGGCCCGTGCCCTCAACGACCTCGCCAGGCAGTTGCTCAGCAAGGCGGCGGACGAGATCGAGGACGTCACTCACATGCCCGCGCACCCGAGGATGTGACGGGCTCAGCCCTCGCCGGTTTTGTCCGCGTCGGGGTCGACGCCGAGCGTGAGGTGGGCGCGTACGCCCTTGGCGATGTGGCCCTTGGGGCACTGGAGGTACAGCAGGCCGCCCTGCGGGCCGTTGCCCGGGTAGATGGTGTCCTCGTCGAGGGTGGTGCGGGTCGTGGTGCTGGTGCTGTACGGCTCGACCTCGGCGGCGGCGAGCACCGCCTTCTCGGCGAAGAAGAGCTGGCCGGTGTGGGCCGTGTTGCCGCCCGCGTAGCCGTCGTCCGACAGGGTGCCACCGATGTGCACCTTGACGTGCATGTGCACGCACCGGCCCCGGTACCAGCCCGGGAAGACGGTACGGAAGGCGAGCTTCTGTCATGTCCATGATGTTACGCGTAGGACGCCCGTGCGAAAGGGCCCCGTGCCGCCACCGGACGGGGTGGCGGCACGGGGCCCTCAAGGACGTTGCGGTCAGGCCTTCTTCGGCGGCAGCCGCAGCGCGATGTGCAGTTCCTTCAGCCGAGCCTCGTCGACCTCGCTCGGGGCGCCCATCAGCAGGTCCTGGGCGTTCTGGTTGAGCGGGAAGGCGATGGTCTCGCGGATGTTGGGCTCGTCGGCCAGCAGCATGACGATGCGGTCGACGCCCGGGGCGATGCCGCCGTGCGGCGGGGCGCCGTAGTGGAACGCCCGCAGCATGCCGCCGAACTCGTGCTCCACGGTGTCGCGGTCGTAGCCGGCGATCTCGAACGCCTTGTACATGACGTCGGGCTCGTGGTTACGGATCGCGCCGGACGACAGCTCCACGCCGTTGCAGACGATGTCGTACTGCCAGGCCAGGATGTCCAGCGGGTCCTTGGTCTCCAGCGCCTCCAGGCCGCCCTGCGGCATGGAGAAGGGGTTGTGGGAGAACTCGATCTTCCCGGTGTCCTCGTTCTTCTCGAACATCGGGAAGTCGACGATCCAGCAGAAGCGGAAGACGTCCTCCTTGAAGTGCCCGGCGCGCTTGGCGGCCTCGACGCGCACCGCGCTCATGATCTTCGAGACCTCGTCGAACTCACCCGCGCCGAAGAAGATCGCATGGCCGGGCTTGGCGTCCACGGCCGCCAGCAGCGCCTTGACGTCGTCCTCGGTGAGGAACTTCGCGATCGGGCCGGACAGCGTCAGGTCGTCGCCGACCCGGACCCAGGCCAGGCCCTTGGCGCCCTGCTCGACCGCGTAGTCGCCGAGCTGGTCGAAGAACTTGCGCGACTGGCCCGCGGTGTCCGGCACCGGCAGCGCCCGGACGTGCTTGTCGGCGAAGGCCTTGAAGCCGGAGCCGACGAAGATCGAAGAGACGTCGACCAGTTCGAGCTTGGCGCGCAGGTCGGGCTTGTCGTTGCCGTACTTGATGATCGACTCGCGGAACGGGATGCGCGGGAAGGGCGAGGTCACATGGCGGCCGCCGCCGAACTCCTCGAAGACATCCGTCATGACCTTCTCGATGACGCCGAAGACGTCCTCCTGCTCGACGAAGCTCATCTCGACGTCGAGCTGGTAGAACTCGCCCGGCGAGCGGTCGGCGCGGGAGTCCTCGTCGCGGAAGCAGGGCGCGATCTGGAAGTAGCGGTCGAAGCCGGCGATCATCAGCAGCTGCTTGAACTGCTGCGGCGCCTGCGGCAGCGCATAGAACTTGCCGGGGTGGACACGCGACGGCACCAGGAAGTCGCGGGCGCCCTCCGGGGAGGTCGCCGACAGGATCGGGGTCGCCAGCTCGTTGAAGCCGAGCGCGGTCATCTCGCGGCGGAGGAAGGAGATGACCTGGGTGCGCAGCATGATGTTGCGGTGCATGCGGGCGCGGCGCAGGTCGAGGAAGCGGTTGGTGAGCCGGGTCTCCTCATTGGCGTTGTCCTCCGGGAAGACCGGGAAGGGCAGCGGGTCGGCGGCGCCGAGCACCTCGAAGGAGGAGACCTCGACCTCGACCTCGCCGGTCGGCAGCTCCGGGTTGACGTTCTCCGGGCTGCGGGCGACGACCCGGCCGTCGACCCGGATCACGGATTCCTTCGACTGGCTGCTCAGCGCGTCGTACGCGGGCGAGCCGGGCCGTACGACGAGCTGCACGAGGCCGTAGTGGTCCCGGAGATCGACGAAGAGGATGCCGCCCAGATCGCGTCGATTGTGCAGCCAACCGCTGAGGCGCACTTCGGCGTCTACGTCAGTGGCGCGCAGCTCACCGCAGGTGTGGGACCGGTACCGATGCATCGTTCGTCCAAGTCGTCGGATTCTGGGGATCAGGCCCTTCAGTCTACGGGCGTACGAAGGCCCGACCCCATTCGTATGATCAGCCCATAGACTCATAAACTGTGGCAATGCGCATCGAGGATGTGCTCGCCGCGGTCGGGACGGGTGTGTGGCTGTGGGACAACGCGATCCGCAACGACGACATGCCGCACCGCCGCAGCCCCGGCGAGATGGCCTCCTCGGGGCGCGGGCTGGTGCTGACCGAGACCCTGGCCGACGCGTGGGGCGTCGAGCCGCGCGGCGACGGCAAGGCCATCTGGTTCGAGCTGTACGAGCGGTAGTCTGACCGCGTGTACGGCTACGACCAGAACGTGAACCCGCAGGGCGCCGCACAACCGATGGCCGGGGGCATGCAGGGGGCGAGCTACCCCGAGCCCTCACCGCCATCCCTGGCCGACGCCGTCCGCGCCTTCACCACCGGCTCCCTGTCCGCCGAGGACTTCCAGGCGATCTTCGCCTCGTCCAAGGTCTACTGCCCGCGCGGCGACAACCCCGGCTTCCTGGCGCTGCATGACACGCAGCAGCCGGTGATCCCGATGTTCACCTCGCTCAAGGAGCTGCGCCGCTACGCCGGCAAGGACTCCAAGTACTTCGTGATCACCGGCGCCGAGGTGCTTGACCTGCTGCCGACCGGATACGGCTTCGTCCTCGACATGGAGGGCCAGCACCGGATGGTCTTCGACGCCAAGGCCGTCGAGCAGATGGTCGACTTCACGATGCGCCGGATGTACGGCTAGCCGTCATCGCTTCGCAGACGGCAAGGAATACTTGGCGGAAGTTCATCCTTCAACTAAATTGAAGGTTGAACATCCCGGAGTAGGAGGCACCCCATGCCCGCCGTGACCGTAGAAAATCCGCTCACCCTGCCACGCGTCCAGGCCCCCGCGGATGCGGCCCCGCGCCGGGCGCTCCAGGTGACCACCGCCCCCACCGGCTTCGAGGGCGAGGGCTTCCCCGTCCGCCGGGCGTTCGCGGGCATCGACTACAAGAACCTCGACCCGTTCATCATGATGGACCAGATGGGCGAGGTGGAGTACGCGCCCGGAGAGCCCAAGGGCACGCCCTGGCACCCGCACCGGGGCTTCGAGACCGTCACGTACATCATGGACGGCACCTTCGTTCACCAGGACTCGCACGGCGGTGGCGGCACCATCACCAACGGCGACACCCAGTGGATGACGGCCGGCTCCGGCCTGCTGCACATCGAGCAGCCGCCGGAGGAACTCGTGGTCAGCGGTGGCCTCTTCCACGGCCTGCAACTGTGGGTGAACCTGCCGCGCAAGGACAAGATGATCGCCCCGAAGTACCAGGACATCCGCGGCGGCAACATCAAGCTGCTGGCCTCGGCGGACGGCGCTTCCCTCATCCGCATCATCGCCGGTGAGGTCGGCGAGCACGCCGGTCCCGGTGCCACCCACACCCCGATCACCATGATCCACGCCTCCGTCAGCCCCGGCGCCGAGCTGACCCTGCCCTGGCGCTCCGACTTCAACGCCCTCGCGTACGGACTCGCCGGGCGCGGCTTCGCGGGCCCGGAGGGGCGCCCCTTCCGGATGGGCCAGTCGGTCGTCTTCGGCCGGGGTGACTCGCTCACCGTCCGGGCCGACGAGACCCAGGAGTCCCGCAGCCCGAACTTCGAGGTCGTGCTGCTGGGCGGGCAGCCGATTCGCGAGCCGATGATGCAGTACGGCCCGTTCGTCATGAACACCCACGCCGAGCTGGCCCAGGCCTTCGACGACTTCCAGGCCGGCCGCCTGGGGACGATCCCGGCCGGAGCCTGACCCACGCGAACTCCCGTGGCCCTGCCACGGGAGTTCCGTCACATCATGACGGTTTGGGGTTGCGCCTTATTACCGACGGGTAGCATCATTGCCAACCGGTAAGTGATAAAGCTGCGAGGACTGCGTACCCACACGTTCACGCCCTCCCCTCGACCCCGACGGAGCCGTCGCCATGGGCCACTACAAGTCAAACCTCCGCGACATCGAGTTCAACCTCTTCGAGGTGCTCGGCCGCGACAAGCTCTACGGCACCGGCCCCTTCGCCGAGATGGACGTGGAGACCGCCAAGGACATCCTGTCCGAGGTGAACCGCCTCGCCGAGAACGAGCTGGCCGAGTCCTTCGCCGACGCCGACCGCAACCCGCCGGTCTTCGACCCGGACACCAACACCGCACCGGTCCCGGACACCTTCAAGAAGAGCTACCAGGCCTACATGGACTCCGAGTACTGGCGTCTGGGCCTGCCAGAGGAGATCGGCGGCACCACCGCCCCGGCGACCCTGATCTGGTCGTACGCGGAGCTGATCCTCGGCTCGAACCCGGCGGTCTGGATGTACTCCTCCGGCCCGGCCTTCGCCGGCATCCTCTACTCCGAGGGCAACGAGACCCAGAAGCACATCGCGAGCATCGCGGTCGAGAAGCAGTGGGGCTCCACCATGGTCCTCACCGAGCCGGACGCCGGCTCGGACGTCGGCGCGGGCCGCACGAAGGCCGTGGAGCAGGAGGACGGCTCCTGGCACATCGAGGGCGTCAAGCGCTTCATCACCTCGGGCGAGCACGACATGTCCGAGAACATCATCCACTACGTGCTGGCCCGCCCCGAGGGCGCCGGCCCCGGCACCAAGGGCCTGTCGCTCTTCATGGTCCCGAAGTACGAGTTCGACTTCGAGACCGGCGAGCTGGGCGCCCGTAACGGCGTCTACGCCACCAACGTCGAGCACAAGATGGGCCTCAAGGCCTCCAATACCTGCGAGATGACCTTCGGCGACCAGCACCCCGCCAAGGGCTGGCTGATCGGCGACAAGCACGACGGCATCCGCCAGATGTTCCGGATCATCGAGTTCGCCCGCATGATGGTCGGCACGAAGGCCATCGCCACCCTGTCGACGGGCTACCTCAACGCGCTGGAGTACGCCAAGGAGCGCGTCCAGGGCCCCGACCTCGCGCAGTTCATGGACAAGACCGCGCCCAAGGTCACCATCACGCACCACCCCGACGTCCGCCGCTCCCTGCTGACGCAGAAGGCGCACGCCGAGGGCATGCGGGCCCTCGTTCTCTACACGGCCTCGGTCCAGGACGCGATCGCCGTCGCGGAGTCGGCCGGCGAGGACTCCGAGACCCTGCACGCGCTCAACGACCTGCTCCTCCCGATCGTCAAGGGCTACGGCTCCGAGAAGTCGTACGAACAGCTCGCCCAGTCCCTGCAGACCTTCGGCGGCTCCGGTTACCTGCAGGAGTACCCGATCGAGCAGTACATCCGGGACGCCAAGATCGACACCCTCTACGAGGGCACCACCGCCATCCAGGGCCAGGACTACTTCTTCCGGAAGATCGTCCGTAACCAGGGCGCCGCCCTGACCACCCTCTCCGAGGAGATCAAGAAGTTCCTCGCCGAGGCCGTCGGCGGCGAGGAGCTGGCCACCGCCCGCGAGCAGCTCGCCAAGGCCGCTGTGGACCTGGAGTCGATCGTCGGCACCATGCTGACCGACCTCGCAGGCACCGAGCAGGACGTCAAGAACATCTACAAGGTCGGCCTCAACGGCACCCGCCTGCTGCTCACCTCGGGCGACGTCGTGGTCGGCTACCTGCTCCTCAAGGGTGCCGCCATCGCCGCCGAGAAGCTGGCCGCCGGCGCCTCCGCCAAGGACGTCGCCTTCTACACCGGCAAGATCGCCGCCGCGAAGTTCTTCGCCGCGAACATCCTGCCGCTGGTCTCCGTCCAGCGCTCCATCGCCGAGAACGTCAGCCTCGACGTCATGGAGCTCCCGGAGGAGGCGTTCTAAGGACGCCCTCCGGTAAGCCGTTCACCGGAGGCCCCCGCTCCGGCGGGGGCCTCCGGCGTGTGTTCAGGGCCTCCGTCCACGCCATGGCGTGCGGTTCCGGCCCGGTGCCTACTTATCCTTGACCCCATGAACGCGCACCCCCACTTCGACCGTACCCACACCGACGACCTGGCGGCATTCATCACCGCCAGCCCGTCGCAGTACCACGCGGTCGCGAGTGCCGCAGAGCGCTTGGAGAAGGCGGGATTCCGGCAGGTCAGCGAGACCGAGGCCTGGGACGGCGAGACCGGGGGGAAGTACGTGCTGCGCGGTGGCGCGATCATCGCCTGGTACGTGCCGGCCGGCGCGCGGCCCGAGACACCCTTCCGCATCGTGGGAGCGCACACCGACTCCACGAACCTGCGGGTCAAGCCGGTGCCCGACACCGCCTCGTACGGGTGGCGGCAGATCGCGGTGGAGATCTACGGGGGAGCGCTGCTCAACACCTGGCTCGACCGCGATCTGGGGCTGTCCGGCCGGATCGTGCTGCGGGACGGCACCACCCGGCTGGTCAACGCCGACCGGCCGCTGCTGCGTGTCCCGCAGCTCGCCGTCCACCTCGACCGGGGCGTCAACGAGAAGGGCCTCACCCTCGACAAGCAGCGGCACATGCAGCCGGTATGGGGCCTCGGCGGCCACGACGAGGGTGCGCTGGTGCGACTGGTGGCCGAGGAGGCGGGGGTGGAGCCCGGCGACGTGGTCGGCTGGGACCTCATGACACATGACGTCCAGCCCCCGGCCTACCTCGGCCGCGACCACGAGTTCCTCGCCGCCGGCCGGCTGGACAACCTGCTGTCCGTCCACGCCGGCACCGCCGCCCTCGCCGCCGCTGCCGCCGGGCGCTCGGAGCTGCCGTACATCCCGGTCCTCGCCGCCTTCGACCACGAGGAGAACGGCAGCGAGTCCGACACCGGCGCCGCCGGCCCGCTGCTGGGCAACGTCCTGGAGCGCTCGGTCTTCGCCCGCGGCGGCGTCTACGAGGACCGGGCCCGCGCGCTGGCCGGCACCGTCTGCGTCTCCTCCGACACCGGCCACGCCGTCCACCCCAACTACGCCGAGAAGCACGACCCCACGCACCGGCCGCTCCCCAACGGCGGCCCCATCCTCAAGGTCAACGTCAACCAGCGTTACGCCACCGACGGCACCGGCCGCGGCATCTTCACCGCCGCCTGCGACCGGGCCGGCGTGCCGTGGCAGGTCTTCGTCTCCAACAACGCCCTGCCGTGCGGCACGACCATCGGCCCGATCACGGCCGCCCGGCACGGCATCACGACGGTGGACGTCGGCGTGCCGATCCTGTCCATGCACTCCGCGCGTGAGCTGTGCGGGGTGGCGGATCCGTATCTGCTGGCGAGAGCGCTGAAGGCCTTCCTGGAGGGCTGAGCCGACGGGTCTGCAGCGATGTCAGCATCGTGTCGTCACGCGACTGTTAAGAACCTCCCGGATAATAGTGATCAACGCACACAGCGTCATCACACCTCGGGGGACCCATCATGCGACTGCTTCACGCCGCCGCCGCCATCACCGCCACGTCCGCTCTGGCCCTGACGCTCACCGCCTGTGGTGGGAACGACAGCGGCAGCACCGCTGGCGACCAGTCGTCCGCGCCCGTGTCGTCGCCCACGGCCTCCGCCGCTGGCTCCGCGCCGGCGGACAACGCGGCCGCCACCCGGGACTCGGACAGCGGCACGGGCACCGGGACCGGCACGAGCAGCACCCGCTGCCACACCGCCGGGCTGGCGTTCTCCTTCGGCTCCGGCGACGGCACCGTGAGCAGCTCCGACGACCAGCAGAAGCTGGCCGTCGTCCTGAAGAACAAGGGCTCCGCCACCTGCTCCCTCCAGGGCTTCCCCGGGGTGGACCTGAAGGCCTCCAGTGGCTCCTGGTCGCTGGCCCGCAGCAGCGTGACGCCCAAGAAGGTCACCCTGGCGCCCGGCGGCAGCGCGACGTTCACCATCTCCTTCCTCCCGTGGACCAAGGACAGCGGCACCGAGTTCAAGGCCACCTCGGTCGTCGTCACCCCGCCGAACGAGACCACCTCCGCCACCCTGACCTGGCCCGGCGGCAGTGTTCTGCTGCAGGACGGCGCCACGCACCCGGGCACGTACACCGGGCCCGTCGGCGACTGAGCCTCCCCAACACCCCTCGACTGTGTGCCTGCTGTGAAGATGGGCCTATGATGCGACCCACCGGTAACAGCAGGCACACAGATATCGCCGCGGACCGGTTCTCGCTGCTTCAGCACTGACTTCAGTCCTGTGGGGGGACCTGTATGAGACTCAAGCTCGCCGCGCTCGCCTGCGCGTCGACGGCCGCGACCCTGATGATCGGGCTGGCACCGGCCGCGTCGGCGGCGTCCATCGCGCCGACGCTGCTGGAGGCCGGAAACGTCCGCGTCGACCGACGACAACGCCGCCAGGCGAGAGCCATCGGCACGCGACACCGCCCCTCCTATTCGCGCGGCCTCTAAGCCGGCCGGGACACCGCCGGTTCGTCTGCGTAGGCCCTCCGCACGGGGGTAGGCGAAGCCCTACGAGCCTGTAGGGCTAACCCAGTTCGGAGGCGGACATCATGGGCATCGGCGGTTGCATCGGTCTGATCGCGGTGGGGGCCATCCTCACATTCGCGACAGACTGGCACATGGCCGGAGTCAATCTCGATCTCGTCGGCCTGATCATGATGGCGGTCGGCGCGATCGGACTGGCCGCGTACATCAGCATCTTCAAGAAGCGGAGGGTCGTCGAACCCATGCCGGTGATGGATGAGCGCGCCCGGAACTACCCGCACGTCTGACGACACGTCCGACTAGGCGTCAAGCCCGGCCAGTACGAGCGCGAGGCGCGTGTCGCCGCCCTCGGTGATCCGGACCGGGACGCCCCAGTCCTGCTGGTGGACGTGGCAGGCGGGGTACTCGTTGGCGGGGTCGTCGTCGCAGGACGCGGCCATCGCCGAGACGTGCAGCACCCCTTCCGCGATGCCGCCGTCGAGGACGAGTTCGCGGCTCAGATCCGTACCCTTGCCGGCGCCCTGGGCGAGCAGCCCGGGTGGCGTGGAGCTGACGAGCAGCCGGGTCGAAGGACCGTAGCGCTCGTCCAGCTTCTGGCCCGCCGGGGCGTGGAAGACCACGTCCAGACGGAGGGTGCCCGGCGCGACGTCGGTCGCGGGCCGCTGGGTGCGGTGCGCGGCGGCGTCGACCTGGACGGCCTCCTCCGGGAGCCGGAGCCGGGTGAGCCGGTGGCGGGCGGATTCGACGACCACGATCTCCTCGCCGTCCAGCACCGCGTCGGACGGCTCGCGCAGATCCGTGGCCAGGGTGGTGACCTCGCCGGTGGCGGGGTCGTACCGCCGCAGCGCGTGGTTGTACGTGTCTGAGACCGCGACCGAGCCGTCCGGCAGCGCCGTGACGCCCAACGGGTGCTGGAGCAGCGCCTGTCCGGCGGCGCCGTCCCGGTGGCCGAAGTCGAAGAGGCCGGTGCCGACGGCCGTGTGGACGGTGAGGTCGCGGTCGACGTACCGCAGGGCGCTCGTCTCGGAGTCGGCGACCCAGAGCCGGTCCTCGGTGGCCGCCAGCCCCGACGGCTGCGCGAACCACGCCTCGGCCGCCGGCCCGTCGACCAGGCCCTCGTTGGTCGTACCGGCCGCCACCTCGACGGTCCCGGAAGCCGGGTCGTACGTCCAGAGCTGGTGCACGCCCGCCATCGCGATCCACACCTTGCCGCCCCACCACGCGACGTCCCACGGCGAGGACAGGTCCACCTCGCGGGCGGGCCCGGCGGTCGGTGAGCCCTGCCACCACTGCCGGCCGGTCCCGGCGACCGTCTCGACGTCACCGGTGGCGGGGTCGTAGGTCCTGAGGGAGTGGTTCACCGTGTCGGCGACGATCACCCTGCCGTCCGGCAGCAGCGCGAGCCCCTGCGGCTCGTTGAAGGTGCCGCTGCCGCCGATCCGCCGTACGACGGTCTCCGCGTCCGGCTCGAGCTCGACCAGCTGGTGCCGCGTCGTGTCGGACACCAGGAAACCGCCCGACGGCAGCCGCACCGCCTTGCCCGGGAAGCGCAGGTCCGTCGCCACCGGCTCCGGCGGCACGTACGGGCCGTCGCCGCGCCGCAGCGTGCCCTTCGCCGCGTGCTCGGTCTCCAGCGCGCTGATCAGCGTCTCCAGGGCGTGTGCGTGCCCCTCCCCGGAGTGCTGGGCGACCACATACCCCTCCGGGTCGATCACGGTCAGCGTCGGCCAGGCCCGTACGGCGTACTGCTTCCACGTCGCCAGCGCCGGGTCGTCCAGCACGGGGTGGTGCACGCCGTACCGCTCGACCGCGTCCACCACGGCGCGGTGGTCGGCCTCGTGCACGAACTTCGGCGAGTGGACGCCGACGATCACCACGGTGTCCCGGTGCTTCTCCTCCAGCTCGCGCAGCTCGTCCAGGACGTGCAGACAGTTGACGCAGCAGAAAGTCCAGAAATCCAAGATGACGATCGATCCCCGCAGGTCCGCGAGGGTCAGTTCCTTACCACCGGTGTTCAGCCAGCCGCCCTCGCCAATCAGCTCAGGGGCCCGGACGCGTGCACGTGTAGCCATGTTTCCATCCAACCTCATCCCGCTGGGTAGGCATTCCCCCATGAAATATCTGGTTCGCGAGAAGATCCTCGCCCTCGGCGACGACTACTGGATCGAGGACGAGAACGGCAATCGCGCCTTCTACGTCGACGGCAAGGTGCTGCGCCTGCGCGACACCCTGGAGCTCCAGGACCCGCACGGGACCGTCCTCGCCGTCATCCGCAAGAAGCTGGTCAGTCTCCGGGACACGATGACCGTGGAGCGGGACGGCGAGGAGCTGTTCACTGTCAAGAAGAAGCGGCTGACGCTGCTGCGGGACGCCTATCGCGCGAAGCTCGCCAGTGGCGAGGAACTGGAGATCCGCGGGGACATCATCGACAAGGAGTTCGACATCGAGTACGAGGGGGAGAGGCTGGCCCGTATCAGCCGGAAGTGGTTCCGGGTCCGGGACACCTATGCCATCGGTGTGGAGCGGGAGGACGCGGACGTGGCGGTGCTCATCGCGATCGCGGTGTGCGTGGACCGGCTCAGCGAGGCGGAGCAGGACGAGGAGGAGTAGGCAGCCCCAGCAGACGGTCCCGCAGGACGGGGAAGTCGGCGCGCGTCTTGGCGATGAGGGCGGGGTCGAGGTCGACGGTGAGGACTTCCTCGTCGTGGCCGGCTTCCGCCAGGACGGCGCCCCAGGGGTCGACGGCGATGCTGTGGCCGGCGAGCCGGAGCCCGCCGTGGGTGCCGGCGGTGCCGACGGCGAGGACGTAGGCCTGGGATTCGACGGCGCGGGCGCGGGCCAGGAGGGTCCAGTGCTCGCGGCGGCGTTCGGGCCACCCGGCGGGGATGACGAGGATCCCGGCGCCGGCGTCGACGAGCAGCCGGAAGAGCTCGGGGAAGCGCAGGTCGTAACAGGTCGCGAGGCCCAGGACGGCGCCGCCGGGCAGCTCGGCTGTGACGATCGTCTCCCCCGCGGACATCAGGGCGGCCTCGCCGGTGTCGAAGCCGAAGCGGTGGATCTTGCGATAGGTGTGCCGCAGCTCACCGTCGGGCGAGAACAGCAGCGAGGTGTTGTAGATCTCACCGTCGGACGCCCGCTCGGGGATCGAACCGGCGTGCAGCCAGACACCCGCGTCCAGCGCGGCGGCCGACATGACCTCCGCTGTGCGGCCGTCGACGGGCTCCGCCTCGATGGTGAACAGGTCCGCCGCGAAGGCACCCACAGTCCACAGTTCGGGGAGAACGACCAGGTCAGAGCCCATCTGACCGCGCACGAGTTCGGCAACCCGCTCGCGCCGGGCTTCGACCGTTTCGGCCGGGTCCACGTCGATCTGGATCAGAGAAACGCGCACGCTACACCGTCCCTGAGTTCCGTACCTGCATACGGGCCTACGATCGTGACACGAAAGCACTCCCGTGGTGTCACTGCGCAGCGTAATTTAGGCGCACACCACTACGACCGCGTCCGACCGTCGAGGGGTCCCGTGACCGTCCACAGCAAGCTCCAGCCGTACATCGACGCCTGGACCCACTCCATAGAATCCATATCCGAACTGGTCAGTCCTCTCGCCGAAGGCGAGTGGAACCGGCCCACCGCGTGTCCCTACTGGTCGGTGCGCGACGTCGTGTCGCACGTCATCGGTCTGGAGTGCGAGCTGCTCGGCGACCCGCGCCCGATCCACACGCTGCCGATAGACCTCCGCCACATCCACAGCGAGTTCGCGCGCTACATGGAGGTGCCGGTCGACAAGCGGCGCCACCACACCGCGCCGGAGATGACCGGCGAGCTGGAGTACACAATCATCCGCCGGTCCCGTCAGCTGCGGAACGAGTCGCGCGAGCCCGACACGACCGTGCGCAGCCCGGGCTACGGCGACGTGACCCTCGAGAACCTGCTGTGGCAGCGCGTGTTCGACGTCTGGGTGCACGAGCAGGATCTGCGCCGCGCGCTGGGCAAGCCGGGCAAGCTGGACTCCCCGGCGGCCGGTTTCGCCCGCGACTGGCTGCTGGCCGCGATGCCGAAGACGGTCGCCAAGGACGCGGGCGCCAAGCCCGGTTCGGCCGTGGTCATCGACGTCCACGGGCCGGTGGAGTTCATGCGTACGGTCCGGGTCGACGACCAGGGGTACGGCACGATAGACGGCAGTGTGTCGCTGGGCCCCGCCGTGACGCTGACCATGGACTGGGAGACGTTCGTACGGCTGGCCTGCGGCCGGGTGCGGCCGCAGGTGGTCGCCGATCACGTCAAGGTCGAGGGCGACGAGGCCCTGGCGGAGCGGATCCTCGCCCACTTCGCCGTCACGCCGTAGAACACCGCCGGCGTTCACGTCCCTCCGGCCGCAGGTACCGGCAGGTCTCAGGTACTGGCGGGGACGTGAACGCTCTCCACGCGGCTGACCGCCACCCGCTGCCGCTCCAGCCGGGCCGCACGGCCGCGCAGCCGCAGGATCTGGGAGACGCCCAGGGCCTGGAGGACGAAGACGCTGGACCAGGCGACCCGGTAGTTGTCGCCGGTGGCGTCCAGCAGCACACCGATCGCGAGCAGCGTCATCATCGAGGCCGTGAAGCCGCCGATGTTGACGATGCCGCTGGCCGTGCCGAAGCGCTCCGGCGGATTGGCCGGGCGGGCGAAGTCGAACCCGATCATCGAGGCGGGCCCGGAGGAGCCGAGCACCACGCAGAGCAGGGTCAGCAGCCACAGCGGGGCGTGCGCCTGCGGCCAGGCCAGGACCACCGCCCACATCGTCGCGGTGGCGCCGATCACGCCGAGCGCGAGCGGCATCCGGGCGCCGTGGTGGCGGCCGATGACCTGTCCGAAGAGCATCCCGAAGACCATGTTGGCGATCACGACCACGGTCAGCAGCGTGCCGGCCGTCTCCCGCGACATGCCCTGCGCCTCGACCAGATACGGCAACCCCCACAGCAGCAGGAACACCATTGCGGAGAACTGCGTGGTGAAGTGGACCCACATCCCCAGCCGCGTCCCCGGCTCCCGCCAGGCCGTCGCGATCTGCCGCTGCACATAGCCCGCGCCGTGGTGCTCGGCGGGCGCCGGCTCGAAGCCCTCGGGGTGGTCCTTCATGAACAGCAGCACCAGTACGAGGACCAGCGCACCGCCCAGCGCCGTCCCCACGAAGGTCGACGTCCACCCGGCCGAGTGCAGCAGCCGGGCCAGCAGCACCGTGCTCATCAGATTGCCCGCGACACCGAACAGCGCCGCGCCCTGCGCGATCATCGGCCCACGCCGCGCCGGGAACCACCGCGAGCCCAGCCGCAGCACGCTCACGAAGGTCATGGCGTCACCGCAGCCCAGCACCGCGCGGGCGGCCAGCGCCATCGCGTACGAGTGCGACAGCGCGAAGCCCAACTGCCCCACGGTGAAGAGGATGACGCCGATGCTCAGGACGCGCTTGGTGCCGAGCCGGTCCACCATGAGGCCGACGGGTATCTGCATGCCGGCGTAGACCAGGAGCTGGAGGATCGAGAAGGTCGAGAGGGCGGAGGCGCCGATGTGAAAGCGCGCCGCCGCGTCGATCCCGGCCACACCGAGGCTGGTGCGGTGGACGACCGCGACCATGTAGACCAGGGTGCCGATGGACCAGACGGCGACGGCCTGCCGGCCGCCGGGCGGCTCACCGTGTGTCGCGGCGCTCACAGCTCCCCCCGGGCAAGGAAGTTGACCCAGGTGACGTGCCGCTCGACCAGCGTCAGGGCGGCGCCGGTGTCCCCGGCCCGCAGCGCTTCGAGGATCTCGGTGTGCTCCGCGATGTTCTTGGCGATCCGGTCCGGCTCCGCGTTCATCGTCGCCACCCCCATCCGTAGCTGACGATCCCTCAACTGGTCGTACAGCTGCGCCAGAATCCTGTTCCCGCCCGCCCGCACGATCTCCGCGTGAAAGCACCGGTCCGCGACCGCGAACGCCGCCAGGTCGCCCGCCGCCGCATGCCTCTTCTGTTCCTCCAGCAGCTCTTCGAGCCGCGCCGCGAGCCGCGGCGACGCCGGCGCGACCTTCTCCGCCGCGTGCAGCTCCACCAGCAGCCTGGTCTCCACGACGTCGGCGATCTCCTGCGCCGACACCGGCAGCACGAGCGCGCCCTTCTTCGGGTAGAGCTTCAGCAGCCCTTCCGCCTCCAGCCGCAGCAGCGCCTCGCGCACCGGGGTGCGCGAAACGCCTACTGCTTCGGCCAGTTCACCCTCGCTCAGGAGCGTCCCACCCTCGTAGCGACGGTCGAGAACGGCTTGCTTGACGTGGGTGTAGACGCGCTCTGCGGCGGGCGGGGGCTTGGTGATCGTACTGGCGGAATCCATGATGTGCACATCATAGATACAAGATGTATCCGGGGTCAGTCCTCGTCCGCGATACGGACGGGCATCAGCATGGAGAAGGACTCGTCCCGGCCGCCCGGCAGCCGGATGGCCAGCGGGCTGATCGGACCGCCGAGCTCCAGGACGAGCTGTTCGCGGGCCCCGGCGTTGAGGGCGTCGAGGAGGAAGTCCCGGTTGACGGCGACCCCGTCAGCGGCCCTGTCGGAGACCGCGAGGGTACCGTCCGGGGTGACGGTGAGGACGCGGACCGCCTCGGGGCCGGCGGCCAGGGAGTCACGGAGGGCGGCGGCCTCGACGGTGACCCGGTGGACCGCGTCGTCGAGGCGGGTCAGGCGGCGGTAGTCGGGATAGTCGTGGTCCAGGCGCACCCCGGTGGCTTTGCGGCCCGCCGCCTCGGCGCTGATCCGGTCGTCGTCGAAGCTCACTTCGGCCTGATCGGCCCCGTCCAGCAGGGCGCGGATGTCGTCGGCCAGTGCGGTCGGCACGATCACGCTCAGCGCGGCGTAGGCCTGTTCCACCGGCACCCGCGCCACCGCGAGCCGGTAGCGGTCGGTGGCGACCAACGTCAGCACACCGCCCTCCACGTCGAACAGCACGCCGGCCAGCGACGGCAACTCCGGGTCGGTGCTTGCCGCGAAGCGCACGGCATCCAGCGCCTCCGCCAGTTCCGGCGCGGGGATCGTCAGTCGGGTCATCTTGCTTGCCTCCGGTGCGAGTAGGGCCCGTACGGAGGAGAGCTCACGTCGCGCGTCGGCCAGACCGTCCTCGAGGCGCCGCACATGCGCGTCGAGAAGCCCGCGTACGGCATCGGGATCCGCCGCCCGCTCCGCCAGCACCCGCCGGATCTCCGGCAACGGCATCCCCACCCGACGCAACCGCGCGACCAACCGCGCATCGGGCAACTGCTCGTCGCCGTACCAGCGATACCCGCTCCGCGGATCCGTCCAGGCCGGGGCCAACACCCCGGCACCGTCGTAGAACCGCAGCGCACTGACGCTCAGCCCGCTGTCCCGGGCCATCTCGCCGATGCTGCGCATCTCGCTCTCCACACCGAGGACTCTGGAGGCTCGACCAGGTCGAGGGTCAAGCGCCTCAAGGGTGCAGGCTACCGACCACATCGGCGGTGGCGGTGATGCCGGAGGCGATGGTGGGCGCGAGGCTGGTGCCGGAGAGGCAGAAGCCGAGCAGGACGCAGAGCAGGGCGTGGGAGAACTTGAGGGCCTTACTGCGGAGCAGGACAAGGGCCAGGATCAGAAGCAGCAGGACCACGGAGATCGATACGGCCACGGCGGTACCTCCCGAAAGATGTCTGCTTACATATCCGCACGAATCACCCCAAAGGTGGCCGCGCCACGCACAACCAAGGGCCCGGACATCTGTCCATCCCCCCACGCCACGACTCCGCCTCGCCGCCAACCACGGCACGACGGCCGGAGGCCGGCGCAGCCGCCCGAAGCCAGCGAAGCGCCCGCGAGGGCGGCGAGGTGGCGGCGCCACGCGTAGCGAAGGGCCCGGACGTGCGTACGTGTCCGGGCCCTGTGCTGCGGGAACTAGGCCGTCAGGCCCAGGTCATGAGGCGCTTGGGGTATTCGAGGATGGCGGCGGTGTCGGCGAGGACGCGGGAGCCGAGTTCGCCGTCGACGAGGCGGTGGTCGAAGGAGAGGGCGAGGGTGGTGACCTGGCGGGGCTTGACCTTGCCCTTGTGGACCCAGGGTTGTTCCTTGACGGCGCCGAAGGCGAGGATCGCGGACTCCCCCGGGTTGAGGATGGGCGTGCCGGTGTCGACGCCGAAGACGCCGACGTTGGTGATGGTGACGGTGCCGCCCTGCATGTCGCCGGGGGAGGTGCGCCCCTCGCGGGCGATGGCGACGAGGTCGCCGAGGGCGGCGGCCAGTTCGGGCAGGGTCTTGGCGTGGGCGTCCTTGATGTTGGGGACGATGAGCCCGCGCGGGGTGGCGGCGGCGATGCCGAGGTTGACGTAGCCCTTGTGGACGATTTCCTGGCGGCCCTCGTCCCAGGCGGCGTTGACGTCCGGGTTGCGGCGGATCGCGACCAGCAGCGCCTTGGCGACCAGCAGCAGAGGGCTGACCTTGAGCCCGGCGAAGGCCGGGTCGGCCTTGAGTTCCTGGACGAGCCGCATGGTGCGGGTGATGTCGAAGGTCAGGAACTCCGTCACATGCGGGGCCGTGAAGGCGCTGGCCACCATTGCGGCGGCCGTGGCCTTGCGTACGCCCTTGATCGGCACCCGGGTCTCCAGCGCCGACGGCTGGACCGACGTGACCGAAGGCTCCACCACCACAGGCGAAACCGCAGGGGCCGGGGCGGGCGCCGCCGGGGCGACGGCCGCCTGGATGTCCTCGCGGGTGATGACGCCGCCCGGGCCGGTCGGGGTGACCCCGGCCAGGTCCACGCCGAGGTCCTTGGCGAGCTTGCGCACCGGCGGCTTGGCCAGCGGGCGGGGCTCGGTCACAGTGGCGTGGCCGTTCAGCTCAGGACCGGCCTTGGCCTGGGCCGGCACAGCGGCCTTCTTGCGCGGGCGGCGCTTGGTCGAGGACGCGGCGACGCCGTAGCCGACCAGCACCGGCTGCCGCTTCGGCGCCTCCGGCTCGGGTGCCCTGACGGGCTCGGGCGCCTTTACGGCCACGGGCTCGGCCAGCGGCTCGGCAGCGGAGGCAGCAGCAGCCGGGGCCACCTCCCCGGCCGGGGCGCCCGGGTCGGTGTCGACAGCGATGATCACCGCGCCGACGTCCACCGTGTCACCCTCGCCGAAGTGCAGCTCGTGCACGACGCCGTCGAAGGGGATGGGCAGTTCCACGGCGGCCTTGGCGGTCTCGACCTCGCAGACGACCTGACCGTCGGTGACGGGGTCGCCGGGCTTGACGTACCACTTGAGGATCTCGGCCTCGGTGAGTCCTTCGCCCACGTCGGGCATCTTGAACTCGCGGAAGCGCTGTGCAGTCACGGTCGTCACAACCCTCTCCTAGTACGCCAGCGCGCGGTCGACGGCATCGAGTACCCGGTCAAGCCCTGGCAGGTACTCCTCCTCCAGCCGGGCCGGCGGGTAGGGGGCGTGGAAGCCGCCGACCCGTAGCACCGGTGCCTGCAGGTGGTAGAAGCACCGCTCGGTGATCCGGGCCGCGATCTCGGCACCCATGCCGAGAAAGACCGGGGCCTCGTGCACTGTCACCAGGCGTCCGGTCTTCTGCACCGACGCCTGGAGGGTGTCGAAGTCCACCGGCGACAGTGACCGCAGATCCACAACCTCAAGGCTACGGCCCTCCTCGGCGGCCGCGGCGGCGGCCTCCAGGCAGACCTTCACCATCGGCCCGTACGCGGCCAGGGTGACGTCCGTGCCGTCGAGCACCGTATGCGCGGTGTGCAGCGGGGCCGGGATGGCGGTCGGATCGACCTCGCCCTTGTCCCAGTATCGCCGCTTGGGCTCGAAGAAGATGACCGGGTCGTCGCAGTCGATGGCCTGCTGGAGCATCCAGTAGGCGTCCTGCGGGTTCGAGGGGGAGACCACCTTCAGGCCCGGGATGTGCGCGAACAGCACCTCGGGGGACTCGGAGTGGTGCTCGACCGCGCCGATGCCGCCCGCGTACGGGATGCGGATGACGACCGGCAGCTTGATCTTGCCGAGCGCACGGGCGTGCATCTTGGCGAGCTGGGTGACGATCTGGTCGTACGCGGGGAAGACGAAGCCGTCGAACTGGATCTCCACCACCGGCCGGTAGCCGCGCAGGGCCAGGCCGATGGCGGTGCCGACGATGCCGGACTCGGCGAGCGGGGTGTCGATGACCCGGTTCTCGCCGAAGTCCTTCTGCAGTCCGTCCGTGATGCGGAAGACGCCGCCGAGCTTTCCGATGTCCTCGCCCATGAGGACGACCTTGGCGTCGGTCTCCAGGGACTTGCGCAATGCCTCGTTCAGGGCCTTGGCGATGGTCATGGTCGTGGTCGCCATGTCAGTGGCCCTCCTCGAAGGTCGCGAGGTACTCGGCGAACTGCGCCCGCTCCTCGTCGACGAGCGCGTGCCCGTCCGCGTAGACGTTCTCGAAGATCGCCATCGTGTCCGGGTCCGGCATGGTCCGTACGGCCTCGCGGACCCGCTTGCCGAGGGCCTCGCTCTCCGCCTCGATGCCGGCGAGGTAGGCCTCGTCGGCCAGGCCTTCCTTCTCCAGGTAGGTCCTCAAACGAAGGATCGGGTCCTTGCGTTCCCACTGCTCCCGCTCCTCGTCCAGGCGGTAACGGGTGGGGTCGTCGGAGGTGGTGTGCGCGCCCATGCGGTAGGTGAAGGCCTCCACCAGCATCGGGCCCTGGCCGCTACGGGCGTGCTCAAGGGCCGCCTTGGTGACCGCCAGCACCGCCAGCACGTCGTTGCCGTCCACCCGGACGCCCGGGAAGCCGAAGCCGGCCGAGCGCTGGTAGATCGGGACGCGGGTCTGCTTCTCGGTGGGCTCGGAGATCGCCCACTGGTTGTTCTGGCAGAAGAACACCACCGGCGCGTTGTAGACGGCGGCGAAGGTGAAGGCCTCGGCGACGTCGCCCTGGCTGGAGGCGCCGTCCCCGAAGTACGCGATGACGGCCGAGTCGGTGCCGTCCATGGCCGCGCCCATCGCGTAGCCCGTGGCGTGCAGCGTCTGCGAGCCGATCACGATCGTGTAGAGGTGGAAGTTGTTCTCGTTGGGGTCCCACCCGCCGTGGTTCACCCCTCGGAACATCCCCAGAAGATTCGCCGGGTCCACCCCGCGGCACCAGGCGACGCCGTGCTCGCGGTACGTCGGGAAGACGTAGTCGTCGGGGCGGGTGGCCCGGCCTGAGCCGATCTGTGCGGCCTCCTGACCCAGCAGCGAGGCCCACAGGCCCAGCTCCCCCTGCCGCTGCAGAGAGGTGGCCTCGGCGTCGAAGCGGCGGGTCAGCACCATGTCCCGGTACAGGCCACGCAGCTCGTCAGGGCTCAGGTCAATGGAGTACTCACTGTGCTGGACGCGCTCGCCCTCAGGGGTCAGCAGCTGTACGAGTTCCGGCTCGCCAGTACCCCCACGGCGCTTCGCGCCGCCGCGGGTGCCCGTGCCCGTACGGGGCGTACGGGGCTTCGCGGCAGTGCTCTTCACGCTCACGCTTCGCTCCTCCGTCTGTCCGGCCCCCGGGATCCGCCGGTGGCCAGTGCGGCTCCTACCCGCCTCGACACGGCGCACGGGGTGTGTGCGGCACGGCCGAGCCGGGAGTGTTGTCTCGCCCCGGCAGGCAGCCCTGCAAAACGAACGTTACCCACACCTTCCGCTTTCGCGCGAAGAGTGTCTTACCTGCGGTTTTGCTTGGATTTCCTAGTAAATCGAGGTTCTCGCAAGGTTCTCGCAGGCCAACCGTGGGTCACCGGGACAACCGCACGGTATCCCGAGGACTCGAAGCTGCGTAAGAGGCCAGGGGATCGAATCCTGTGCGAGGCTGAGATAGTGAGCGAACACGGCGAAAACACTGCAAACGGAGCAGACGGGGTCATCAGCGTTTTCCTCCTTGACGACCACGAAGTCGTCCGCCGTGGTGTCCACGAGTTGCTCTCCTCCGAACCCGACATCACCGTCGTCGGCGAGGCAGGCACCGCGGCTGAGGCGCTCGCCCGGATCCCGGCCGCCCGGCCCGACGTCGCCGTCCTCGACGTACGGCTCCCGGACGGCAGCGGCGTCGAGGTGTGCCGCGACATCCGCTCCCGGGAACCGTCGGTCAGGTGCCTCATGCTCACCTCCTACGCCGACGACGAGGCGCTTTTCGACGCCATCATGGCGGGCGCCGCTGGATACGCGCTCAAGGACATCCGCGCCAGCGACCTCGTCAGCGCCGTCCGCGACGTCGCCGCCGGCAAATCCCTCCTCGACCCCGTCGCCACCGCCCGCGTCCTCGAACGCCTCCGCACCGGCGCCCCCGAACCCGAGACCACCATCGCCGGCCTCACCGACCAGGAAGGCCGCATCCTCGACCTCATCGGCGAAGGCCTCACCAACCGCCAGATCGGCGAACGCCTCCACCTCGCCGAGAAGACCGTCAAGAACTATGTCTCCTCCCTGCTGGCCAAGCTCGGCATGGAGCGCCGCACCCAGGCAGCGGCGTACGTAGCCCGTACGAGGGCCGAGCGCGGCCGCGATTAGGGCCTGTCCGGCCGATCTCTGTGGGAGAAGGAGCGGCCCGCCGCGTCAGCGGCTGATGTCACAGCGGCGCCTGTGATCGCAAGGCGCTGGGGGCACTCTCCCCCAGACTCCGTCCGGTGGGGGTGCCCCCGGCGAAGCCAGGGGGAGGACCCCCACCCGCCGCCAGGCTGGGGGAGGCACGCGACGCCGCGGAGATCGGCCGGACAGGCCCAAAGGCCCAAGGGCCCGAGCCGGACAGGCCCGGAGCCTCTGTTCCGGGCCTGCAAACGCACCGCAGGCTGGCTCCATGTCCACGGAGAAGGAGCGCGAGGCCGCCCTCGCGCTGCTGGGCCGCAGTGCCGTACGGACGCCTCGCACTGACCCGCGAAGCGCTGCCGTACGTCGCCGTGGCGCGGCATGTCGTGGCTGACGGCCAGATCATCCTCCGTACGCACCGCGGCTGGGGCGTACACCGGGCGGGCGACGGCGCGGTGGTCGCGTACGAGGCAGACAACACGGCGACCGCACATCCGGACGCGTGGGTGGCGCACATCACGGGGACCGCGAGCGCGTTCACGCCCACCGAAGCGCAGCGCGAACTCTTCGGGGGGTTGCCGGTGTCGGCGGACGGCGAGCGGTTCGAGCCGGTGTACCTGCGGATCGAACCGAGGTACGCGAGCTCGTATCTCGTATACCGCGCAGAACGGTGAGCCGCGTGATCTACCATCGGCCGGGTGATCGGGAGCACGGCGACGGCGCCGCCCACCGGCGAAACGCTGGACGCGCTGCTGCGCCGCTATAACGCCGGTGCCCCGCTGTCCTGTGAGCCCGTCGCCGAGGGCCTGCTGAACCGCGGCTACCGCTTGGCAACCACCCGGGGCCGCTTCTTCCTCAAGCTGTACGTGGACTCCGCCACCGCCGACCGCTCGGTCATCGCCCGTCAGCACCGGGCCACCCAGCGCCTCGACGAGCTGGGACTGCCCGTCGCGCCGCCGCTGCCCGACATCGACGGCGGCACGGTCGTGGTGCTCGGCGGCCGCTGCTTCGCCCTCTACCCGTGGGTCGACGGGCAGCACCGCGAGGGCGCCGAGTTGACCACCGGCCAGTCCTGGCGGCTGGGCGCGCTGCTCGGGCTGGTCCACACCCGCCTGGAGCAGGTGCAGCCGCCGCCCGCCGACCCGGGCCACCACGTCAGCGCCGACCCCGAGCGGACCTTCGCGCTGATCGACGATCTGCTGAAGCAGGTGCGCGGCCACCGCCCCCGCGAGGCCTTCGACGAGCTGGCGGAGCACCGCCTCCTCGAGCGCAGGGCTCTGCTGGAGCGGCACGCCCACCGCCGTCCGCCGGACGCCGGGGAGCCGGTCACCGGCTGGGTCCACGGCGACTTCCACCCGCTCAACCTGCTCTACCGCGAGGACGAGCCCGTCGCGATCGTCGACTGGGACCGCCTCGGCGTCCAGCCCCGCGCGGAGGAGGCGGTCCGGGCCGCCGTCATCTTCTTCGTCCAGCCCGCCGGCAGCCTCGACCTGGCCAAGGTCCGCGCGTACGCCCGCGCGTACCGTCTCGCCACCGGTGCACCGCCGGACGAGCTGGCCGCCGCCGTGCACCGCGTCTGGTGGGAACGCCTCAACGACTTCTGGATGCTCCGCTGGCGTTACCAGCGCCGCGACCGCCGCGCGGATCCACTCTTCCCGGCCGCCTCCGCACTCGCGGTCTGGTGGACCGGCGCGTACGACGCGGTGCGGGACGCCTTCACGGGTTAGGCCCAGGCCCCCCTACCTTCGGGGCAGGCCTGGCAGTCAACCCAAGCCGGAGGGCCCGCCGGCGGAAGTGACGCCGGAGTCAGTGCCCGCGCTGGCGGTGTTCGTGCTGCTGCCGGTCGGGGTGGGGCTGGGCGCGGAGTTGGTGGGGGTGGGGCTGGGCGCGGTGGTCGTGGGGGCGGCGCTGGTGGGCGCATTGGTGCTGGGCGAGGTGCTCGGCGAGGCGGACGCGCTGGCCGAGGGGGAGGAGCTGTACGACTGCGTCGGGCCACCGGTGCTGTTGTCGGTGCTGGTCGACGTGTCCTGCTGGGTCGGCGCGCTGGTCTGCTGGTCCGTGGTCTGGGACTGCGTCGGCGTCGGGTTGTTCGTCGTACCGGAGCCGCCGCCGGTCGTACCGCCGTTCGCGAAGTAGATGCCGAGCGAGATGGCGAGCGCGGCAGCCAGGACGAAGAGCACCGGCTTCACCCAGCGCCGGTCGCCGCCACCGCCTCCCGGGCCGCCGTAGCCGGGCGGCAACGTGTCGTGGTCGACGAGCCCACCGGAGGCGCCGAGCAGCCGGGGGGCGCCGAACTCCGCCGTGGTGTGCTCCGGGTGGCCGCCCCGCGTGGTGGGGGTGGCCTGGCCGGGCAGGCCCATGGCGGGGGTGGAGGCGCCGGAGTGCGCGACGTAGCCGGTGTCCCAGGTGCCGGTGTAGCCGCCCTGTTCGCGCAGCATGCCGACCGCGTACTGCAGAACTCCGCGCATTTCCTCGGCGGTCTGGAAACGGTCGTCCGGGTGCTTGGCGAGCGCCCGCATGACGAGCCCGTCCAGCTCGGGCGGGACGCGGTCGCTGATCGAGGACGGCGGCCGGGCCTCGTCCTGGACGTGCTGGTAGACCACCGACAGCGGGGTCTCGCCGACGAACGGCGGGCGCAGCGCCAGCAGTTCGTAAAGCAGACAGCCCGTCGCGTAGAGGTCGGACCGGGCATCGACGGTCTTGCCGAGGGCCTGTTCTGGCGACAGATACTGCGGGGTGCCCATGACCATGCCGGTCTGCGTCATCGTCGTGGACGCGCCGTGCAGGGCCCGGGCGATGCCGAAGTCCATGACCTTGATCGCGCCGCTGTCGGTCATGATGACGTTGGCGGGCTTGATGTCGCGGTGGACGATGCCGTGCTGGTGGCTGTAGGCGAGCGCTTCGAGGACGCCGGCGACGATGACGAGGGCCTGCTCGACCGGCGGCGGTTCGTCGGAGTCGACCAGCAGTTCGCGGATCGTACGGCCCTCGACGAGCTCCATGACGATGTAGGGGACGACGGCACCCGTGGGTGTGGCGTCCTCGCCGGAGTCGTAGACGGCCACGACGGCGTGGTGGTTGAGGCCGGCGACGGACTGGGCCTCGCGTGTGAAGCGGGCCTTGGAAACGGGGTCCTCGGCGAGGTCGGAGCGCAGCAGCTTGACGGCGACGATGCGCCCGAGGCGTACGTCCTCGGCCGCGAAGACCTCGGCCATGCCGCCCCGGCCGAGACGGTGGGTCAGGCGGTAACGGCCATCGCCGACGAGGCCCCCGACTCCCCACATTTCAGGCGAATCGGGCACGCCCTGGCCGGCTGCGAAGGGCTCATTGGGGCCCCCTGCGGCTGTCGTATGTGCCATTGGTCCTCGCCGTCGCTGTCGACACCTCTAACTTGCCACGCTACAGCGTTCCCCGTTATCGGTGATGTGACCGACCGAGTTGTGGAGGGATTCATACGCATCCAGTGACGAACAGGTCAACGAACTTGACCTCGGTAGGAGCTAGGGCAGACTTGGCGGGCAGACTTGGATCCATAGGGGGAAGCGGTACTGATGAGCGGGGAATCCGCCGGGGACGGCGCGCGGGGGAATTACGCGGGACGCTCGGTCGGCGGCGGCCGCTATGTACTTCGTGACCTGCTCGGGCAGGGCGGCATGGCCGCCGTGCATCTCGCGCATGACACCGTGCTTGACCGGCCGGTCGCCGTCAAGACGCTGCACTCGGAACTTGGCCGGGAAGCGTCGTTCCGGGAGCGCTTCCGGCGCGAGGCGCAGGCGGTGGCGAGGCTCAACCACACCAACATCGTGTCGGTCTTCGACTCGGGCGAGGACACCATCGACGGCGCGCTCGTGCCGTACATCGTCATGGAGTACGTCGAGGGCAAGCCGCTGCGGGCGGTGCTCGACGAGGATGTCGCGCAGTTCGGCGCGATGCCGACCGAGAAGGCGTTGAAGATCTGCGGGGACGTGCTGGCGGCGCTCGCGGAGAGCCACAGCGTGGGCCTGGTGCACCGGGACATCAAGCCCGGCAATGTGATGCTGAACCGGCGCGGTGTGGTCAAGGTCATGGACTTCGGCATCGCGCGGGCCATGCAGTCGGGGGTCACCTCGATGACCCAGACCGGCATGGTGGTCGGCACCCCGCAGTATCTGTCGCCGGAGCAGGCGCTGGGCAGGGGCGTGGACGAGCGTTCGGACCTTTATTCGGTGGGTTGCATGCTCTTCGAGCTGTTGACCGGGCGGCTGCCCTTCGACGGGGACTCGCCGCTGGCGATCGCGTATCAGCATGTGCAGGAGACCCCGCCGTCGCCGTCGCAGTTCAACCGGGCGGTACTGCCCGCGGTTGACGCGCTGGTGGCGCGGGCGCTGAAGAAGAACCCGGCGGAGCGCTTCCCGACCGCCGAAACCATGCGGGACGAGTCGGACCGGGTCATCCGGGGCGAGCAGGCGAGCGGCGGCCCGGCCACCCCGCTGGTCATCGGCGAGGGGCCCCGGGCGCGCGGGCGCGGCGAGGGCGTCTCGTCGGCGGTCTTCCCGCCGGTGCAGGGCGATCTGCACACCCCGCCGCCGCAGGTGCAGACTCCGTACCAGGCGCCTCAGATGCCTCAGGCGACCCCAGTGCCCCAGATGCCCCACCAGACCCCACCGCCGCAGAGCCTGCCGCAGACCCCGCCTCCGTACGCACCCCAGCAGGGCGGCTGGGGCCAGACCCCGCCCCCCGGCCCGGGCTACGGCTACCCGCAGGCGGCCCAGCGGCAGCCCACCCCGCCGTACACGATGCTGCCCGCCGCGCAGCAGCAGCAGCAGCGTCCGGGCGGTGGTGGCAACCGGGGCGGCGGGGGCTCGACCGCCGTGATCGCCATCGGCGCGGTGGTCGCGGTCATAGCGGTCATCGTGGTGATCGTCCTCATCGTGCGGATGGGCAGCAGCGGAGGCACCAACGTCTCCGACTCCAACCCGACCGCCACGGACACCGCCACGGACACCGCCACCTCGAACGCCGCCGCCACGACGTCCTCCGACAACAGCGGCACGCCGGATCCGAGCGTCAGCCAGGGCGACCAGACCCGCACGATCGAGGCCTCGCGTTGCACCGACGCTACGAAGAGCTACCTCGGCGACGGCAACTCGGTCTACATGCCGGACTTCTACACCAAGTACGTCGACTCGGTGAAGTCCTGCATGGACGAGGCCGGTTGGAAGTACAAGATCAAGTACCAGGATGAGTCGGTGTACGGCAAGGGCACGGTCGTCGACCAGAAGCCCCAGAGCATCGACGACTTCAACCCGGACAAGGACACCGTCACCATCTGGGTGTCCACCGGCAAGACCGGCTGAGCTGAACACCAGCAGAACACAGGACGAAGGGGCCCGGCACGCTGTCCACGTGCCGGGCCCCTCTTAGGGATACGTCCTGCGTCCCGTCCCTGCCGACACCCCTACAGATACGGCCCCGAGCGGGCGCCCTGGTTGCCGGCGCCGTCCCCCTCGACACCCTCGTGCCCGCCGACACCCGGCGGCAGAGCTCGGCGCATCTGCTCCAACTGGGCGCGGGCGGCCATCTGCTGGGCGAACAGAGCGGTCTGGATCCCGTGGAAGAGGCCTTCCAGCCAGCCCACCAACTGAGCCTGGGCAATACGGAGTTCGGCCTCGGTGGGGATGGTCTCGTCGGTGAACGGGAGGGAGAGTCTTTCCAGTTCCTCGACCAGCTCGGGCGCCAGCCCGTCCTCGAGCTCCTTCACGGAGCTGCGGTGGATCTCCTTAAGACGCACACGGCTGGCCTCGTCAAGAGGTGCCGCGCGAACCTCCTCCAGGAGCTGCTTGATCATGCTGCCGATCCGCATGACCTTGGCCGGCTGCTCGACCATCTCTGTCACGGGAACCTCGCGCTGCTGATCGCCGCCGCCAGGCTTGACGCCTCCGAGGGCCATCCCGTCCTGCCCGACGACCAGGACCTGCGGGCTTTCCTGCGACCGTTCGTTCATCGGCATCTCCATGCCGTCCATTGTCACCGATCCTCTGCGCGTGCCTCGCGCCGGTCGGCCCCCGGGATTCGGGGCCGCCGCCGACCCTCCCCCAGCCTACTGCTGGGGACGGGTCGGCAGCGGGTGCGCAATCCGGCGGCTCAGCCCTCCGCGCGACGCGCCAGCTCGGAGCGCGACCTCGTGACCAGCGCCGCGAGCAGCGCCGCGCCCAGGGGTACGGCCACGATCAGGGCGGCCAGGGTCGCCCACGGCACCACGATCGGCGTGTGCGGCAGGGTGTTGAGGCCCCAGCCATGGTCGAGGGACTCGTGGTACATCTTCAGCGCCTGCCGTTCCTCGGCCTTGCGCAGCCCCACGGCGGGCAGGGTGCCGGCCGCGGAACCGAGCAGCACCCCCATCGCGGCCACCACGCCACACTGGAAGCCGGACAGCGTACGGCGTACGCGCGGGGGCGCGCCGACAGCGGTCAGGGTCCGCAGATCCGGTTCGGCGTCGGCCTGGGCGAGGCCGGTGGCGATACCGGCGGCGCCGATGGTGACCAGGCCGGCGAAGATCGCGAGGGCCAGCATGATCACGCTGTTCTTGCTGACGTAGCCCTCTTCGACCCGGATGTTGGCCTGTACGCCCAGCTTGTCCATCGCCCCGTCGAGGGTCTGCCGCTCGGTGCTGCTGGGCATCCGGCTGGTGCTGACGATCATCCCGTACGGGACGGTGCGCACCCCGGCGGCCTTGGCGGCGGCCTGCGACACCACGGCGGTGACGCCGTAGCCGTTGGTCTTCCCGGTCTTGGGCCGGTACGCGACGAAGGTCTTGTGCGGGGACTTCTCGGCGGTGTTTTCGTCCGAGTAGTCCTTGATCAGCGCGAGGGTGATCCTGCCGTTCTTGTCGACCTGCCGCTTGTCGAAGACCACCGCCCGGCCGTCGGCGAGCGCCTTCTCGGCTGCCGTGTCGTGGACGCCGAGCGCCTTGAGGATGCTCGCGTCGCCGACCAGGATGCCGTCCGAGGTGTCCACCGCCACCGGCCGGCTGGTCGAGGCGCAGCGCCAGTTCTTGGCCCACTTACGCTTCTGGGCGGTGGACAACTTGCCATTGCGCTCGTCGTACAGCGGGCACTGGCTGGCCTTGGGCGTGACCAGCTCGCTGTAGCCGCAGCCGGTGTCGGACGACCACACGTCGCAGGTCTTCTCGCCCACCACGATCCGGCTGAAGTCCGCCACCCCGGCGACTGGGAGGTCCTTCTCCACGGCGGCCTTGACCGCGGGCAGCTCCCGGCTTCCGGCGGTGTCGACGCTCAGGCTGACCGTGCCGTTCGGAAGGTACGCGGTGTATCCGTCCCTGGACTCCTGGTCGCTGCTGGCGGCGTACGTGGCGATGGCGACCGTACCCGCGACCGCGGCCAGCACCGCGGCCACCGCGGGAGCGGTGCGGCCCCGGTTGCGTACGGCGTCGCGCAGCGCGAGGCGGGGGGACAGCGGCAGCCAGCGCCCGAGCCGGCCGAAGAGGCCGACCAGGGTCGGAGTGAGCGCGACGATGCCCAGTTCGGCGATGGCCGAACCACCGCCCACCGCGAGGACGTTGTCGGTGTCGGTCGCGCCGATGAAGGCGAGGCCCGTGCCCAGGCATACCGCGGCCGCGCCGAAGACCGGCAGCACGCGATTGGCCCGGCGGATCCCGCGCCGCCCGGTGAGTGAGGACAGCACGCTCTGCCGGGAGGCGACCACGGCCGGCACGATCGCCGCCAGCAGCCCGGTGACCAGGGCCAGCAGCGCGATGCCGAGCAGTTCCAGGGGGCGGATCTCGATGCCGCCGAAGCGCTGGCCCGCGTATTCCTCCAGGAACGGCCGCAGCAGTACGGTCAGGCCGAGCCCCAGCGCGGTGCCGGTCACGGCCGCCACGGCGCCGATGACCCCGCCGCCGGCCAGCACGATCGCGCGGATGTGCCGACGGTCGCCGCCGTTGGCGCCGACCAGACCGAGCTGGCGGCGCGACCGCCGGGCGCCCACGGCGAAGGCGGGCCCGGCGAGCAGGCAGATCTCCAGCATGGCCAGGCCGACGACGGTCGCGGTCGTGGCGAGCAGCGCGGTGTTGGCGGGAAGGCTGTTGCCTGATGTGGCGCCGTATTCGGGGTGCTTGACGTACAGCGCCACCTCGGAACGGGCCGGCGGGTCGAGCTTGACGGCGCGCGAAGTGACGTAGACGCCCTTGGTGTTGGCCTGCTTCACCATGTTCCACGTGAAACCATCGCTGCTTTTGACGTCGGCGAGGTAGGAGACCGTGGCGTCGGGGGACGACAGGCCCTTCGCGGTGAGGGCCTTCGCGTACGGGGCCAGGAGGGCACCCGGCAGGGCGTTGAGCTGCGCGTCCTTGAGAAAGTCGGGGAGTTCGTAGGAGCCGGTGACGGTGTACTTCCGGTCGAAGTCCCGGAAGCTCACCTCGTCGCCGACCTTCAGCCCGCTCTGCTTGAGGAACTCGGTGGTCGCGGCCACCTCGTCCGCCTGCGCCGGGAAGCGTCCCTGCTTGAGCGTCATGATCCCGGCGGCCATCGGGTCGGCGGCCTTCAGCTCACGTATGTCGACGTCGAGCAGGCCGTGCGTCGTACGGGACTTGGCCGAGCCGCTCGTGTCCTCCAGCGTCCGCGCGCCGGCCGGGAAGGCCTTGGTGATGTCGGTGGGCTCGGACCGGTACGGGGCCTTCTCGTCGACCTGTGCGTACTCGTGGTCCTTCAGGCCCTGGTAGATCGGCATATTGGCAATGCCGGTGCCGTTCAGGCGGGCGTCGGCCGCTCCGATATCCCGGGTGAGCTGCTGCTCCATGGTCAGGTCGGAGCTGCGGACGGTGATGTCGACGGCACTCACGCCCACGATGGGCAGCGCGATCATGCTCAGGACCAGCGCGCTGCGGCCCTTGAAGCGCCAGGCGTCGCGACGGGCGATCCGTATCGCCGCTCGCCAGGCGTGGAAGGGAGTGCTCACTGCGCGGCCACCCCGCCCTGCAGAAGCGTTTCCGCTTGCGAGCGAAGCGTCGTGTCGGTCACCGAGCCGTCCCGCAGGAACACCACCCGGTCCGCCCACGCCGCGAAGCGCGGCTCATGGGTGACCAGTACCCCGGCCGCCCCCGCGTCGCACCGCGCCCGCAGCAGCCCCAGCACCGACTCCCCGGTCTCCGAGTCCAGCGCACCGGTCGGCTCGTCCGCCAGCACCAGGCGCCGGTCACCGACCAGGGCGCGGGCGATGGCCACCCGCTGCTGCTGGCCGCCCGACATCTCGTCCGGGAAGCGGTCCGCGAGCTGGCCGAGGCCCATCTCCTCCAGCGCGGCGAGCGCCTCCCGGCGCGCCTTGCGGGCCGAGGTGCCGTCCAGCTCGCGGGGCAGCGCCACGTTCTCGGCGGCGGTCAGCGCCGGGATCAGGTTGTAGTCCTGGAACACGTAGCCGATGCTGCGGCGGCGCAGTGCGGCCATCTGCTTGCGGGACGCCGTCGTAATGTCCGTGCCCTCGACCAGGACCTTGCCGGACGTCGGCGTGTCCAGGCCGCCGGCGATCGTGAGCAGCGTGGACTTGCCAGAGCCGGACGGGCCCATCACGGCCACGAGTTCACCCGGGAAGACGTCCAGGTCGATCCCCCGCAGCGCGTGCACCTCGGTCGCCCCGCTGCCGTGAACCCGGGTCAGTTCCTGCAAGCGCAGGACGGGCTGATCCTTTTGCATGGGTGTTTCCCCCTACTGATGGTGCTGATGTGTGTGGGCCCCGCGGTCTCAGCGACGCGCCGGGCGGTGGGTGGCGGAGTCCGTGCTGTCCGCCTGACGCTTGGGGGCGTCGTCGTCGGCCTGCCCGATCGACTCGGCGAGGCGTACGAGCCGTGCCTCGCAGTGGTCCAGCCAGCGGGCCTCGGCCTCGGCGGAGAAGATCAACTGCTCCAGCACCAGCAGCCACGCGACCTCGTCCCGGGTGGTCGGGCCCGTTTCGATGGCCTGCGCCTTCAGCCGTGTGTAGTCCTGCATTGCCCGGATGGTGTGCAGCCGCTGTGCCTGGATCACCGCCCGGATGTCGACCTCGGGCGACCCCACTGCCATCGCCAGCTTTATGGCCAGCTCGTCCCGTGGCGGGCTTTTCCGGTCCACCGGCCTCGCGAACCACTCGCGCAGCTCGGTACGGCCCTTGTCCGTGATCGCGTACAGCGCGTGTCCGCTGTCGTCCTCCCCGGCGGGTACGACCAGGCTGTCGCGCTCGAGCCGGGCGAGCGTCGTGTACACCTGTCCGACGTTGAGCGGCCAGGTTGCGCCGGTGCGTGACTCGAACTCCGTCCGCAGTTGGTAGCCGTAGCGAGGGCCTCGGTCTAGGAGGGCCAGAAGGCCGTGACGGATCGACATACCGAGTATGTATACCGAGTATGTACACCTCCGGCAAGCTGCGCAGGCCAGGATGCGGTGCTGGCCGGCTGGCCGGAGGATGCGACTCACTGGCGACGCACAGGCGGTGACTGAGCGGCGACGCACCGGCGGCGGTGACTCAGCGGCACGCACAGGGCTCGACTCAGCGGCCCCGACGCAGTCGCAGGCCGACGAACCCCAGCCCGGCCCCCATCAGGGTGAGCCCCACCCCCAGCGGCAGCACTTCGAGCGCCAGCTCACTGCCCGACTCCGCCCTTGTGGGGTCCGAGTTCGAATCACGCCCGTTTCCCGCGTCCGGGGTGGTGAGTACGGGCTCTGCCGCATCCGGCTCGACGGGCACCCGCAAGGCGCCCTCCTGGGGCCGTCCGGGGTGCTCCCGGCCCACGGCCGCCCGGTCGCCGGCCAGGGGGGTGGGCGGCGCGTGCGGGGGGCCGGAGGAGGGGACGGCACCCACCACGGCACCGGCGACCGCACCCACGGCCAGCGCGCCCGTGGCCAGTCGTACGCCCGATATATCCCACTTCATACCAGCAGGCTCACACACCCCTGCCGTTTGCGCCCCGCAGGAGTCACACTCACGGGATGAAGCACGCAGCGTATGACGCAGTCGTTCTCGCAGGCGGCGCCGCCAGGCGCCTCGGCGGGGCGGACAAACCGGGCCTCGCCGTCGCGGGGCGAGCGCTGATCGACCGAGTGCTCGACGCGTGCGCGGGAGCCGGGACGACGGTCGTGGTCGGACCCCGTCGGCCGACCCCGCGCCCGGTCCAATGGTCCCGGGAGGACCCGCCGGGCGGCGGCCCGCTCGCGGCACTCGGGGCGGGACTGCGCGCGGTCACCGCCGAGTACGTCCTGCTGCTCGCCGCCGACCTGCCCTTTCTGACCCGTACGACAGTCCACGCACTGCTCACCGAGCTGGCCGCCGAGCCGTCATACGAAGGCGTCGTCCTCACCGACCCCGGCGGCCGCGACCAGCCGCTCGCCGCCGCCTATCGCACCGAGGCGCTGCGCCGCGAGCTCGCGCTGATCGCCACGGAGCACGGCGGGGTCGCCGGGCTGCCGCTGCGGATGCTGACGCACGAGCTGGCGCTGCGACGGCTGCCGGACCCGACCGGGAACGCGTCGTTCGACTGCGACACCTGGGATGATCTCTCCACAGCAAGGGCCCACATCAGGGAGCATGGGAACGTGTTGGATGAATGGATCGCCGCAGCCAAGGCCGACCTCGGGATCGATCTCGACGTCGACATCTCCGTTCTGCTGGACCTGGCCAGGGATGCCGCCCACGGCGTCGCCCGCCCGGCCGCCCCGCTGACCACCTTCCTGGTCGGCTACGCGGCCGCTCAGGCAGGCGGCGGCCCGGAAGCCGTCGCCGAGGCGTCCCGCAAGGCCGCCGCGCTGGCCGAGCGCTGGGCCAAGGAGTCGTCGGGGTCGTCGGGGTCGGCGGAGTCGTCAGGGTCGGCGGAGTCGTCGGGGTCGGCGGAGTCGTCAGGGTCGTCGGGGTCGTCGTCCGGGGGGTCGTCGGCCGAGGGCCCTTCGGCCGGGGAATCGTCGACCGCGTGAACACCTCACCGGGCTCACGCGACGCCGAACTTCACGCGCTGGACCAGGCACTGGCCCTCGCGAACGCTCAGCCTGCCGTTCCCGCCGCGCACGCCGCCGCTTCCGCCGGTGCCGCCACCGCCTGGCCCGAGGCTCGCCGCATCGCCCGCCGCGCCGGGGCGCCGCTGGCCAGAACCACGCTTCCGCTGAGCGAAGCGCTGGGGCACGCCCTGGCGGAGCCGCTGGCCGCGCTCACCGACCTGCCGTCCTTCGACACCTCCGCCATGGACGGCTGGGCCGTGGCCGGACCCGGCCCCTGGCGGCTCGCCGGGCAACTGCTGGCCGGCCAGCGCCCCGGTGAGCCCCTGCCGGACGGCCACGCCGTCGGGATCGCCACCGGGGCCGCCCTGCCGCCCGGCGCCACTGCCGTACTGCGCAGCGAGCACGGAGTCACTGACGCCGCGGGCCGCACCCTTCACGCCACCCACGGCGCGCCCGAACCCGGCCAGGACGTACGCCCGCGTGGCCAGGAATGCCGCGCCGGGGACGAACTCCTCACCACCGGCGCCCTGGTCACCCCGGCCGCGCTCGGCCTCGCGGCGGCGGCCGGCTACGACGTGCTGGCGGTGACGACCCGGCCCCGGGTGGACATCCTCGTCCTGGGCGACGAGTTGCTGGACCAGGGCCTGCCGCGCGGCGGCCGCGTACGGGACGCCCTCGGGCCGCTGCTGCCCGCCTGGCTGCGGGCACTGGGGGCCGAAGTGACCGCGCCCCGGCGGCTCGTGGACGACGCGGACATCCTTTACGAGGCCGTCACCGGCTCCACCGCCGACCTGATCATCACCACGGGCGGCACGGCCGGCGGCCCGGTCGACTTCGTCCACCCCGTCCTCGACCGCGCCGGCGCCAAGCTGCTGGTCGACGGCGTTGCGGTGCGCCCCGGCCACCCCATGCTGCTCGCCGAACTGCCCGCCGGCGGCCACCTGGTCGGCCTGCCCGGCAACCCGCTCGCCGCCGTCTCCGGCGTCCTGACCCTGGCCGCGCCGCTGCTGCGCAGGCTGGGCGGACGGCCCGCGCCCATCCCGTACGCCGCCCGGCTCACCGCCGCCGTCCCCGGGCACCCCACCGACACCCGCCTCGTGCCGGTCGTCTTCGACGAGGACTCGCGGGTCGTTCCGCTGCACTTCAACGGCCCCGCCATGCTGCGCGGCATCGCCGCCGCCGACGGCATGGCCGTCATCCCGCCCGGCGGCTCGGCTGAGGGCGCGCAGACGGTGGTGCTGGACGCGGCGTGGGGAGGCGGGAGTTGAGGGGTGGGCGCGCGCCGAACGGCCCGTGCCCCGGGGCTGGGCCATGCGGCTGGGATCCGGATTCCCCTTTTTTGTGGGCTCAGTTCGCCTCCGCTGCGCTGAGTCACTGTGGGGGCACTCTCCCGTCTCGACAGCGACCGCTCCGCTTCGGCTCACTCGCCCCGTGGGCACCGGTGGTTGTTGAGCGGGGGGCGGGGGCATGAGCACGGGCGGCGCAGCCCTGCTGCTGCCGCGGCGTGCCCATGCGGGGCCGCTGCGGCAGGTGGTGCGCAGGCTGCTGTACGCCCTGCTGTGCCTGGTCGCGACGGTGGCCATCGTCTATGCCGACCGGGGCGGCTATCACGACAACGCGGACGGCGCGGTGTCGCTGGTGGATTCCGTCTACTACGCGACGGTCACCCTCTCGACAACCGGCTACGGCGATATCGTCCCGTACAGCACCGGCGCCCGGCTGAGCAATGTGCTGCTTGTGACGCCGCTGCGGGTGCTCTTCCTGATCATCCTGGTCGGCACCACCCTCGAAGTGCTCACCGAGCGCACCCGCGAGCAGTACCGGCAGCAGCGCTGGAGGTCCACCGTGCGCGACCACACCGTCATCGTCGGATATGGCACGAAGGGTCGGTCGGCCGCCAAGACTCTGGTCGGACATGGCATCCGGGCCGAGCAGATCGTGGTGGTCGACCCGGATCCGAAGGCGGTCGAGGCGGCGGCGGCCGGGTTCGCGGGCGTGACGGGGGACGCGACGCGCAATGACGTACTGCTGCGGGCGGAGACGCAGCGGGCCAAGGACGTCGTGATCGCGACGCAGCGCGACGACACGGCGGTGCTGGTCACGCTGACCGCACGGCAGCTCAACAAGCAATGCGACGGTCGTCGCCTCCGTACGGGAGGAGGAGAACGCGCCGTTGCTGCGGCAGTCCGGCGCGAACTCCGTCATCACCAGCTCGAGTTCGGCGGGCCGCATCCTCGGCATGTCGATGCTCAGCCCCAGCGCTGGGCGGGTGACGGAGGACCTGATCACGTACGGCAGTGGGCTTGACCTGATCGAACGTCCCGTCACCAAGGACGAGGTCGGACGCGCCCCGCGCGAGTTGCGCGATCTGGTCGTGTCGGTCAAGCGCGGGCACCGGCTGCTCGACCACGACGACCCGGAGGCAGCTCGGCTGGAGATCACCGACCGCATCATCGCCATCCGGCGCACGAGCGCATAGCGTCAGTTCCATGCATGCGATCACCATCCCCGAACCTGGTGGCCCCGAAGCGCTCGTATGGGCCGAGGTCCCCGATCCCGTCCCGGCCGAGGGCGAAGTCCTGATCGATGTCGCGGCCGCCGCCGTCAACCGCGCCGACCTGTTGCAGCGCCAGGGCTTCTACGACCCGCCCCCCGGGGCCCCGCCGTACCCGGGCCTGGAGTGCTCCGGGCGGATCGCCGCGCTGGGCCCCGGCGTGACCGGCTGGGCCGTCGGCGACGAGGTCTGCGCGCTGCTCGCGGGCGGTGGCTACGCCGAGCGCGTCGCCGTTCCGGCGGGCCAGCTCCTACCGGTCCCCAAGGGCGTCGACCTGGTCACCGCGGCCGCCCTTCCCGAGGTCACCGCCACCGTCTGGTCCAACGTCTTCATGGTCGCCCACCTCCGCCCCGACGAGACCCTGCTCGTGCACGGCGGTTCCAGCGGCATCGGCACCATGGCCATCCAGCTCGCCAAGGCCGTCGGCGCCCAGGTCGCCGTCACCGCCGGCACCGACGCCAAGCTCGCCCGCTGCCGCGAACTGGGCGCCGACCTCACCATCAACTACCGCGAGCAGGACTTCGTCGAGGCCGTCCGCGGCACCTACGGCGGCGCCGACGTCATCCTCGACATCATGGGCGCCAAATACCTCGAGCGGAACGTGGACGTCCTCGCCGCCAACGGCCGCCTCGTCATCATCGGCCTCCAGGGCGGCGTCAAAGCCGAGCTCAACCTCGGCAAGCTCCTCGCCAAACGCGCCGCCATCGCCGCCACCTCCCTCCGCGGCCGTCCCCTCGACGAAAAAGCCGCCATCGTCGCCGCCGTCCGCGAACACGTCTGGCCCCTCATCGAAGCCGGCACCGTCCGCCCGGTCGTGGACCGCACCCTGCCCATGTCCGAGGCCGCCGAAGCCCACCGCGTACTCGAAGCCAGCGACCACATCGGCAAGGTCCTCCTGACGGTCTGAATCCATATTCAAGGCATTTAGGACTCCCGAGTCCGAGGGGCAGTCATTCGTTTAAATCGACTGCCCAAAGACGACAGAATCGACTGGTGACATAATGACAACCTCGGCAACCGCCGTTCTGCGGATACTCGTATGACAGCGTCGCCTAACCATGGAATGCGGTTGTGAGTAAGCAACCGAAAGCTTGTTTGACGGTAATCGTCGAATAAGCGAATCTCGCAGACGGCCCGCCGACTCTTTCGGCGGGCCGTCTGACGGGGGAAGCTATACGTTCCGAAGCAGAGTCGCCGGCCGCTCCACGCAGTCCGCCACGAACCGCAGGAAGCCCCCGGCGGTCCCTCCGTCGCACACCCGGTGGTCAAAGGTGAACGACAGCTGCACAACCTGCCGCACCGCCAACTCCCCCTCCCACACCCACGGTTTCGGCGCTATCCGCCCAACGCCAAGCATCGCCGCCTCCGGGTGATTGATGATTGGCGTCGACCCGTCCACCCCGAACACCCCGTAGTTGTTCAGCGTGAACGTCCCTCCGGTCAGCTCCGCCGGCGTCAAGGATCCCGCCCGCGCAGCCTCCGTGAGCCGCCCGATCTCCTCCGAGAGCCCCTCGACGGTCCGCGCCTGCGCATCCCGCACCACAGGCACGACCAGCCCGCGCTCAGTCTGCGCGGCGAAGCCGAGGTGGACGGCCGGCAGCCGTACGATCTCGTTCCGCTCGACGTCCACCGTCGCGTTGATCTCGGGGAACCGGCCCAGCGCGGCCGTGCAGATCCGTGCGAGCAGGGCGAGCACGGACACCTTGGTCGTCGCACCGGCGTTCATCGCGGCGCGGGCGGCCAGCAGTTCGGTCGCGTCGGCGTCAACCCAGCACGTGGCGTCGGGTATCTCGCGGCGGCTCCGGCTGAGCTTCTCCGCGACGGCACCGCGCATCCCGCGCAGGGGTATGCGGGAGCTGTCGCGCGGAGCGTCGGGGGCGGGAGCCGGCGCCTTGACAGCCGCCCGTTCGACGTCGGCGCGAAGGATCAGCCCGTCGGGGCCCGACCCGGCCAAGGACCGCAGATCAACACCGTGTTCCTTGGCGATACGCCGTACGAGCGGCGAGATGACGGCCACGGGACCGTCGACCCGGGTGCCGTTCGCCGCAGGGGCCGCGACGGCCACGCCGGCCGTGACAGCCGCACCCCGCACTCGCCTCCGCCGCGCCGCGGGCGCACCCGTGCCGTAGCCGACCAGAACGTTGCCGGAGGTGTCGTCCCCGGGGGTCTCCCGTGGCCCGACGGCGACGGTGATCAGAGGCCGTCCGACGTCGAGCGACTCGCCCTCCTCACCGAACCGCGCGGTCACCACGCCCCCGTAGGGGCAGGGCACTTCCACCACTGCCTTCGCTGTCTCGACCTCGACGACGGGCTGGTCGATGGCGACGACATCGCCGACCCCCACCAGCCAGCGCACGATCTCGGCCTCGGTCAGCCCTTCTCCCAGGTCAGGGAGGAGGAACTCACGGACGACGGGCATCACGCACCCCCTTCGTCCCACTGGAGGCGGGCGACCGCGTCCAGAATCCGGTCGACGCTGGGTAGATGGTGCCGTTCGAGCATGGGCGGCGGATACGGGATGTCGAAGCCGGTGACCCGCAGCACGGGCGCCTCCAGATGGTGGAAGCAGCGCTCGGTCACCCGGGCGGCGATCTCCGCCCCCGCCCCGCCGAAGCCGGCCGACTCGTGGACGACGACAGCGCGGCCGGTCCGACGCACCGACGCGGTGAGCGTCTCGTCGTCGAACGGCATCAGACTGCGCAGGTCCAGCACCTCCAGGTCCCAGCCATCCGCCTCCGCCGCCTCGGCGGCTTCGAGGCACACCGGCACCGAGGGCCCGTACGTGATGAGCGTCGCCGAGCGGCCCGGGCGCCGGACCACGGCCTGCCCGATCCCCGGGACCTCGTCCGGGGCGTCGGGGGACCAGTCGGCCTTGGACCAGTAGAGGCGCTTGGGCTCCAGGAAGATCACGGGGTCGTCGGAGGCGATGGCGGCGCGCAGCAGCCCGTACGCGTCCGCGACGGTGGCCGGGGTGACGACGTGCAGCCCGGGTGTGTGCAGGTAGTACGCCTCGGAGGAGTCGCTGTGGTGCTCGACCCCGCCGATGCCGCCGCCGTACGGCACGCGAATGGTGAGCGGCAGCGGCAGCTCGCCGCGCGTGCGGTTCCGCATCCGCGAGACATGGCTGACCAGTTGCTCGAATGCGGGGTAGGCGAAGGCGTCGAACTGCATCTCGACGACCGGCCGGAGCCCGTACATCGCCATGCCGACGGCCGTGCCGAGGATGCCGGCCTCCGCCAGCGGTGTGTCCGTACAGCGGCTGTCGCCGAACTCCTTGGCGAGCCCGTCGGTGATGCGGAAGACGCCGCCCAGGGTGCCGATGTCCTCGCCGAGGAGATGGACCGACGGATCGTCGGCGAGGGCGTCGCGCAGGGCGCGGTTGAGCGCCTGCGCCATGGTGGCGGGCTTTCGCGCGGTGGCACGGGCGGTGGCAAGAGCGGTGGTCATGACCCGGCCTCCGCGTCCAGCTCGGCGCGCAGCATCTCGGCCTGCTCCCTGAGCTGGGGGGTCGGCTCGGCGTAGACGTGTGCGAAGAGGTCCATGGGATCCAGGGCCGGGTCCTCGTTCATGCGGTCGCGCAGGTCGGCCGCCATCCGCTCGGCGTCGTCCTCGACCTCGCTGACCAGGCTCTCGTCGAACAGCCCCCGGGCCCGCAACTCCTGTTCCAGCAGGGCGATCGGGTCGCGGTCACGCCATGCCTCGACCTCGGCGTCGTCTCGGTAGCGGCCGGCGTCGTCGGCGTTCGTATGCGCCTCGATCCGATAGGTGACGGCCTCGACCAGCGTCGGGCCGCCGCCTTCCCGGGCCTGCCGCACCGCTTCGGTGAGGACCTCGTGGACGGCGGCCGCGTCGTTGCCGTCGACGAGCCGGCCCGGCATGCCGTAGCCGACGGCCTTGTGGGCGAAGGACGGCGCGGCGGTCTGCTTGGCGAGCGGCACAGAGATGGCGAAGCCGTTGTTCTGCACGAAGAAGACGACCGGCGCCCGCCATACGGCGGCGAAGTTCAGCGCCTCGTGGAAGTCGCCCTCACTCGTGCCGCCGTCGCCGACCATGGCGAGGGCCACGACATCGTCGCCCTGGAGCCGGGCGGCGTGCGCGAGGCCGACCGCGTGCGGCAGCTGGGTGGCGAGCGGGGTGCTGAGCGGCGCGACGTGGCATGCGCGGGAGTCGTAACCGGAATGCCAGTCGCCGCGCAGCAGCGTGAGCACCTGGACGGGGTCGACGCCACGGGCGACGACGGCGAGGGTGTCGCGATAGCTGGGGAAGATCCAGTCCTGCGGCCGGAGCGCGAGCGCGGCGGCGATCTGGCAGGCCTCCTGGCCGGTGCTGGAGGGGTAGACGGCGAGCCGGCCCTGCTTGGTGAGCGCGGTGGCCTGCCGGTTGTAGCGGCGGCCGCGCACCAGCCGTCCGTACAGCTCGGTGAGCAGACCGGGCTCGAGCGTGCGGGCCTGCGGGGTGCCGAGCACACGGTAAGGCTCCGCGTCGGGCAGCAGCGGCGCGGGCTCGGTGCGGGGGTGCCAGACGGGCTGGTCCAGGACGGTCATCGCGAGCACCTCCTCGTGGGCGTGTTCGATTTCCCGGGTCTCACCGGGTCGAAGAGCGGGTATCGCTCCCCTACCGATTGTTCGGTCGTCGGAGGCATTTTGGCTACAGGTCGGTTGCGCCTGTGGACAAACGGTTCTCCACAGCCTGAGATGGAGCCAGTACGTCCATGGTAGGGAGGCTCGGGGGCGTGACAGATGAACAGATGGCCGATACCGCGCCGGCCGGGCGCCCTCTCGACGCCATCGACCGCGCGATCCTGCGATACCTGCAGGAGGACGGACGCGCCTCGATACGGTCCGTCGCCGAACGCGTCCACGTGTCGCGGGCCAATGCCTACGCGCGCATCAACCGGCTCATCGAGGACGGCGTCATCCGTGGTTTCACCGCCCGCGTCGACCACGAACGCGCAGGTCACGGCGCATCCGCCTACATCACACTCAAGATCGTCCAGAATTCCTGGCGAACTGTCCGCGAAAAGCTCCTCGCCCTTCCCGGCGTCGCCCACATCGCCCTGGTGAGCGGCGACTTCGACGTCCTGATGCTGGTCCACACCCCCGACAACCGCAGCCTGCGCGAGCTGGTCCTCACCCGCATCCAGGCGGTGCCGGAAGTCCTGAGCAGCCGCACCCTGCTGGTCTTCGAGGAGACCGACCAGGTCCTGAGCTAGGCGCCGGGCCCGGTCCGCCCGGGCGGGGCCTACGCCCTGCGCAGGCCGTCGAAGGCCAGGCGCACCACCGCGTCCGCGACCTGGTCGCTTTCGAGGCCGCCGCCGTCGTCCTTGGGGCGGTACCACTCCACTATGGAGTTGATCATCCCGAAGAGCAGCCTCGTCGCCAGCCTCAGGTCCACGTCGGCGCGCAGATCGCCCTCCGCGGCCGCCGCCTTCAGCAGGTCCGTCACGCGGTGGTCGAACTCCCGGCGCCGCTCCATGGCCCACCGCTCGGTCTGCGTGTTCCCGCGCACCCGCAGCAGCAAGGTGACGTAGGGCAGCTCTGCCATCAGCACCTCGGCGGTGCGCCGCGTAACGTACTCCAGCCGCTCGACCGCCCGCCCGCCCTGTGCGCCGGGCTCATCAAGAATGCCGAACAGGCCGTCCAGCGCCCGCCCGACGGCCCGGCGCAGCAGCTCCTCCTTGCCACGTACGTGGTGGTAGATGGAAGACTTCGAGATTCCGGCGGCCCGCGACAGGTGCTCCATGGAGGTGCCGTCGTAGCCGCGCTCGATGAACACCTCGACGGCGACGGCGAGGAGGGTCTCGGGCGTGTACGTGTCGCGCTGGGCCATGGTCATGATTACAGCAGCCTCTCCTGGGAGGCCGCGCGGCGGATCAACAGGTGAGAGGGCGCGTAACGGCCGGTCGGATGTGTGGTGTGCATCAGCTTGAGGAAATCGCAGACCCAGTCCGCGCCCAGGAGTTCGCCCCACTGCAAGGGGCCCAGCGGGTAGTTGACGCCCAGGCGCATCGCGATGTCGATGTCGTCAGGTGACGCCACGCCCTTGGCGACCGCGTCAGCGGCGAAGTCCACCAGCATGGCGACGGTACGGGCGACGATCAGGCCGGGGGTGTCGTCAATGACGCTGACCTTCTTACCCAGCGCCTGGAGGAGGCCGATCGCGGCCTGGACCGTCTCGGGGCGGGCCGTGTCGGACGGCGCCAGGGCGATGCGGGTGGCGGCGCGGTAGTCCAACGCGAGGTCGAACTGCACGCGGTCGTCGCCGAAGGCGGTCGCGAGGTCGCCGTCGGCCAGGCACAGCAATCCACCGCCGGGCAGCTCGATGCAGCCGTCGAACGCGCCGTCCGGTGCGCCCTCCACCACCTCGATGCCCGCCTCGGCGATCAGTTCGGGGAGCACGGCGGCGGGCCCCTGCCCGCCCGGGCGCACGGTGACCTCGGCGGGCGCCTTCTCCAGTTCGGCCGTACGCGGTTCAGGGCGAGCCGCGCCGTCGTACGCGTACCAGCCCCGCCCGGACTTGCGGCCGAGCCGCCCGGCCTCCACCAAGCGCCGCTGCGCGAGCGACGGGGTGAACTTCGGGTCCTGGAAGAAGGACTCCCATACGGAGCGGGTGACCGCCTCGTTGACGTCCTGGCCGATCAGATCGGTCAGCTCGAAGGGCCCCATCCGGAAGCCGCCGCACTCGCGCAGCACCGCGTCAATGGTGGCGGGATCGGCCACGCCCTCCTCAAGGAGGCGGAACGCCTCCGCGTAGAAGGGGCGGGCGACACGGTTGACGATGAAGCCCGGCGTGTCGGTGCAGCGCACCGGCGTCTTGCCCCAGGCGACCATCGTCTCGTACGCGGCCGTGGCCGCCGCCTCGTCGGTGGCGGCGCCGGACACCACCTCGACCAGCGGCAGCAGGGGAGCGGGATTGAAGAAGTGCAGGCCCAGGAAGCGGCCCGGGCGGCGCAGGGCCGCGCCGACGGCGGTGACGGACAGGGAGGAGGTGTTGGTGGCCAGCAGGCAGTCGCCGCCGACGACGGTCTCCAGGGCGGTGAAGAGCTGCTGCTTGGCGCCCAGGTCCTCCAGGATCGCCTCGATGACCAGCTCCGCGCCGGCCAGCTCGCCGAGCTCCTCCGCCGGGGCCAGCCGGGCGCGGGCGGCGTCCCTGGCGGCGGCGTCCAGGCGGCCCTTTTCGACCAGCCGGTCGAAGCGCTCCGTTATGGCCTGCTCGGCCAGCACGGCGCGCCCGGGGGCGGCGTCGTAGAGCCGGACATGGTGACCGGCGGCCAGGGCGACCTGGGCGATTCCCTGGCCCATGGTGCCCGTGCCGACGACGGCGATCGTGCTGCTTCGGTCAAGCGGGTCCGGCGCGGTCATGGCGGAGCTGCTCCTCGGCGAGTTATCCACAGGTTCGGCCGACCCCTCTTGTCCCGACCGAACATTCGGTTAATCTAGCGGTGTTGCCAGCATGAAGCATCCTGCCCATCCGCCCGCACCAGCTCGACGAGGAGTTGGCCCATGGCTGCCGAGCTCACCGATCCCACCGGTCTCACCGCTCTCCCCTTGATCGAACGGCATCGCGAGACCCTCGACAAGGGCCTCGCCGCTATCCGTACTCGCGAGTACTGGTCGCCGTACCCCGAGCACCCCAAGGCGTACGGGGACGGCGAGACCGGCAAGGCCGCCTTCGACGCCCTGCTGCACAGCCGCTTCGACCTGGACCAGCCCGGCACCGACGGCTGGACAGGCGGCGAGGTGTCGCCGTACGGCATCGAGCTGGGCGTGGAGTATCCGCACCCGGATGCGGATGTGCTGCTCCCGGCGATGCGCGCCGCCCTCCCGGCCTGGCGCGACGCCGGCCCGGAGACGCGGGCCGCGGTCAGCCTGGAGATCCTCTCCCGGATCAACGCGCGGACCAATGAGTTCGCGCACGCGGTCATGCACACCTCGGGCCAGGCCTTCATGATGGCCTTCCAGGCGGGCGGCCCGCACGCCCAGGACCGCGGCCTTGAGGCGATCGCGTACGCCTACGCCGAGCAGACCCGCACCCCGGAGAGGGCGGAGTGGGTCAAGCCGCAGGGCAAGCGCGATCCGCTGAGTCTGCGCAAGGACTTCAAGGCGGTGCCGCGCGGCATCGCCCTGGTCATCGGCTGCAACACCTTCCCGACATGGAACGGCTACCCGGGGTTCTTCGCCTCTCTGGCCACTGGCAATCCGGTGCTGGTCAAGCCGCATCCTCGGGCCGTGCTGCCGCTCGCACTCACGGTCAAGGTCGCCCGCGAGGTGCTCGCCGAGGCCGACTTCGACCCGAATCTGGTCGCCCTGGCCGCCGAACAGCCCGGCGAGGGCCTGGCCAAGACGCTGGCGGTGCGCCCCGAGATCCGCGTCATCGACTACACCGGCTCGACCGCCTTCGGCGACTGGCTGGAGGCCAACGCCCGCCAGGCGCAGGTCTTCACCGAGAAGGCCGGGGTCAACACGGTGATCATCGACTCCACCGACGACTACAGCGGCCTGCTGTCCAATCTCGCCTTCTCGCTCTCGCTCTACAGCGGTCAGATGTGCACCACCCCGCAGAATCTGCTGATCCCCCGCGACGGCATCGACACCGACGCCGGTCACAAGATGTACGACGAGGTGGTCGCCGACCTCGCCGCGGCCGTGGGCGGCCTGCTCGGCGACGACGCCCGGGCCAACGCCCTGCTCGGCGCCCTGGTCAACCCCGACGTGAAGAGCCGCCTGGAAGCCGCCCCGTCGGTCGGCGAAGTCGCCCTGGCCTCGCGGGCGGTGCCCAATCCGGAGTTCCCCGACGCCGTGGTCCGCACCCCGGTGATCGTGAAGCTGGACGGCGCCAAGCCCGACGACGAAGCGGCGTACATGACGGAGTGCTTCGGCCCGGTGTCCTTCGCGGTCGCCGTCGACTCGCCGGAGGCCGCGGTGGAGCTGCTGCGCCGCACGGTGCGCGAGAAGGGCGCCATGACGGTCGGCGCCTACACGACCTCCCCCGAGGTGGAGCGGCTGATCGAGGAGGCCTGCTGGGACGAGTCGGCGCAGCTGTCGCTGAATCTGACCGGCGGGGTCTACGTCAACCAGACCGCGGCGTTCTCCGACTTCCATGGCTCGGGCGGCAATCCGGCCGCCAACGCGGCCCTGTGCGACGGCGCGTTCGTCGCCAACCGTTTCCGGGTCATCGAGGTCCGCCGTCCCAGTGGAACAGCGTCATAGCCACGCTGGTGGCGAGGTTGTAGCTGGAGACCTGGGGGCGCATGGGCAGCGCCACCAGCCGGTCCGCGCGGCTGCGCAGCTCCGCCGAGATGCCGTGCCGCTCTGAGCCGAAGGCGATCAGGGCGTCGTCGGGGATGACGACGGTCCGGATGTCCTCGCCCTCCGGGTCGAGGACGTGCAGCGGCCCGGGCGGCAGATCGTCGATGCCGAGCCGCTCCACGGCGGTGGCGTAGTGCAGCCCGGCCCCGGCCCGTACGGCATTGGAATGCCAGGGGTCCAGGTCGCCGGTGGTGACCACGCCCGTGGCGCCGAAGCCGGCGGCGAGGCGGACCACGGCTCCGACGTTGCCCAGGTTGCGGGGGTTGTCCAGAACGACGACCGGCGCTGGCCGGGGAAGCCGGGACAGGCTCTTCCGGTTGGCGTGCTCGCTCGGCCTGACCGCCAGCGCGGCGACCCCGGTCGGGTGCACCCTGGGCACAAGCTCCTTCAGCACGGCGGCCGGGACCTCGACGAGCGACGCGGCGAGCGCATTGGTGAGGTCGTCCGCCAGCTCGGCCGCGAGGCCGAGCACCGCGTCCTTGTCAGCGGCGACCGCCAGCTGTACATCCGCGCCGAAGCGCAGGGCGTGCTTCAGCGCGTGGAAGCCGTCGAGGAGCACAGCCCCCGGGGCCAGCTCACGCCATTCACCTGCGCCGGTCTTCGCCTCGTTGTCGCTGGTCACCCCACGAGGTTAGACGGGGCGGGATCGGCAGAGGGCTCCGGCTGCCCCTGGGCCCCGGCGTCGGCCCCGGGCGCCGCCTCGGCCGCGGCCTCCGGGACCGTACGGCCGCCCATACGGCGCACCCGCCGGGAGACCCGGTCGCCCACCCAGCGCAGGAAGCCGGTCGGCAGGAAGACCGCGTCGGCGGTGATCATCGCGAGGGAGAAGAACGGCAGCCCGAGCACGACCGCGATCGAGGCGTGCTCGACCATCATCAGCGCGAGCAGCACATTCTTCACCCGGCGGTTGAAGAGGGTGAAGGGGAAGGCGACCTGCACGATCACCGTGCCGTAGGTGATGACCATGACCATGAGGCCGCTGCTCGCCATGGCGTGGGACAGCTCGGGCCAGGGGCTGAAGTCGTCGAGGTGGAGCGGGTAGTAGAGCGCGGTGCCGTCCTGCCAGCGGTTGCCCTGGATCTTGTACCAGCCGGCGGTGGCGTAGATCAGGCAGACCTCGACGATGATCACCAGCAGGGTGCCGTTGTGCGCGAGGTTGGCGAAGATGTCCAGGACGGTCCGGGGCTCACGGTCGGGCGCGTAACGGTTCACGGCCCACCAGACGGCCTGCGCGAGCCAGAAGCCCCAGAAGATGACCGCCCAGCCCCAGCTCAGCAGCCCGAGCGCGGTGACGAGCACCAGCGCCGCGCCCAGCACCGACCAGAGCACGATGCCGGTGGTGTCACGCTGCGGGCCCCGTTCCGAGCCGTCTTCCGGATCGTCGTCCTGGCTGTCCTGCGGACCGTCTTCCCGGCTGTTCTCCGCGATCCGGGCCCGGCGCCGCGAGTCCAGCGACCAGACCTGACCGCAGCGGGTCAGGACGAGATAGATGGCCATGAGGTGGATGACGTTGTCGCCGCCGTCGCCGACGAAGACACTGCGGTTCTGCAGCGACAGCACGCCGATCATGAACAGCAGCGAGGCGGTGCGGGTCCGCCAGCCGAGCAGCAGCATCGCGGAGGCGACGATGGCGCCCGCGTAGACGACCTCGAACCACAGCTGGCCGCGGGTCCACATCAGGACGGAGAAGGCGTGGTTGTCGGCGATGAGCTGGTGCGCCATGTCCCAGCTCCACACGCCGTCCGGCCCGTAGAGCTCCTGGCGGTGCGGCCACTCGCGCAGCAGGAACAGCATCCAGGCCAGCGAGAAGCCCATCCGGACGACCGCCGTCTGGTACCGGCCTATGGCCGTACCCGTGAGCCGGGCCAGACCGCCCGAGATGCCCTTGCCGAGGGCCCTTCCCAGGCCTGCGAAGGGGGACGGAACGATGCTCCGCTCACTCACGAGCCGTCCTCCTTTGTGTCCACGGGCCACCAGGGGAGCACCTGGAAGCTGGTCGCTGTGTTGATCTTCTCGTTGCTCCACGGGGGCGCTGCGATCGGCGTGGTGCTCGCGCGGACCTGGACGCGCTCGACGGCCCCTCCGTTGAGGCGCGGGCCGAAACGGGTCTCGACGATGCGCTGGACGTACGCCCTGCTCATCTCGCCGCGGGTGCCGATCGGGCGGTTCTGGTCGCCGTGCGTGCTGGTGTAGAAGGACCAAGCCCGGCGCAGCTCGTTCTGCTTGGTGTGGCTGGGCGCCGGGTTGTGCCGGATGTCGGCGATGTCCATCGCTGTGAGGTCGACCCAGCCGGTGGTCTCGGTGCTGCCGTCGCCCTTGCGGACCTCGGCGCGCGCCCAGACGTGGATGTTCTGCTGCACCGGGTTGGGGGCGAACAGCTTCCAGTTCTGCTCGAACTCGGGGTAGATGTACTCCGCCACCAGGTCGCCGTGCTGCGTGGTGATGGTGTTCTCCGGCGCCACGTGCAGGAACACGGCGAGGAGGTGGACGGCGACCATGACCGCCACGGCGGCGACGGCCAGCGCCACCGCTATCCGGGAGGGAAGCGACAGGGCGCCTACGCCGCCGCTGCCACCACCCGGTCGTGCCCGTACGTCCTCGGGTGGCTCCATGTCGTCAGTACTCCTCGTTCCCCGCGTTGCTTTCCGCACGGAACGGTACTCATGCCACACAGCCGCAGTACAGCCATCCCGGTTATCTCGGTTGTCCACAGGCCGCCGGGGATTGACCTTGACACCGTCCGGGGCCCGGCCCACCATGGGATCGAGCAGACCGAACGATCGGTCGGTCGGGAGCAAGGGGGCTCTGCATGACAACGGCACCAGCGGTGGAGGAGGCGACGGAGTCCGCCTTCCTGGCCGCCTTCGATGCGGCGGTCGCTGCGGATTCCAGGATCGAGCCGCGCGACTGGATGCCGGACGCGTATCGCGCCACCCTCGTCCGCCAGATGGCCCAGCACGCGCACTCCGAGATCATCGGCATGCAGCCCGAGGCCAATTGGATAACGCGCGCGCCGTCCCTGCGCCGCAAGGCCATCCTCATGGCCAAGGTGCAGGACGAGGCGGGGCACGGCCTGTATCTCTACAGCGCCACCGAGACCCTGGGCGTCGGCCGCGACGAGCTCCTCGACAAGCTGCACTCCGGCCGCCAGCGCTACTCGTCGATCTTCAACTACCCGACCCTGACCTGGGCCGACGTCGGCGCGATCGGCTGGCTGGTGGACGGCGCCGCGATCACCAACCAGGTGCCGCTATGCCGCTGCTCATACGGTCCCTACGCCCGCGCGATGATCCGCATCTGCAAGGAGGAGTCCTTCCACCAGCGGCAGGGATACGAGCTGCTGCTCACCCTCAGCCGTGGCACAGCCGAGCAGCATGCAATGGCTCAGGACGCCGTGGACCGCTGGTGGTGGCCGTCGCTGATGATGTTCGGTCCACCGGACGAGGAGTCCGGCCACTCCGCCCAATCCATGGAGTGGAAGATCAAGCGGCACTCCAACGACGAGCTGCGCCAGCGCTTCGTCGACATCTGCGTCCCGCAGGCCGAGATCCTCGGCCTCACCCTCCCCGACCCCGACCTGCGGTGGAACGAGGAGCGCGGTTCGTACGACTACGGGGACATCGACTGGACGGAGTTCCAGCAGGTCCTCCGCGGCAACGGGCCGTGCAACGAGCAGCGGATCAGCCAGCGCCGCCAGGCCCACGAGGACGGCGCCTGGGTGCGCGAGGCCGCGTCGGCCTACGCCGCCAAGCACGAAGGGGGAGCGCGATGAGCCCGGCAACCGACTGGCCGCTGTGGGAGGTCTTCGTCCGCAGTCGGCGCGGACTGAGCCACAGCCACGCGGGCAGTCTGCACGCGCCCGACGCGACCATGGCCCTGCGCCAGGCCCGCGACCTCTACACCCGGCGCGGCGAGGGCGTGTCGATCTGGGTCGTGCCGTCCTCCCAGATCACCGCGTCCTCACCCGACGAGAAGGACCCCTTCTTCGAGCCCGCAGCCGACAAGCCCTACCGCCACCCGACTTTCTACGAGATCCCGGAAGGGGTACGCCACCTATGAACCGCGTACCTGTGACCGCCGCGATCGCGCTGGGCGACGACGCCCTCGTCCTCGCCCAGCGGCTGGGGGAGTGGGCCGGTCACGCACCGGTCCTGGAGGAGGACGTCGCCCTGGCCAACATCGCCCTGGACCTGCTGGGCCAGGCCCGGACGCTGCTCTCCATGGCCGGGGACGAGGATCAACACGCCTATCTGCGGGAGGAACGCGAGTTCCGCAACGTCCAGCTCGTGGAGCAGCCCAACGGCGACTTCGCCCACACCATCGCCCGCCAGCTGTACTTCGCCACGTACCAGCAGCTGATGTACAGCGAACTGGCCACAGCTCAGAGCGAATTGGAGCAGGGTGGACTGGCGGCGCTCGCCGCCAAGGCGGTGAAGGAGGTCGCCTACCACCGCGACCACGCCGTGCAGTGGACGCTGCGGCTCGGCGACGGCACCCCCGAGAGCCATGAGCGGATGCAGCGCGCCCTGGACGCCCTGTGGCGGTACACCGGCGAACTGTTCCAGCCGATGGAGGGGCTGCCCGTCGACCTCCCGGCCCTGCGCGAGCCGTGGCTGGCGGCGATCGGCGAGGTCGTGGCCCGCGCCACCCTGACCATGCCGGACGGCCCGGACCGCACCCCCTGGGCGGCCGGAGCGGGCCGCCAGGGCGTCCACACTGAGTCCTTCGGCCGGATGCTGGCCGAGATGCAGCATCTTCACCGGGCACACCCGGGGGCGTCATGGTGACCACCACTGCGCTGGAGGAAGGGCTGCGGCAAGCGGTCGGCGCCGTGCCGGACCCGGAGCTGCCGGTGCTGAGCCTCGAAGAGCTGGGCATCGTGCGCGGCGTCCACCTCCTGGGCCCGGGCCGGGTGGAAGTGGAGCTCACCCCGACCTACACCGGCTGCCCCGCCATCGACACCATGGCCGCCGACGTGACCCGGGTGCTGCGGGAGCACGGCATACCGGAGGTGTCGGTGTGCACCGTCCTGTCTCCCCCGTGGTCGACGGACGCGATCAGCGCCGAAGGCCGCCGCAAGCTGGCCGAGTTCGGCATCGCCCCGCCCCGGCCGACCAGGGACGGCGGCGGTCCGGTGCCGGTCGGGCTGTCGGTGCGCTGCCCGCACTGCGGCTCGCTCGACACCACCCTGCTCAGCCGCTTCTCGTCCACCGCCTGCAAGGCCCTGCGCCGCTGCGAGAGCTGCCGCGAACCCTTCGACCACTTCAAGGAGTTGTGAATGGCTGCCTTCCACCCGCTGCGCGTGGCGGAGGTCGAGCGGCTCACTGACGACTCGGTGGCCGTCACCTTCGATGTGCCGCCGGAGCTGCGCGAGGAGTATCGCTTCGCGGCCGGGCAGCACCTCGCCCTCCGCCGCTTCACCGACAGCGGCGAACAGATCCGCCGTACCTACTCGGTCTGCGACCCGGTGCCGTACGGCGACGGCGGCCCGCACACGCTGCGGGTGGCGGTGCGCCTGGTGGAGGCGGGGGAGTTCTCGACCTACGCCCACAAGGAGCTGCGGGCCGGCGAGGTTCTGGAGGTGCTGACCCCGGCGGGGCGCTTCATCCTGGAGCCGAAGCCCGGCCACTTCGCTGCGATCGTCGGCGGCAGCGGCATCACACCGGTGCTCTCCCAGGTGTCGACCCTGCTCGCACGGCAGCGGGACGCGCGGTTCTGTCTGATACGCAGCGACCGGACGGCCGCGTCGACGATGTTCCTGGAGGAGGTCGCCGACCTCAAGGACCGCTATCCGGAGCGGCTGCAGCTGGTAACCGTGCTGTCCCGCGAGGAGCAGCAGGCGGGGATGCCCTCCGGTCGCCTCGACCAGGAGCGGCTGACCGGGATGCTGCCCGCGCTGCTGCCGGTGGACAGCGTGGACGGCTGGTTCCTCTGCGGGCCGTACGGGCTGGTGCAGGGCGCCGAGCGGGCTCTGCGCGGGCTCGGCGTGCCGCGGAACCGGATCCACGAGGAGATCTTCCATGTGGAGGCGGCGACATCCGCCCCCGCCGGTGCCGCCGCCATACCCTCCGGCTCAGTGGTCCGGGCGACGCTCGACGGGCGCGCCGGGAGCTGGCCGTCGGCGGGCGGCGAGTCGGTGCTCGAAACGGTGCTGCGCAACCGGCCGGACGCGCCCTACGCGTGCAAGGGCGGTGTGTGCGGGACCTGCCGGGCACGGCTGGTCACCGGCGAGGTGCGGATGGACCGCAACTTCGCACTGGAGGTGGAAGAGCTCGAGGCCGGCTATGTGCTGGCCTGCCAGTCGCATCCGGTCGGCGACGCCGTGGAGGTGAACTTCGACGCCTGACCCCCTAATCTGACACACCGTCAGAACAGTGGTGTCGGCGGGGAGGTCGGGGCAATGGACTTCAGCTTCAGCGAGGAACAGCTGGCGGCCGTCGAGGCGGCCCGTGCGGTCTTCGCCGTCGTGGCACCGGACGCGGTGCCCAGCCCGGCGCTCGCCCCTGGGCCGGTGGCCGAGGACTTCAACCGCGTGCTGTGGCGCAGGCTCGCCGAGGCCGACCTGCTGAGCCTGGTCCTGGACGAGGCATACGGCGGGGCCGGGCTCGATCCGGTGGCCCTCTGCCTCGTCCTGCGCGAGGCCGGGGGTGTGCTCGCCCGCGTCCCGCTGCTGGAGACCTGCGCCGCCGTGCTCGCCATCCAGCAATACGGCCCGCCCGAGCTGCGCGACCGGCTGCTGCCCGCGGTGGGGCGGGGCTGCCTCGTGCTCACCGTCGCGGCCAACGGCCGCACCGGCCCCGACGCGGCCGAACTCGCCGTCAGCGCACGGCAGGGGGAGGGGTGGGTCCCCCGCCTCGTGGATCCTCGACGGCACCCAGACCGCCGTCCCCTGGGCTCAGCAAGCCGACCACATCGTCATCCCTGCCGTCGCCCCCGACGGCCGGGCCGTCATTGCCCTGCTGCCCCGCACCACCGCCACCCTGGCCCCTGGCCGACCAGGTCTCCACAAGCGGTGAACGCCTCGCCGAGGTCCACCTCGACGGCGTCCGGGTGCCGGGCGGCGACGTCATCACCGCCGACGGCGCCTGGGATCGGCTCCGCCGCCTCCTCACCGTCGGCACCTGTGCGCTGGCGCTCGGCCTGGGCTCGGCCGTGCTGCGTATGACCAGCGAGCACACCGGCAAGCGCGAGCAGTTCGGGCACCCGATAGCCACGTTCCAGGCCGTCGCCATGCAGTCCGCCGACCGCTACATCGACCTCCGTACCATGGAGGTCACCCTCTGGCAGGCGGCCTGGCGGCTCGACCCCACCGATATCGCCGTCGCCAAGATCTGGGCCTCGGAAGGCGTCCGCCGCGTCCTCCAGACCGCCCGGCACCGCCACGGCGGCTTCGGCGCCGACACGGACTACTCGCTGCACCACTACCACGCCTGGGCCAAGCAGCTCGAGCTCTCGCTCGGCCCCGCGGCAGCGGACGAGGAGGCCCTCGGCGACCTGCTCGCCGCTGAAGCGTAGGGCCGCCTCCCAGAGAAGCCGCCCCTACAGCACGTACGCCTCGGCGCCGCCGTCCGCGACCAGCGGGCGGCCCGCGGCCTCCCACCCCAGCATGCCGCCGTCGACGTTGACCGCCTCGACGCCCTGCGCGATCAGATACTGCGCGACCTGCGCCGAGCGGCCGCCGACCCGGCACACCACATGCACGCGCTGGTCGCCCGGCACCTCGGCCGCCCGTGCGACGACCTCGCCCATGGGGATGTGCAGCGCCCCCTCGGCGTGCCCGGCGGCCCACTCGTCGTGCTCACGCACATCCAGCAGGAATCCGTCAGCCGGTACGGCGGCGGCGTCCACCGCGGGCAGCTGGGTGTGGAACATGAAGATCGGCCTCCTCGACATGGCGTTACGCCGAAAACGTACCGCTCAGCCCTTCGAGGAGCGAACGAGCTCCTCCAGCCGCGCCTCGCGATGCGCGACCTGGTTGAGCAGGGACTCCGCGATCTCGTTCAGCAGCCCGTCCGGGTCGTCCGGGGCGAGCTTCATCATCTGCCCGATCGCGCTGCCTTCCAGGTCGGCGGCGATCACGGCCAGCGTCTCCTTGCGCTCGGCCAGCCACTCCAGCCGGGCGTAGAGCACCTCGGCCTCGGTCGGCAGCTCCTCCTCCAGCGGCGGGCCGGCCGCCCACTCCTCCGCCAGCTCTCGCAGCTGCGCCTCGTCGGCGTACGCGTACGCCTCGTTGACGCGGGCGATGAACTCGCTCCGTCGCTGCTTCTCCCCCTCGTCCTGCGCAAGGTCGGGGTGGGCCGCGCGGGCCAGCTCGCGGTAGAGCCGCTGGGCCTCCTTGCCGGGGCGCACCCGGCGCGGCGGGTTCGGGTCCTCGACCGGCCGGACGCCGTCGGCGCCCAGCAGCCCGCCGAACAGCTCCTCGACCCCGGGCATGGGCATGACCAAGGCGCGTGCCTCCCAGGCCCGCTTGATGTCCTCGCGGTCGCCGCTGCTGGCCGCGACCGCCTCCGCGATCAGCGCGTCCAGCTCGTCGAGCCGCGCGTACATCGGGCCGAGCTTCTGGTGGTGGAGCCGGGAGAAGTTCTCCACCTCGACCCGGTAGGTCTCCACCGCGATCTCGAACTCGATCAGCGCCTGCTCGGCCGCCCGCACCGCCTTCGCCAGGCGGTCCTCGGGCTTCGCGCCTTGCGCGCCGCCTTGGGAGCCGGCTTGCGGGTCGGCCGCCGAGCCGGCCTGCGAGGCGTTCTCAGGGTTCACGGAGGAGTTCGTCACCGGGACAGCGTACGAGGCCGGGCCGCTCATATTCCAAGCTCGGCCGGTATCCGCCCGCCGCGCACCGCCGCCAGCAGCTCAGCGTGGTCCGCTTCCGTACGGTCCGCGTACGCCACGGCGAAAGCGGCCACCGCTTCGTCCAGTTCCTCGCCCTTGCCGCAGTAGCCCGCGATCAGCCGCGGATCGGCGCTGTGCGCGTGCGCCCGGGCCAGCAGCGCGCCGGTTACCCGGGCGTAGTCGTCGATCAGCCCGGCCGCCAGCGAGGCCGGGTCGACGCTGCCCTTTCGGTTCCGGAACTGCCGCACCTGGTACGGACGCCCCTCGACCGTCGTCCAGCCCAGCATGACATCGCTCACGACCTGCATTCGCTTCTGCCCGAGCACCACCCGCCGGCCCTCGTGCTCGACCTCCGGCGTCTCCCACCCGGCCTTAGCCAGGTACGGCACCAGGGCCGACGCCCGCGCCTCCTTCACCTGGAGCACCAACGGCTCCCCCAGATGATCAAGGAGCAGGACCACATACGACCGCAGCCCGACGCTCCCCGTCCCCACCACCCGGAAGGCCACGTCGTGCACCGCGTACCGGCCGAGCAGCGGCAGCCGGTCCTCGCCCAGCGTCGCCAGATACCCCTGCAGGGACACGGCGACGGCCGCCGCCTCCGCGTCCGGCACCCGCCGCAGCACCGGCGGGGCGTCCACGAAGCGTCGCCCGCCGCCCTCCACCGCCTCGGTCGCCCGCGCCGCGAACTTCGCGCTCGTGTTCTTGCGGGCCTTCTCCGAGACCTGCTCGAGCGTGCCGGTCAGTGCCCCCGCGTCCGCGTGCGCGACCACGCGCTCGTCCGCGATGGCGTTCCACGCCTCCAGCACCGGCAGCTTTCCCAGCAGCCGCATGGTCCGCCGGTACGCGCCCACCGCGTCGAAGGCCGCCGCCCGACAGACCGCCTCGTCCGCGCCCGCCTCCCGCCCCGCGAGCACCAGCGAGGCCGCGAGCCGCTTCACGTCCCACTCCCACGGACCGTGCACCGTCTCGTCGAAGTCGTTGATGTCGATGACCAGGCCGCCCCGCGCGTCCCCGTACAGGCCGAAGTTGGCGGCGTGCGCGTCGCCGCACAACTGGGCGCCTATCCCGGTGGCGGGGGTGCCGGCGAGATCGGCGGCCATCAGTCCGGCCGAGCCGCGCAGGAAGGCGAAGGGGCTTGCCGCCATCCGTCCCACCCGCAGCGGTACGAGTCCGGGGATGCGGCCCGCATTGGAGGCCTCCAGCGACTCCACGATGCCCGGCCGGTCGGCGTCGATCTGAAGAACGTCGTGCAGGGCGCGCGGCACCGGCCGGCGCAGCGCCTTCCCTTCCGCCTTCGGCGTACCGTCGTGCGGCCACCGCTGGAATCCCGACACCCACGGCACCCGCGCGACGTCCGGTCCCGTCCCCTGCCCCAGCCCCTGCCCCAGCCCCTGCTCCACCGTGTGCCCCTCCCTGCCCAGGAAGCGCTCCGAAAACGCTTCCGCCGAACTGACTTGCCCCCTTGGTCGTATCTGGGGGCAATCTGGCCATTTACCGGACCCCTACCGGTGGTTCATGCTTGCCTGGACCCACCATGCAAGTCGCAGCACGACTCGCAACCCGCACCACTCGCCATCCGACACCGAATACTCCCTCAGCGCCGAACCGGCCCGAACCGCAGGTGCACGACGTTGGACGAGATGACCCGGCTGCCCGCCGCCACGACGAGCCCGATCGCGACCACGGGCTTTTCCGCCCTGCTCCGCCTTGCCGTCCTGTGCGTGGATCCCGACGGCCATATCTCCTACTGGAACCGTGGTGCCGAGGAGCTGTTCGGCCACCGCTGGGAAGGTGTCTTCGGCCGGCCCGCCTCGGGCCTGCTGCCCAATCCCACCGGTGCGCGGCAGGACACCCTCGACCAGCTCGACGACCTCACCCACCCCGCGTGGTCCGGCGCTCTCGCCGCCACCGACCGGGACGGCGGCGTACGGGACGCCCTGTGGTGGTCGTACCGGATCATGGAGCCGGCCGGCCGCAGCCTCCTGCTCCTCGCGGCCAACGCCAAGCCGCTGCGCAGCGGCGCCCTGCGCATCGCGCTGGGCGACCGCATGCTGCCGTTCGCGGCCGCCGACACCCCCGACAGCCCCGTCCGCCACGAGAACGTACGCGTCGCGGCCCGGCTCGCCACGGTGTCCGACGCGGCGCACGCCGACCAACTGGGCGCCCGCCTGGGCGCGGTGCTGCCCCGGGTGAGCGCGGGCCGGCTGGAGCGGATCATGCGGCAGATCGTGCCGTACGGCTATCCGGTGCTGGAGGTGGAGGGAAACGTCACGCTGCCGGTGCTGCCGTACGAGCAGGGCGGCCGGCCCGTCACCCACCCCGCCAACGGCCGCCCGCCGCGCCCGGCCCGTACGGCCGAGCGCAAGGAGCTGCTCCCCGGACCGCGCCCGTCGCCCGCCCAGGCGTCGCAGCCCTACCAGCCCGCCCCCGGCACGGCGGTCCCGCAACCGGCCCCCTCCCCCGGGCACACGCTCGACGAACAGCTCGCCCTGCTCCGCGAGATCGGCACCAAGGTCGGCAGCACCCTCGATCTGGGCACCACGGCCCGGGAGTTGTGCTCGGTCACCGTCCCGCGCTTCGCCGACTACGCCGCGATTCTGATCGTCGACCAGCTCTTCTCGGACACCGATCCACCCAAGGACGACCGCCCGTCCGGCCTGATCACCGCCCGCCGGGTCGCCGTCGCCCACAACGGTCGGCTCGGCAGCCCCTGGGACACCGCCCTGCCCGAGGGCGAGTTGCTCCCGCTGGCCGCGAACGAGATCACCCCGCGCCTCGGCGAGCCATTACTGATTCCCGTGATAGACCCAGCCCTCGCCGAGGACATCGCCGCCGACCTGGGCGTCCCGGCGCTCGGCCCGCTGCTGCCCGAGCACTCCATGATCGTCGTCCCGCTCACCGCACGCGGCACCGTCCTCGGCCGTATGTGCCTGCTGCGCCGCCCGGGCCGTCGGCCTTTCGACGCCAGGGACGCCGCGACCGCCACCGAGGTCGTGGCCCGTGGCGCCGTCCATCTCGACAACGCCCGCCTGCACCGCCTCGAGTCGCGCGCCGCCGTCACCCTCCAGCGCAGCATGATGCCGACCCGGCCGCCCAAGATCCCCGGCGTCCGCATCGCCCACCACTACCGCCCCGGCGACCGCCAGGCCCAGGTCGGCGGCGACTGGTTCGACGCCATCCAACTCCCCGGGGGGCGCGTCGCGTTGATCGTCGGCGATGTCATGGGCCACGGCCTGCTCTCGGCCGCCGTGATGGGCCAGTTCCGTACGGCCGTGATCACCATGGCCGCCCTCGACCTGCCGCCCGCCCAGTTGCTGCGCCACCTGGACAACCTCGCCCACCGCCTCGGCGCCGAACACCTCGCCACCTGCGTGTACGCGGTCTACGACCCGATCCACCGCAAGCTGACCATCGCCAACGCCGGCCACATCCCGCCGGTCCTCGCCCGCCACGACGGCCGCAGCGAGTTGCTGGAGATCCCCAAGGGCGCCCCGATCGGAGTGGGTGGGGTGCCCTTCGAGACGGTCGAGATCCCGGTCCCGGACGGCAGCTGGCTGGTGCTGTGCACCGACGGCCTGGTCGAGGTACGCGGCCAGGGCATAGACGCGGGCCTGGCCGCCCTCTGCTCCAATGTCATCGAGCCTGACCAGACCCCCGAGGACGTCTGCGAGCAGATCCTCAGCCGCGTGCACTCCGATGACCGCGGCGACGACGTGGCCCTGCTGGTCGCCAACTTCCAGGGCATCCCGTCGGACGACGTCGTCGAGTGGAAGCTGGAGTTGAACCGCTCGGAGGTCCGCCGCGCCCGCGACCTGACCCGCGATCAGCTCACCCGCTGGGGTCTGACCGGGATCGTCGAGCTGACCGAGCTGCTGGTCAGCGAGCTGGTGACCAACGCCCTGCGGGCCGCGTCCCACGAGGTGAGCCTGCGGCTGATGCGCGTCGGCACGCTGCTCGTCGAGGTCACCGACGACGACCACAACCTCCCCCAGCTGCGGCGCGCGGACGCCAACGACGAGGAGGGCCGCGGCCTCACCCTCGTCAGCCATCTGTCGCGCCGCTGGGGCACCAGCCGCAAGGCGGTCGGCAAGGTCGTCTGGTTCGAGCTCCCGCTACCCGGGTAGACGGTCATTGACCTGCACAAACGCGCGAATCAAATGTACGATGCAGAGATGCTGAGCAGAGCGCCGAACGGGGCAAGCAGAGAGCAGTCCGTCGAGACCATCCAGGGTGAGATGGCCGCCTTCGCCCGGCGGGCGCGCGGCGTGGCCGCCCGGATGCACCCGGAGCTGTCCCTGGTCTCGTTCACGATCCTGGCCCACCTGGACGCGACGAAGGGCTGCCGGGCCACCGATCTGGCCACGGAGTTCACGCTGGACAAGTCCACGGTGAGCCGGCAGATCACCGCCCTGGAGCGGCTCGGCTTCGTCGAACGCCGGGCCGAACCGACCGACCAGCGGGTCCACTTGCTCCGCCCGACCCCGGCCGGCACCGCCGTCCTCGCGGCCGCCACCGCCGCCCGCCGCGAGGCCTTCCGCGTCCGGCTCCTCGACTGGGACGAGGCCGACCTCGAGCGGTTCGCCGCGTATCTGGTCCGATACAACGAGACCTCGGAGCACAAGGAGACCCCAGCCCAGGCGGGATCCACGGGACACGCGGAGCAGGGCTGAGTCAGCAGGTGTCGCTCTCGTCGGCCTCCGGGCACGCCGTCGCTGCCGGCAGATCCCCCGGCAGGTACGCCACCGCCCACGTACGCAGTTCCTCCAGCGCCGGACCCACCGCCCGCCCGGCCTCGGTGAGCCGGTAGCTGACCCGCAGGGGCGGGCCCGTCTCGACCTCCCTGGTCAGCAGTCCGGCCTCGGCCAGCTCGCTCAGCCGGTCCGAGAGCATCCGCTCACTGATCTTCGGAATCGCGCGCCGCAGCTCCGCGAAGTACCACGGGCGCTGTGTGAGGACGGCCACGATCAGGCCGGTCCACCGCTTGCCGAGCAGCGCGAAGACCCGCGTCAGGGCCACGTCGACCCCGGTACACGGCTCCGTCGGCTCTTCCTGCTGCTGTGCCATCCCCACAGATTACTACCCTTGTCACTAGGAGCTATAGAAAAGTAAGCTCATGCTGCAGAAAAGTAAGTTCCTGTGGTATCAATAGCTGCACACGAATGTTTCGCCGTTACCCACGGCACGAAAGTGGAGGCGCCCCCCATGCCCACCCTGCTGCACATCGACTCGTCCATCTGGCCCGCCGAGGGCTCAGCGTCCCGTGACGTCGCCGCCACCTTCCGCAAGGAATGGGAGGCTCAGCACCCGAACGGCACGGTCATCTACCGCGACCTCGCCACCGAGCCGGTCCCGCACATCGACGCCGACCACTACCTCGGTGGCGCCGAGCACCCGCTGCGCGACACCCTGGCGACCGAGCTCGAGCAGGCCGACGCGGTCCTGATCAGCGCGCCGATGTACAACTTCTCGATCCCCTCCACCCTGAAGGCGTGGCTGGACCAGGTCATCATCCTCGGCCGCACCGCCGGTGAGACCCCCTCCGCCGCCGGCACCCCGACCGTCGTCGTCGCGTCCCGCGGTGGCGGCTACGGCCCCGGCACCCCGCGTGAGGACCACGAATTCGTCATCACCTACCTAGAGAAGGCTCTGGGCACCCTCGCCCTCGACGTCCACTTCGTCGTTCCCGAGCTGACCCTGGCCCGCAAGGTGCCCGCCATGGCCGGCCTGATCGACCTCTCCGACGCCTCCAAGGCCAAGGCGCACGAGGAGGCCGTGGCCAAGGCCAAGTCCTTCGCCACCAAGGTCGCCTGAGACCTTCCCGCACACCCGGAAGCGGCCCGCCCTCCCTCGGAGAGCGGGCCGCTTCCGTCGTCCCGTCTCGTCGGCACCGTCATCGGCTCCGGCATCGCCTTCGCGTACGCGGCCATGCCCGCCCTCATCATGGGCGCCGTGCCGCCGTCCGAGACCGCCGCCGCCAACGGCCTCAACACCCTCATGCGGTCCATCGGCACCTCGACCTCCAGCGCCGTCGTGGGCGTCGTCCTGGCCCACATGACGATCACCCTCGGTGAAGGCACCTCCGCGGCCGTCGTGCCCTCCATGGACGGCTTCCGGACCGCCTTCGCCATCGCCTGCCTGGTCGGGGTGGTGACCCTCGCGGTCGGCGTCTTCATCCCGGGCAAGACGGTGGAGGGCCGCACGGCCTTCACCGTACGACCCTCCACCGAGACCGAGGCGGAAGCCTCAGCGTCCGAGCCTCAGATGCTGACGCCGAAGTCCTGAGCGATGCCGCGCAGGCCGGAGGCGTAGCCCTGGCCGACGGCGCGGAACTTCCACTCCGCGCCGTTGCGGTACAGCTCGCCGAAGACCATGGCGGTCTCGGTCGAGGCGTCCTCGGTGAGGTCATAGCGGGCGAGCTCTTTGTCGTCGGCCTGGTTCACGACGCGGATGAACGCGTTGCGGACCTGGCCGAAGCTCTGCTGGCGGGTCTCGGCGTCGTAGATCGACACCGGGAACACGATCTTGGATACCTCGGCCGGCACCGTCGTCAGGCTGACCTTCACCTGCTCGTCGTCGCCCTCGCCCTCACCGGTGATGTTGTCGCCGGTGTGCTCGACCGAGCCCTCGGGGCTCTTGAGGTTGTTGAAGAAGATGAAGTGCTTGTCCGAGACGACCTTGTTGTCCTCGCCGACGAGCAGCGCGCTCGCGTCAAGGTCGAAGTCCGTGCCCGTGGTCGTACGCACGTCCCAACCCAGACCGACGGTGACCGCGGTCAGACCCGGGGCCTCCTTGGTCAGCGAGACATTGCCGCCCTTGGAAAGGCTGACACCCATGGATCTCCCTGCGCAATCCGGCGCGGGCCGCGCCCCTTGACGATTCCTTTGCCCAATGCGTCCAACGCGCACCTACCCGCGCCGGTTCCCGGTCACGCACCCGCTCACCCACGTGCAGCAAAACAAAGATCCCGCAGGTCCGAAGACTTGCGGGATCTCACTGTGTGTGTATATGTGCGCGAGGGGGGAGTTGAACCCCCACGCCCTTTCGGGCACTGGAACCTGAATCCAGCGCGTCTGCCTATTCCGCCACCCGCGCATGGGTGCTGCCGTTCGATTCTCACACACCCCCCGGACTCCTCGTCCGGCCGGTGCGGGAGCGCCTCCCGACATCCAGAAGATTAGCACGCGGCTCAGGGTGGAATCACATCCGTTTCCCGCGGGCGGACCGCAGGCTGCCGGCGCGGGGCCGGCAGTGGGACAACCGTGGTCGGAGCCACACCCTCCAGCGGCCGGGGAACGCTCGTTGTTGCGGGACACTGACAGGAGGCACCTCTACCATCCCTGTGGGGGAGCGGCAGCGGAGCGTGTGAGCGTTGACACCGGCCTGCTGGGCAGGAGTGGGGAACCACTTGTTTTCCTGGCGCGTGGATACGATCAGTAAGCAGTACCGGAAGGATCGCGGCAAGGACCGTCGTGATCCACCGCAGGACCTCTAGGAGGGAGGTGCACCGTGGGAGTACTCAAGAAGTTCGAGCAGCGTCTCGAGGGCTTCGTGAACGGCACCTTCGCCAAGGTGTTCAAGTCCGAGGTCCAGCCCGTGGAAATCGCGGGGGCGCTCCAGCGTGAGTGCGACAACAACGCGACCATCTGGAACCGAGACCGCACCGTCGTACCCAATGACTTCATCGTCGAGCTGAGCGGCTCGGACTTCGACCGGCTGAGCCCTTACGCGATCCAGCTCGGGGACGAGCTGGCCGGCATGGTGCGCGACTATGCGAAGCAGCAGCGCTACACCTTCATGGGCAACATCAAGGTCCACCTGGAGAAGGCCGACGACCTCGACACCGGTCTGTACCGGGTGCGCAGCCGCACGCTCGCGTCCAGCGAGTCCCAGTTCCACCAGGAGCCGCCGCAGGGCCGGCAGCAGCAGGTACCGGGCCGTCCGGCGGCCGCCGCCGGACAGGCCCCGTATCTCGCGCCGTCCCGCCCTGCGGGCCCGCCGCCGATGCCCGCCGGGCCGCCGCCGTCCGTGGGCGCGCGCCAGGCCGGCTCCGCGCCGGTG